>JAICNB010000107.1 GCA_025928935.1 Acidimicrobiia bacterium
CTCGACGAGATACCTCAGCTCTGGAACGTGCTCAAAGGGGACATGAGCCTGGTCGGGCCACGGGCCGAGCAGGTGCCGTTTGCCGACATGTTCACAGAGCAGATCCCCTTCTATGCCCACCGTCACCTGGTGCGTCCGGGGATCACCGGATGGGCTCAGGTCAGCTATGGATATGCCGATGATCAAGCGGACACCATCGAGAAGCTGACCTATGACCTCTACTACATCAAGCACATGTCCCCGGTGATGGACCTCCGCGTGCTCTGGAAGAGTGTCTGGACGGTCCTCAGCGGGTTCGGTGCTCGTTGAGCGCACCTGTGCTCGAGGCCGACCGGAGGGGTTTCCGGGCGCCGGGTACCACCTTCATGGTCTCCGGTGGGCTGATCGGGGCGGTCGGCGCCTATCTGTTCCAGGTGTACGGCGGGCGGGCCCTCGGTCCTGAGGCTTTTGCCCCCATCGGCGTCCTCTGGACCCTGTTCTTCATCCTGGCCACCGTTCTCCTCGTGCCTGTCGAGCAGTACGTCACACGTGAGGTCGCTTCCGGGCGACGAGCGATCCCCCACGACCTGAGGCCGACGGCCGTCATGGCCGGCATCGGGGCTGTGGTCGGTGGCGGGTTCGTCGTCGTCACCCTCGACCGGCTGTTCGAGGGCAGCTGGCAATACGTGCTCCAGATCGTGTTGCTGATGATCGGGTTCGCCCTCCTGTTCGTCGGCAAGGGGGTCCTGGCCGGAAGGCGGCTGTTCGCCGACGTCGGATGGGTCCTGATCATCGAGACGGTCGTCCGTTTGGCCGCCGGCGTGCTCGCCATCCAACTGGCGGCGTCGGCCGAATCCCTGGGATGGGCGATGGTCCTGGGTGGGTTCGCCGTCCTCGGGATGCGTTGGTGGCGCCACGACAAGGGCGACCCGAGAGCTCCTGCGGCGCCGGCGTCACATTTCCTCGGCGGATACGTGGGGGCGACGTCGTCCTCCCAGGTGCTCCTCGGTGCGGCCCCGATCGCCGTCGCCGCTCTGGGTGCCGATCCTGCGCTGGTGTCCGTGGTGTTCGTCACCTTCACCCTCTACCGGGCGCCCCTGACCCTGATCTTCTCACTACAGGGCCGGATCCTCCCCTATCTCGTCGGTGTGGCTGCCTCCGAGGATCGCCATCGACTGGGCCGGTATGCCCGGAGTGTGGTGGCGATAGGCGGTGGTCTCGCAGTCGTCGGTGGCCTGGTCGGATGGCTGGTCGGGTCGGACATCGTGGCCTTCCTGTTCGGGCCGGAGTTCGTCCCCTCCCATCTCGTCGCCGGGCTCACCGCTGCCGGGGTCATGGCCGCGGCCACGGCACAGGTCGCGGGTCAGGTCCTGGTGGCAGAAGCACGGACGTCGAGACTTGCCGGCGCCTGGTTCGGTGGCCTCGTCGTGGCCGTCCTCGCCTTGTTGCTCCTCGGCGGTGCCCCCGATGTGCGGGTCGCCCTGGCCTTCCTCATCGGGGAAGTCGTTGCCTTGATCCTGATGGCCCTCCTCGCCATCCGACGCTGAACCACTCGATTCCAACCACACATGTCGTGTGTACCCGTCCCCCTATGGGGTGGGTGGCTGCACACGGGACTCGACCCATCTGGAGTGCTCCGCGGCGAGCAAGGGCGGGAATCGCCAGCGAAGCTCGAGGGGGACCATGGGCACCTGGTCGAACACGATCAAACCGGCCGACTCCGCCTTGACGAGGCCGGCCCTGATCAGGGTCGGGAGGGTTCTGGGCAGCCGCACCCCCTCCCCCTTCTCGGCCGCCCGAACCAGGCGGAGCAGTTCGGCCACGGCGCTCGAGCCGATCGCGGCCACCCAGAATCTCCTGACGTAGGGGTCGGCGGGCGGGACATCGCCGCGGCGAGACTCCAGCCGGACCGGGACCACCGGCCGGACCCTCGCCGTCGGCCGGACCGAAGCGCCCGGAGGCCCCACGGCGCGCAGATGCGGAGGACGAGCAGTCTGGCCACCCCCGGGCACTTCGGTTCTCATACGACACCATCTACTAGTGATCGTTGAACAACGTCAAGAGTCATAGACGAGAGTCGCGAAACATTGGCTTGGCCTCCGATTTCTGCTCACGGGAACCCATCCTGCGCGGGTAGCGTCTATGTCCAACGAGCGCTCATCGCGCGGGGTGGTTTGCCAAGGAGGACCGGATGAGACGGGGGCTCATGCTCTCGGTGGCGATGTCGATCATCGCCGCCTGTGGAGGCGGGGGGACCGGGGCCGACTCGACGACCGCGGAGTCGAGCTCGGAGGGGGAGACGATGGCCGACTTCTTCGGCTACGGCAACGAGGACCCCGAGGCACAGGAGGCCGAATACCGGGAGCAGGAGGCCCGGATCCAGGAGGCGATCCGCCAGTGCATGGCAGAGGCCGGGTTCGAGTACCAGCCGGTGATGCCTCCGGAGGGCTCGTTCATGGTCGGCGAGGAGTGGGACGAGGAGGAGTACGTCCGCACACAAGGGTTCGGTATCACCACCTGGTACGGGAACGAGGAGCTCACCGAGGGCCCGGCGGTCGAGGAGGAGTGGGTCGACCCCAACCAGGAGTTGCTGGAGAACATGTCCGAGTCGGAGATGACCGCCTGGAACGAGGCGCTCTACGGAACCGAGGAGGAGAACGAGGCGCTGATGGTGACCGAGGTCGACGAGGCCACCGGCGAGGAGTATCAGACGATGACCGGCTTTGGCCCCGGTTGTTACGGCGAGGCCCAGGAGGCCGAGTACGGGGACATGAGTGCCACCGAGGATCTATGGGCGGATCTGCAACCGGCCATGGACGCCATGTACCAGGCGGTCAGCGCCGATCCACGCATAGTCGAGCTAGATCAGAACTGGTCTGCCTGCATGGCCGAGCGTGGATTCGAATACGAGTCGATGACCGCCATGCAAGAGGTCATCTGGACCGATTTCCAGGAGCGGTTCGACGCACTCGTCGGGCCCGGTGGCGGCTTCGCAGACCCCTTCGCCGGATGGACCCAGGAAGAGATCGACGCCTTCTTCGCAGAGAAGACACAGGAGGAGATCGACGCCTTCTTCGCAACGGCCGAACAGGAGGCCCAGCAGGACGTGGATCAGGAGGCACTGGCCGCGTTGCAGCAGGAAGAGATCGACCTTGCGGTGGCCGACTACGAGTGCCGCGGCGACTACTACGACGTGTTCCAGGAGGTGAGCGCGGAATATGAGGCCGATTTCATCGCCGAGAACCGGGAAGCACTAGAGCAGATCCGCGAGATCGAGGCCGGTAATCGGGGTTGACCCGGGGCGAGTCGGATTAGGGAGAAGCCGGGGCTTTGAGACGCAACGTTCTGTTGGGCTCGGTGATCGGGGCCGTGGTGCTGGCCGCCGGTCTTGGCTGGTTCTTCGGATCGAGGATCCAATCGCCGGCCGAGGCCGCTGCAGAGGCCGAGCCGCCCGAGGCATCGAACATCACCGTTCAGGTGGTCCGAGAGGTCCTCTCCGCGGACGTGATCACCCGGGGCGACATCGTCTACGACGAGCCCTTGTCGGTGGCCCTCTCCGGCTCGTTTGCCGAGACGCCGGAGAAGCTCGTGGTCACGCAGGCGGTGGAGGTGGGCTCCGAGCTGGTCGAAGGTGGGCTCGCAGTGGAGGTGGTGGGCCGACCGGTCTTCGCACTCACCGGTGAGATCCCGATGTACCGTGATCTGCGTCCTGGAGCCAACGGCGACGATGTGCTCCAGGTGGAAGCGGCCCTGGCCAGGATGGGCTTTTTCGGCGGGACACCGGACAACGTCTGGGATGCCGACACCAGTGCCGCGGTCGCGGCGTGGTACGAGTCGGCGGGCTACCGCCCGAACGGTCTTTCTGCCGAAGACGAGACGGCGCTCCGGGCGGCGCGTGACCGGGTGATTGCGGCTCAGGCAGCCGTCGCCGATGCCGAGCAAGCCCTGAGGGATGCCAACGCCGGTTCGGGTCAGGCCGCGGTTGCGGCTGCACAGGCGGAGATCGACGCAGCCCGCGATGCCTGGGGCCTGGCCAACATCGACTCGGATCGCGCCAATCTGCTCGCCGCACAGGCGGTGACCGCGGCCGAGGCCTCCCTTGCCGCGGCGCAGCAGGATCTCGCCAACGGGGTTCCAGATGCGGGCGTGGCCGTGGCCGAGGCGACCGCCACGCTCGATCAGGCGCGATTCGATCAGACCCGTACTGCCACCGAACAGCAGGCGCTGGTCGATGCGGCGATAGCTCGTCTCACGGTGGCCCAAGCGTCCCTTGCCGATCTGCAGCGAGGCGTCGACACCTCCGGCATACGTCGTCAGATCGACTCCGCACGTCAAGAGGTTGGCGTCGCTCAGGACGAGCTCGCGACGCTCGAGGCAGGGCTCGGTGCGTGGCTCCCGGCCGGCGAGATCATCTTTCTCAAGGCAACGCCGGTCAGGGTGGACCAGGTGGCAGTCACCCGTGGCTCGGTCATCGACGGCACCTTCATCACTGTGTCCGGTTCAGAGCTTGCGCTCCGCTCGTCTGTCACCGAGCGCGACGCGCCCAGGGTCGAAGTGGGGATGGAGGTGGAGATCGAGAACCCGGAGACGGGGGGCGTGATCCCTGGTGCAATCACGTTCAAGGCCGACCGGGCCGGAACCGACGGGGTGCAGCCCGACCGGATCTACCTGGAGATAACCCCAGCTGAGATACCACCGGAGATCATCGGGACAAACGTCCGGGTGACGATCCCGGTCAGCTCCACCGGGGGAGAGGTGCTGGCGGTCCCCGCGGCTGCCCTCTCCGCCACGGCCAATGGCTCGACCATCGTCCAGGTGGAAGAGGACGATGACTCGCTGCGAACCGTGACCGTCCGACCCGGCCTGGCCGCAGGCGGCCTGGTCGAGGTGAGCCCTCTCGAAGGCTCGCTCGTCGAGGGCGATTGGGTGGTGGTCGGCCGCGAAGGATCCACCGCCACGTCAGATGACTTCGACACGGAGACGACCGACACCACGGAGGCCGGGGAGACCACCGAGACCACGATCGACGTGACGACCACCAGCGCGGCATGAGCCCGGCCGAGCCTGTCGTCGAGCTCGAGGATGTGGGCCGCACCTTCGCCGCCGGGGACGTGTCCGTTCCGGCCCTGACAGGTGCCTCGCTGACGGTGAACCGTGGCGATTATCTGGCAGTGGTCGGGCCCTCCGGATCGGGCAAGTCGACCATGCTCAACCTGATCGGCCTTCTCGACCGGCCGACACGCGGGTCCTATTTCTTCGAGGGCATCGACACGTCCCATCTGGACGAGGGGCAGCGTGCAGGGCTGCGCAGCCGTCGCATCGGTTTCGTCTTCCAATCCTTCCACCTCCTGGCCCATCGCAGCGTCATCGAGAACGTGATGCTGTCGACGATCTATAACGGGATGCCCAGGGCCGACAGGGTCCCGGCCGCGGAGACGGCGCTGATCCGGGTGGGTCTGAGCCGTCGCATGGACTTCATGCCCACGCGTCTCTCAGGTGGGGAGCGTCAACGGGTGGCCATAGCCCGCGCCATCGTCACCCGACCGGCGCTGTTACTCGCCGACGAGCCGACAGGGAACCTCGACTCCGCGACGGGAGGGGCGGTGCTCGACCTGTTCGACGAGTTGAGGGCCGACGGGCTGACCCTGATGGTGGTCACCCACGACAACCAGGTCTCGGCTCATGCAGACCGCTCCATCCATCTCCGCGATGGCCAGATCGAGGCGACGGGATGACCGGAGCGGTGCGCCCTTCCGACCCGGCGGAGGTGGCGCCGGCCCGCATATCCCCACGCGACCTGGCGGCGGAGGC
>JAICNB010000129.1 GCA_025928935.1 Acidimicrobiia bacterium
GACCCGTCGCCCGTCACCATCCCATCATCCTCCGCAGCAGCGACCGACGCACCCGCCACGCTCCACGGGGATGGCGAGACGGCCGCCGGCTGCGGAGTGGGGCCGGTTGGCACCGCCGGCAGTGGGGCCCGGGGCAGGTCGCGGGCGTTCTCATCACGCGGGTTCCATCCGGTCTCCATCATGAGGAGCGGGTCGGTGGATCGAGCGACTGTTTCCCAGGGGACGACCTTGAAGTTGTTCTCATCCGGGTCGTTGTCACCGTCCTGCACCACGAACAGCCCTTTCGGGAAGGAGGGGCCGAGGCCGGTGCTGATGGTGTCGAT
Source organism: Acidimicrobiia bacterium (assembly GCA_025928935.1). Lineage (GTDB taxonomy): Bacteria > Actinomycetota > Acidimicrobiia > Spongiisociales > ZC4RG35 > JARDZU01. The sequence continues at coordinate 324 of JAICNB010000129.1, forward strand.
TCCGTCGGTGCTGGAAACCGCGTCGATGGCAGCCGAGTCGACTATCTCGAACTTCGAGAGGAATCTGTTGTCGCCTTCGCGCTCGTACACGGCGTAATCATGCGAGCCCTGGCTGGACACGATCAGATAGCCGGTGTCCTCGGGGCCGTAATAGATGGTGACACCCTCGAGATCTGCCTCCAGGTTCGGCCCTACTCCGTCTACGGCGAGGTGGTTGGACCCAGCGCCTGGTTCGGCGTCGTATTTCCATATGCCGACGTCTTCCTCGGTGACGTAGAGGTAGCCGAGACCGTCGTCGGCGACGCAACCCTCGGAGGTGCTGTTCATCTGGAACCGCCTGACCTCAGTAGCCGAGATGCCACCGCTGCCGTTGTCGCTCAGCGCGAATTGACCGACCGGGCCGGCCTCCTCCGAGGTGACGAACACGTAATAGCTTTCGCTGACAGGGCTGTGATAGAGGCAGATGCCGTAGATGTCGATGCCGGGGGCGAAGCTGCCCATAGGGACCAGCTGGCGTGTCTCGGTGTCGACGGCGTGGAAGGCGATCTCGTCGTTGGCACGGTCCGACGAGACGACGAGGTCGATCAGCCCGCTGCCGAGCGGGAAGTCATGTCTGATGTCGACGTTGTTGGGCTCGACGCCCGACACATATTGGATCTGATTGCCATGGAGGTCGTAGACGGCGAGACCGCCCTCTTTGTCGGTGCCAATGATGGTGCTGCGCGAAGGGTCGGAAGGGTGTACCCAGATGGCCGGATCGTCGGCATCTCCTCCACTGGGGACGGCATCGGTTTCCACGGTCGCCGAAACCTCGGCAGTCTGCGCGAGCGCAGGCAAGACGGATTCACCGGCCATCAAAGAGGCCACGATGGCGCCAACGACGAGCGCGCCCAGAACCCGCGGGCTCCTCCTCCACATGGAGGGGCATGCTAACGGGGGCCAGTAGCAACGGACTCAGTACGGGCTCGGAACGACCCGTTCGGGCTCCGGCACCCGGGCGACGGCATAGAAGGCCGCGCCCATGGCAAGGGCATATCCCGCCAGGACGATCAGAACCGCCGGGAGCATGATGCTGAATCGGGCTGCGATACGTGAGCAGACGATGACCAGTAGGAACTGGGGGATCGATGCCAGCACCGCGCCCAACCAGTTCCGTCGCACCCGGGACAACAGCTCGGCCGCCCTCGGTCTCAGTCTCACGATGAGGGGCTCGAGGAGCAGGTAACCGAGACATGCCGCCGACCCGAAGATCGAAGGTGGTCTCGAGCCTCCTCCTTCCGCGGTGATCCAGAGAAACACGGCGACCGCTGCATAAGCCCCCTCGGCTCCAACCGATGCCGCGACCTTGGGCCAGGCAAGGAGAGTGAGAACCACAGCCGCCGAGCCGATGATCAGTGCCTGCTCGGTATCGGGCACGGCGGCGAACATCCCGAGCACAGCCAGGGTGAAAAAGATGACACCCAGGCCGAGCCGATCGTGACGTCGCTCGAACTCGCCGATGAGAAAGCCACCCAGCGGGATCAGCGCCGCGATGAGGATGCGCACCCAGAGGAACTGGGTGTCCGGAGCCGCCGACGCCAGCCAGATTGCGCCGGGAAAGGCGACGAGGGGAAGCACCCACCGCGGCGCCTTGAGCAGGCGTGCGATGAAGACGGCTCCGACGATGAGCACCAGTGCGGGCACCAACGGGCCCAGTGGCTGTTCAGTCAGATAGAGACTGGCCACAGTGACCACGGCGAGGAAGAGCCCGAATATCGGGAGCGGTGGCCGGTAGCGTCCGACGACCAGGCGCAGAGCCCAGCCCGTCCCCAAGGCGACAATCCCAAGCCGCAGACCGCTCCGAAAGAAGGCCGTTTCGAGGAGACCGAGCAGGTCTGACACGACAGCGAGTCTACGAATTCATGACGGCCCGAAGAGCTGGAGGCGGGGAATCAGGGGGTGTCAGCAGCCGGTGGGGTAGCGGAGATGCTGGTCTGCGGGCTGATCGGTGAGCACCACCTGGTCGCCGTCGCCCGGCGGGGTGAGACGGATATCCACCCGCTCGACGTCGCCGAGCCCAAAGTGGGCCACCGGGGCCACTCCGGCCGAATACCCCTGGGTGGTCGTGATCTCCCTAGCACCGAGCAGGTTGTTCCCGTCGAACACCTCGACCCGCCAGCCGACGCCCCAACCGAGGTCGGACGCGACCGACACCTCCAGCCAATGCCCCGAGCCGGTCTCGTTCCGCAACATGAGCGAGGGGAGCGCCGGATCGAACTCGACGAGGAAGATGTCGAGCCTGCCATCGCGATCGACATCTGATGTCGGCCCGGCCACCCAGTACTGGGGGCTCCCCAGGCCTTCGGGCGTGGCGAAAGTCGGGACATCGCCGCTTAGACCCGTGTGGCGGAAGACCGCTGGCCGGGTGCCGTCCGAGGCCGAGGCCGTGGTGACCAGATCGGGCCATCCGTCGTTGTCCATGTCGTTCAACTCCACGTGCGGGCCCTTCGTGGGCAGCCCGACCAACCCGGCCGCCTCTGTCACCTCCTCGAATCGCGCCTCGCCCCGGTTCAGGAACAACCGGACGGGGACCCGAGCCCCGGCGTCGACGGTGCTGTTGAAGTGCTGCCCGACCGCGATGTCGAGCAGTCCGTCGCGGTTGACATCGGCCATCGAAACGCCGGTAACCAGATCCTCCTCGCCGATCGGGGGCCATGCGAAGACCGCGCTGTCGGCCAGGCGGAAACCCGATCCGTCGGCGACGAAAAGCTGGTTGGAGCC
>JAICNB010000126.1 GCA_025928935.1 Acidimicrobiia bacterium
ATGCTTGCGATGAGCACGGTGCTCGCCGTCGACGCCGAGACCCTGACCGAGACCAGCATCGATCCTTGGATGGCCGCTCTGGCCCTCGTCGTCATGCTGCTGGCGTGGATCCTCTCCCGGGCGGCGCGCAAGGCCATGGCTCGGGTCATGACGAGGCTCGAAGGGATCACCCCTGAGCTGCGCGACCTGATCGCACGAACCGTCGGCTACCTGGTGATCTTCATCGGGGTAGGGATCGCCCTCTCCCTTCTGGGCGTCCCGATCCAACCGTTGCTGGCTGCTGTCATCGTCATCGGCATCGTCCTGGCCCTGGCCCTGCGTGGGATCGCGGAGAACTTCGCCGCCGGAATCGTCCTCCAGACTCGACGCCCCATCCATGTCGGAGATGAGGTCCAATCCCTGGGCTATGTGGGGAATGTGGTCGAGATGAACAGCCGGGTGGTGGTGGTTGAGACCTTCGACGGCCGTTTGGCGCACCTCCCCAATTCCGAGGTCCTACGTGAGCCGCTCCTCAATCACACCGAGCATGGCTCTCGTCGGTCCGACGTCGAGGTGAGAGTCAGGTCGCGCGACTTCGAGGAGGTCCGCAGCTGGCTCTCGGAGGCCGTCGGGTCGGCGCCAGGCGTGATGGCTGATCCGGCGCCAGTGGTTTATCTGACTGGCGTCGACCCGGTGCGGGTGACCGCCCTCGTCCATTTCTGGCATGACCCTGACGACGGGCTCACCGTCAGGACCTCGGTCATCCACGCCCTGGCCGGGGCCGGGATAGGGCGAACCGAGATGGCGGCCATTGTGACGCCTCAGCCACCTCCTCCATTGACCCCATCGGCCTGGCTCTGATCTCTCGGCTCAGCATCAGCCTTCAAGCGCGTTCGCCCTCGAGGATGCCGGAACGGGCGATGGCCCAGATGATGTAGATGTCGACGGCTATCAGCAGCAAGGTCCAGAATGGGTAGTAGGGGATGAAGGCGAAGTTCCCGATGGCACCTGCTACCGCAAGGACCAGGGCGAAGATGGCGGCGCCCCTGCTGCCCGAGAAAAGAAAGAAGCCGCCGATGACGATCAGTGCGCCAAGGACCATATGCACCCAGCCCCAGGTCTCCACGTCGAGCCTCACCACGTAATCGGCCACGTCTACGAAGAACTCGCCGGACATCACCGCGGCGAGACCCTGGAAGATCTGGAATATCCCGCCCACGATCATCATCGTGGCGGCGAACATCACCCCGATCCCGGCGGCGAGCTCCGATTTGGACATCTCGGGGGGCCCAGCCGCTCGATGTGCCATATGCTCCTCCTCGGTCCCGCGCCGCCGCCGGCGGCGCTTGGTCAACCGCGGAACCTATCACGATTCAAATGGGCCTTTGACGAGATGTGATGAGGTCGCTCGGGCGGGGCAGACGCCCCTATCGCGGTCGTTCTAGTCGGATCCGGCTGGTCCCGACCCGTTCGATTTGGAGGGCACGAGGCGATCAGATTGTCCGCATCGGTTCTCCCACCATGTGCTCAGGGGAGGACGCGCTCCTCCGAGTAGAAGTCCTCCGAGCCCATGAGAAAACCTCCCCCCGGGATCCAGCGCATGCCTTCGCGGTTGCGCCGGCCCGGGGAGATGCTGATCGGAGTCTGACGAGGTGAACCGGTCACTGCCCGAGGGTCTCGGGGACGGATCCGATGGCTTGCGAAGCTAGCGCGTGATGCCGGGGGTCGGAACCGGGGGTGAATTCGCCCATGTCGGGGGACGCCCCGAGGGCGGCTGGTTGGTTCAATGACCGTGAACATTGGCCCGGAATGAGGTGGTGACCCTTGGCGATCGTGGCTGTAGATCGAGACAATTGGTACGACGCAGACGTGGACACGGTGGCCGGCTCCTTCGAGGTGGACCCCACCCGGGGCCTCGGACAGGGTCAGGTGGAGGAACGGCTGCAGCGGTACGGGCCCAACCGTCTGTCGGAGGGGGAGAAGGAGTCTGCCTTCCAGGCCTTTCTGCGTCAGTACGAGGACTTCATGCAGATCGTCCTGCTGGTCGCCGCGGTCGTCAACCAACTGGTGACCGGCGACGTCGCCACGACGGCTCTCCTGGCCGGGCTGACCGTGTTCAACGCGATCATCGGGCTCCGCCAAGAGGCCAAGGCCGAGGAGAGCGTGGCCGCCCTGGCCTCGATGATGAAGACCGTCGCCAGGGTCCGACGCGACACCCAGGTGCTCGAGGTGCCGGCGGAGGATCTCGTGCCCGGTGACGTGGTCCTGATGGAGGCCGGGAACGTGGTGCCCGCGGACGGGCGGATCGTCCTGGCCGCCACTCTCGAGATCGAGGAAGCGGCGCTCACCGGCGAAAGCCTGCCTGTGGGCAAGGACACCGCTCCGGTCATCTCGGATGAGGTCGCCCTGGGCGATCGCACCTGCATGGCCTTCATGAACACATCGGTGACCCGTGGACGTGGGGAGATGATCGTGACCGCGACCGGGATGCAGACCGAAATCGGCCACATCGCCGACCTGCTTGCCGGCACCGAGACCGAGAAGACACCGCTGCAGAAACAGCTCGACGGCCTCTCGAAGGTGATCGCTTCGATCGCCGCCGTGGCTTTGGTACTGGTGATCTTGCTCGGGCTGGCGCAAGGTCAGACCTTCGACACGTTGTTCATCACCGGCGTGGCACTGGCCGTTGCGGCCATCCCCACGGGTCTGCCCGCCGTGGTGACCGCGCTGTTGTCGATCGGCACCAGGGAGATCGCCCGCCGCAACGCGATCGTGAAGAGGCTGCCGGCTGTGGAGACTCTCGGCTCGACTTCGGCGATCTGCTCGGACAAGACGGGGACCCTCACCCTCAACAAGATGACGGCACGCGAGCTGATAATTCCCGGTCACGCGCCTTACAAGGTGTCAGGGGAGGGATATTCGACAACGGGCGAGGTAGCACATGTCGGTGGCGATAGAGTCGATCTCGACCCGTATCTGCTCCCGATGATCCTCTGCGCCGATGCGGTGCTCGACGGTGACGCCCTGATCGGCGACCCAACCGAGGGAGCGTTGATCGTGCTCGGGGCAAAGGGGGGGTTGGACATCGAAGAGACGAGGGCCACATATCCCCGTGTCGCCGAGGTCCCCTTCGACTCCGATTACAAGTTCATGGCCACCTTCCATGAGATGAACGACCACAACGGCCGCTCGGTGATCCGATGTTACGTAAAGGGTGCTCCCGACGTCCTGATCGGCAAGGGCGGTTCCTACCTCGACGCAGAC
>JAICNB010000119.1 GCA_025928935.1 Acidimicrobiia bacterium
GAGCGTTGCAGTCAACTGCCGCACCGGTTCGCTGCTCTCCTTGCGCTCGGGGAGCCTGATCCCCCGCTTCTCCCTTCGGCCACCAGCGACTTGAAATCCTCGTAGATCGAATCCAGGGTCGCCTTCAGCCTCTCCCGCTCCGAATCGGTATAGGGATCGTCGGGCACGCCGAAGGTGGCGTTCTGGCCCAGATGCAACTCCTCCCAGTGGACACCGAGGCGCTGCCACGCCTCCCGCTTGGCGAGCTTGCCGGCGACGACTCCGATCGACCCGGTGATTGTGCCGGGCTGGGCGTAGACACAGGTCGATCCCGGTGCCGAGACCCATCGGTCTCGCCACGCCCTGAGGCGCCGAAGCTCAGGGTACGACGTCGATGCGGTCGGTTGGCGGGGGCGACAGACCCGGAGGCGTGTTCGCCGTCAGGTACGCCTCGAAGGCGTCGGTGTCGACCTCGCCGCCAAGTCGGTCTGTTCCGGCCAGAAGACCACTGAACCCGTCGCCGCCGTCGGCGAGGAAGCTGTTGACGGTCACCCGGTACGAAGTGCCGGCCACCAGCGGCTGGCCGTTCAACGTGATGCCGGAGACCACGTCGCCGGTGCAGCCCGGGTCAATGAGCGCAGCTTGCGACGCATCCCAGGTGTAGTGGAAGCCGGCGGAGGGAAGGAGCACCCGGAACGCGGTGTCATTGACCCCGCAGAACTGTTGCTCGAGCACCGTCTCGATTTGGGCGCCGGTCAGGGTCATTGTGACCAGCGAGTTGCCGAACGGCTGAACGGTGAAAGCCTCACCGAAGGTGACCACCCCGTCGCCCTCACCGACCGAGCTGCTGGCGTAGGTCAGCCCGGCACGGACACCACCCGGGTTCATGAAGGCCACCACGGCTTGGCCGACATCGGCGCCGGCAGTGGCGGCAAGCTGGGCGTCGGCGATGGCGTTGCCCATGGGCTGTTCCCGCGAGTCGTCGTTGGTCTGCACGATGTCGGCGGTGATGTTGCCTATTGGGCGGTCGCGAATTGGAGCGATGACTTCGAGATAGTGCGCGATGAGCTCAGTGAGCCCCGAGTTCAGAGGCACATCCCGTGTGATGATCCGGTTGTTGACCGTGATTCCGTTCGTCACGACGTCACCAGTGCTGCGATCGACCCGCATGTCGATGTCGGTCACCAACCGGCCGAACGAGAAGGCGCTGGTGACCGGCTTGCCGTCGATCACGCAGTTGTAGGGCTGGTGGGTATGGCCGGAGATGATCAGGTCGACCTCGTCATCGAGCCGGTTCGTGATGTCCACGATCGGCCCGGAGACACCGGGGCACTGGTTGATGGTGGTCTCGTTTGCGGCTGTGTTCGGCTGGCCGCCCTCGTGTACGAGGACAACGATTGCCTCGACGCCACGGCGGGTCAGCTCGGGGACGAGGGCGTTGACGGTGTCGGCCTCGTCGAGGAAGTCGAGACCGGCGACACCTGAAGGGCTGACGATCGTCGGGGTTCCCTCGAGGGTCATTCCGATGAACGCCACCCTCGCCCCGTGGAAGTTCTCGATCGAGTACGCCGGGAACAGAGGCTCACCGTTGCTCTCCTGTACCACATTGGCCGAGAGGTACTGGAAATCGGCTCCGTCGAACCCGGTCCCGTCTGCACAGCCGTCCACCGGGTGGCAACCGCCGTTCTGCATGCGGAGCAACTCAGTCGACCCTTCGTCGAACTCGTGGTTGCCCACTGAGCTGAGGTCTAGCCCGATCTGGTTCATGGCTTCGATCGTCGGCTCGTCGTGGAACGCGGCGGAGAGGAGCGGGGTGGCCCCGATGAGATCCCCGGCGGCGACCACGATCGTATTCCGGTTGGCCTGCTCCAGGTTGGCGACGTGAGTGGCGAGGTACTCGGCGCCGCCGGCGAGTGTCGCGCCGACCCGCCCGCTGGACCCTGCCGGAGGCTCGAGGTTCCCGTGGAAGTCGTTGAGCGAGAGGATTTGCACCTCGACCACGGAACCGTCCTGGATGACCGGCGGTTTCGGCTCCTTAGGTGCCGCCATGGCGAGGCCTACTCCAGTGGTGGCCGACACCAGTGCCACCAGTCCTACGAGAGCAACTGAACGAGATCGCATGAATACTTCCCCTATGTCCGATGTCCGCTATTTCCACAGGTCTGGACGAGCGCCGCGATGTCCGCCGGCGGCCGCTTCCTATTCCGCAAACGTTGTCTTCCAAACATTTCGGTTCTCGGCCCTTGGTCTACGGCTAGTTGTTGGGGCCCCCGAAGGTAAGGCCCACGATCAACGGGTCGTGATCCGACACCCGGTAGGGGAGTGACTCGTAGAGCGCATCCTGTGGGGGCAGCTTGAAGCTGGTGTCGTAGTCGAGGATGTCGGGCTCGTCGGCGTTGATGTGGAACGTGGTCAGCCCTTTCACCCGGTTCAGCATCGACCGGGTTGCCAAGGCGGTGTCCAGGTTGCCCAGTTGGCCGTCGAACACGAAGCTGTAGGCCCCGGATCCCTCGTGCTGTTGCACCAGGTCGGTCAGCCCTCCCGCCTTCAGGGTGGTGATCGGGTCCTCCATGGCGTAGCTGTTCAGGTCTCCCATGACCAGCACCCCGCTCGAGCTGTCGTCGAGCAAGTCGATGAAATCGAGCAATGCCTCGGCCTGGGCGACCCGGGTCAGGTTGCAGTCGCCCTGGCCGTCGCCCAGGTTGGGGTCGCCCAGCGCGGCACAGGAGGAGCTCTTCGACTTGAAGTGGTTGACCACCACGGTGAAGGGCTGGTGGCTTCCTTGGGCCGCGACCTGGCGGAAGGTCTGGGCCAGTGGGGGCCGGCCCACCGGCTCGGCGGCGCCGGGGACGAATTTGTCGAACGCCTCGTCGGCGAGGGCGATCGGGCCTCCCTCCAGCTGCACCGAGGCCGGCTTGTAGATGATGTCGTTGCGGACCGGGTAGTCGTTGTAGTGGGTCGCCCCACCCACCCATGCCCAGGTCCCGGCGCCCTCGACCGCGTTCAACGTCTCCACCAGCGTGAGCACCGGGTCGTGGGCCCGGTTGCCGTCGACCTCGGCTGGGTGGATATCGTTTTCGATCTCCTGGACGCCGACGATGTCGGCGTCGAGGGCGATGATCCCCGCCACCAGCTTGTCCAGCTGACGCTGGAACTCCTCGGCGTCGTCGGCGCCACGGCACTCCAGGTTCTGGGTCGGGCCGCAGATGTCGTTGACCCCGTCATCGAGGTGGGTGAAGAAGTTCAACACGTTGAAGCTGGCCACCCTGATGTCCCCCGGTATCGGATCGGGCACGGTCGGCCTCGGGTTGGTCACGACGTGGGAGGCTCCTTGGGTGGGCTGAATCCGATAGAGGCCGAAGGCGAAGTCGAGCACACCGGTGACGTCCTGGAGGATGTCACCGCCCCGGAAGGTATTGGTCAGGGTGAACTCCTCCCCGTTGGGGTGGATCGCCGGGTCGGGGTTCTGGCTGCTGCGCCCGTCGTCGAGAGTGATCCGGGCCAGGGCATTGGCCGCGGCCACCGCATTGGCCGCGGGGCCCGGCTCAGCGACCTGGGTCCCCTGATATTGGCGGTCGGTGGTGAGGACGATCTCATTGAAGCGGTCGAAGTTGAAGTACTCGGAGATGTATAAGTCCTGGTCGAAGCTCACCAACATCCCCTCGTACTTCTCCCAATCCGACTGGGCGCTCACCGGGAGGGACACCGGTGTCGCCAGCACCGCGCCCGGGTCAGAGCCCAGGATCGCCACCCCGGTGACGTTGCCGAGCTGGGTCTTGCCTGATGCCTCAGCGGCGACACCGGTGACGCTGACGACATCGCCCACCGTAACCTCGGGGGCCGAAGGAGCAGATACGAAGACCCCTTCTGAGGTGTTGGCATCGGCGTCGTGGTCGGCGGGCTCTTCCTGGATGAAGAAGCCACCGAGCTGGGTGCCGGCGAAGCTGTCGCCCTGGAAGTCGCCGACCACCACCCCTTCCAGCCTGACGAACGCACCGGGCAGCGGCGTCGAAGCGCC
>JAICNB010000050.1 GCA_025928935.1 Acidimicrobiia bacterium
CGGTGCCGTGAGCCCCGAGGCGCAACGTCTCATCGATGTCACCGAAGAGGCGTTGTGGGCCGGGGTCCGTCAGGTGCGCAAGGGGGGCCATCTGGGTGACATCGGCGCCTCGGTGGCGGCCATCGGCGAGGCCAACAGCTACGGGGTGGTGGAAGAGTACGTCGGGCACGGTATCGGGCGGCAGATGCACGAAGAGCCCCAGGTTCCCAACTACGGCAAGCCGGGGCAGGGTCTGAGGCTCCGCACCGGCATGTCCCTGTGCATAGAGCCCATGTTCAACGTCGGGTCGCGTCAAACCTCTGTGGACGCAGACGGATGGACCGTCCGCACCGCCGATGGGTCGCTATCGGCACATTGGGAGCACACGGTGTGCCTCACTCCCGACGGTCCCCAGGTGTTCACGGCCGGTGAGGAGCCGATTCCGGTGGAATTTGAGCAAAGTGCAGCTCACAGGTAATATTTCCAGGTGTTGCGGCGCTTCAACGCGCCGTTCAGCGCGTATTCAGGCCAGGACGCCCTCGTCCCCTACTCTCGAGACCCTCGAGTCATTGTCCGGGTCCGTTGATGATGGCCTGACGAGCTTTTGGAGAAGATGATGAAGGTAAGACCTTCCACCAAGAAGATGTGTGAGAAATGTCGGATCATCAGACGTCGTGGCCGCGTCTGGGTGATCTGCAGCAACCCCCGTCACAAGCAACGGCAAGGATGATCTGAGTGGCACGTATCGCAGGGGTCGACCTCCCCCGGGACAAGAGGCTCGAGATCGGGCTGACCTACATCTACGGCATAGGGCTCACCCGGGCCCAGCGCGTGTGCGCCGAGACCGGTGTCGACGGCGACACCCGGATCCGGCAGCTGACCGATGACGAGGTCACCCGCATTCGCCGTTTCATCGAGGCCAATTTCGAGGTCGAAGGCGACCTGCGGCGGGAAGTCCAGCAGAACATCAAGCGAAAGATCGAGATCGGCAGCTATCAGGGGATCCGCCACCGTCGCGGCCTCCCCGTGCGCGGACAGCGCACCCACACCAATGCCCGCACCCGCAAGGGGCGTCGCATGGCCATCGCCGGCAAGAAAAAGGTCACCAAGTAGGAGTCTGTGGAGAGTGGCTAAGCAGCAAGGCGCCAAGCGGGTCCGTCGTCGGGAGCGGAAGAACATCTCCCACGGTCAGGCCCACATCAAGGCGAGTTTCAACAACACGATCATCTCGATCACCGACCAGACCGGGGGCACCGTCGCCTGGACATCTGGTGGCTCGGTCGGGTTCAAAGGCTCGCGCAAGTCCACCCCATACGCGGCCCAGGTGGCCGCGGAGGAGGCAGCCCGTCGGGCCGGTGAGCACGGGATCCGCAAGCTCGACGTGATCGTCAGCGGCACCGGCTCTGGTCGTGACACCGCGGTCAGGACGTTGCAGAACATGGGCATGGAGGTCACCTGGATTCGTGACGTGACCCCGATTCCCCACAACGGCTGTCGGCCCAAGAAGCGGAGACGCGGCTGATGGCTCGTTACACCGGTCCCCGTCACAAGGCCTGTCGTCGTGCCCGCACCCCGCTTTGCCAGTCGAAGCGCTGCCCCGTCGACCGTCGCCCTTACCCGCCCGGGCAGCATGGCCGTGGCCGTATCCGGGAGAGTGACTATCTGATCCAGCTACGCGAGAAGCAGAAGCTCCGCACCATGTACGGGGTCCTCGAGAAGCAGTTCCGGCTCTACTACAAGGAGGCGGCCCGTCGCCCCGGCATCACCGGAGACAACCTGCTCCAGCTGCTGGAGCAGCGTCTCGACAACGTCGTATGGCGCGCAGGCCTCGCCGCCACTCGTCCCCAGGCCCGCCAGCTCGTCAACCACGGGCATTTCCAGGTGAACGGGAAGAAGGTGGACATCCCCTCGTATCAGGTGCGCCCCGGCGACGTGGTCACCCTGAAGGACAAGAGCAGGGATGCAATCGTCATCCAGCACGCCGTCGACACACAGGGACGCGAGGCTCCGGCCTGGCTCAGTGCCGATCTCGGCGAGCGAAAGGTGGCTGTGATCGATCACCCGAGGAGGGACCAGATCGACACTGCCATCAATGAGCAGTTGATCGTCGAGCTCTACTCGAAGTGAGGTAATGCCTTGTTGATCGTTCAGCGCCCCCAGATCGAAGAGGAGACGATCTCCGACATCAGGTCGAGAATCATCGTCGAGCCTCTCGAGCCTGGCTTCGGATACACCCTCGGCAACACCCTGCGCCGCACCCTGCTGTCGCGCATTCCAGGTGCAGCCGTCACCTCGATCCAAATCGAGGGAGTCGAGCACGAGTTCTCCACCATCGCCGGTGTGGTCGAGGACGTGGTCGACATCATCCTCAACATCAAGCGCATCGTGGTCCGTCTCGAGGACACCGACACCCAGACCCTCTATCTGTCCGCCAAGGGCGCCGGTGAGGTCAAGGCCGGGGACATCAAGCTCCCCGCCGGTGTCGAGATCGTCAATCCCGACCTGCATATCGCCACCCTGAGCGCAAGCGGGCGTCTCGAGATGGAGATGACCGTTGCCCCCGGGGTCGGATACCGCACCGCCGACGGGAACAAGGGTTCCAGCTCGGTGATCGGGGTCATCCCGGTCGACTCCATCTTCTCCCCGGTCCGCAAGGTCTCCTACAAGGTGGAGAACACACAGGTCGGTCAGATGACCAACTTCGACCGACTCGTGATCGACGTCGAGACCAATGGCGCCATCGAGCCGGGTGAGGCGGTTTCCTCGGCCGGCAAGACCCTGCGTGAGCTGATGGGCCTGTTCGCCGACATCGGTGAGGGCCAGGGTCTCGAGCTGGGCGAGGTCCAGCCCGAGTTCTCCGGCTCGCCCGACCTCGAGCTGCCCATCGAGGCACTCGACCTGTCGGAGCGTCCCCGCAACTGCCTCCGCCGTGCCCAGATCAAGACCGTGGGCGAACTGGTGGAGCGGACCTCGGATGACCTCCTCAACATCACGAACTTCGGCCAGAAGAGCCTCGAAGAGGTGACCGCCAAGCTCGATGAGCTCGGACTGAGCCTGGCCGACGCCGGTAGCAACTCCTGATGCCACGCCCCCGCAAGGGCCCTCGCTTCGGGGGGTCCCCCTCGCACAGCAAGAAGATCATGGCCAACTTGGCCATCGAGCTCTTCTTGCACGAGAAGGTGACCACCACTCTGCCCCGGGCCCAGGCGGTGCGGCCGCTGGCCGAGAAGCTGATCACCAAGGCCCGCAAGGGCGACCTTCACGCCAAGCGGACGGTGATGAGGACCATCCCCAACCGCGAGGCGGTGGTCAAGCTCTTCGACGACGTCGCCCCCCGCTACGCCGATCGCGAGGGTGGCTACACCCGCATCACCAAGCTCGGCCCCCGCCGTGGCGACGGCGCCGAAGAAGCAGTCATCGAATTGGTCTAGACCGGCGACCCGAAGGGTCGCTATGCGGCGAAGCCGAACAGCAGGCCGACGACGAAGATGCTGCCACCCCCGATGACCAGCTGGATCGGAGTCACTTTGTGGTGGAGGATCCGGCGGGCTATGACACTGTCCAGCATGGTCACCCCGCCGATCAGCAGTGCGATCACGCCGGCGATCAGCAGCAGGTTCGACACAAGCTCCGCAAAGACAACACACAGAACGAGTAGGCCGACCGCCGCGGCGAGACCCCAACGGCTGAACACCCAATCGGGAGTCTTGGACCCGAAGCGGTCCTTGGCTCGGGCCAACAGCTGATCGATGCGGGACTCACCCCTTGGCTTGGCCGGCTCAGGTTCAGCGGCGACGGGTCTGGAGGGCAGCGAGGGCGATTTCTGGGTCTTTGGGGAGCGCTTGGCCCGGGCAAGGCGCTTCGGCCTCGGGGCGTAGAAGGCAGCCGCCTGCGAGAAGGCCTCCCGGTCGGGGATGTCGAGGAGGAGCACCTCGCCCTCGGCCTTGACCCGGATCCCCTCGGGGACCTGGGCGATGTCGATGGTGTCGATCGACCAGTCACCGATTGCATGGTCACCGGACGAGATCTGGAGACGGCCATCTCGTAGCTGGACCGTCGCGGGCAGTGACTTGCTGTCGCCGGGCAACCGCAACGAGCCCTGGAACTGTCCCATCGCCCATTTATCGGCCGGATCGCGGGTGGTATAAGGAAATTCTCGCGTCAAGACGAAGGCGATCTCCAGGTACCCTGAGGCCAGTTGAGCCAACCCAGCTATCTCGATTTCACGAGTGACGAATGGGCCGCCCTCCGGGCCAACACCCCCCTGACTCTCACCGAATCGGACGTGGAGAAGATGCGGGGTATCAACGTCAATCTCGACGTCGACATGGTCGAGCACAGCTTCCTGCCGCTATCCCGGCTGCTCAACTTGCACTTTCAGGGCAGCCACCAACTCGCCACCGTCACGGACACCTTCCTTGGGACACCGCCCCAACCGCGCCCCTTCGTCCTGGGGGTCGCTGGGTCGGTGGCAGTCGGCAAGTCGACGATCTCCCGTGTCCTCCAGGAGCTGCTTTCCCGATGGCCACACCATCCCCGTGTCGAGCTGGTCACGACCGACGGTTTCCTCTTTCCGAACGCCGTGCTCGAGGAACGCGGTCTGATGGAGCGTAAGGGCTTTCCCGAGAGCTATGACCGACGCGCCCTCCTCGAGTTCGTGGCCCGGGCCAAAGCCGGAGCCGAGCAGCTCGAGGTGCCGATCTACTCGCACTTCGCGTACGACGTGCTCGACGGGGAGACCCGTGTCATCAGCCGCCCCGACATCCTCATCCTCGAAGGCCTCAACGTGCTTCAGGCGGGAGGTATCGGGGCATTCGTCAGCGACTACTTCAACTTCTCGATCTTCGTCGATGCCGATCCCGAGGCCGTCCGCCGCTGGTACATCGAGCGATTCGTCACCTTGCGCGACACCGCCTTCACCCAGCCCGACGCCTACTTCCATCGCTACGCCGATCTGTCCGATGACGAGGCCGTGGCGGTGGCGTCGGGAATCTGGGCGAGGATCAACGAAGTCAACCTGTTCGAGAACATCCTCCCCACCCGGGAGCGGGCCAGCCTGATCCTGAGGAAGGCGCCGGATCACTCCATCGAACGGGTCCGTCTTCGTCGATAGGACGGTTACCCTCGCCCGACCGTGAGCAAGATGTTCAGCCGGGCCGGGCGGGCCGCCATCCTCGATCGCAAGCCGTTCACCGAGGCCTACTTCGACGGAGACTCCGCCGCCGATGCCGCCATCCTGGTGGCGCTGGTCGCCGCAGTCACCTATGTCGGCACGCTCTTGCTCAGAGGAGGGATCCAGGCTTTTTCCCTGCCGGGTCTCTTCGAATATGTGATCGCCGGCGTCGTCTCCTGGCTGATCCTTGGATTCGCGTCATGGTTCGCCGCCACCAGGCTCTTCCAGTCGACGGGCCGGCCACAGACATTCATCGCCCTTCAGGGATTGGCGGTGCTCCCCCTGGTCCTGGAGCTCTTCGGCCAGATCGGCGGAGGCATCGGCCTGGTCTGGTACCTAGTGGTGCTGGTGGTGGGGACGCGTGAGGCGGCCGCCATCGAGACCCGGAACGCGGCGGTGTCGGTGCTTATCGGCTTCGCCATCGCCGCCATATTCAGGACCCTCCTCGGCGTTCCCTTCGCAATCTTCTCCGCTCTGTTCTGATGCCCACGCTCCGCCTCGACCTGGCCTACGACGGCGCGGGTTTCAAGGGCTATGCGGCACAGAGTGATGCCAGTATCCGGACCATCCAGGGTGAGCTGGAGGCGGCGCTGACGACTCTGCTCGGATCCCCCCACGAGACGGCGGTCGCCGGGCGCACCGATTCCGGCGTCCATGCCCGGGGTCAGGTGGTCTCACTACGGATTGACGAAGAAGTCGACGTAGGGCGGCTTCAGCGGTCATTGAACGGGATCCTCGGGCCGGAGATCTCGGTAATGGCGGTGAGCAGCGTGGATGACGACTTTCATGCCCGGTTCTCCGCGCTCTGGCGAAAGTACCGGTACACGTTGTCGGTCGGCCCGGCGCCCGATCCGCTAGGACGCGGCCATCAGTGGCACGTAGGGCCGGGACTCGACACGTCGGCGATGGAGGAGACAGCCGCCCACTTCGCCGGTGAGCAGGACTTCGGTGCTTTCTGTCGGTCGGTCGAGGGACGCACCAACGTGCGACGGGTCGAGGAGGCGGCCTGGGAGAACGATGGCCCACTGTTGCATTTCTGGATCAGGGCCAATGCGTTCTGTCATCAGATGGTGCGGTCTCTGGTCGGTCTCAGCTATGACGTCGGCCGAGGTTTCACCCCGGTCGGATCGGTGGCCGAGATCATGGCCTCACGGGACCGGGGCCGGGTGGTGACCGTGGCCCCCCCGCACGGGCTCGTCCTCTGGGAGGTGGGCTACTGATCCAGGGACGACTGGGCCACGGCGTACAAGGCCACGACGAGGGTTGCCCGGGTAGGGGGGAGGACGCCCTCACTCCCCCCTACCCTCAGGGGATCCGGTACTGGACCCTGCCGCCCCGCACGAATCTCTCCCCGATCGAGGCGAGCCCACGCACCAGCGCATCGAGCGGTGATGCCACCGGCTCTGTGCTTCGGGGCGCCCATTTTTTCCGGCTGGCGGGCAAGACCTTGCTCAAGTTCGTCCGAGGCTGATGCATTGAGTCCTCCTGATCGGCGTTGGACCTGACGTCCACGTCGGATCTGGTCATCGTGCCGTCTGGAGGGCATCCCCGAACATGGGGATGCGTCCCCTGGGGGTGATCCCCCAGGACCGGCCAGATCAACCCCGGTAGGGCTCCAGTGCGGCTGCGATCCGGGCCGCATGGTCTGAGTCGCGGGTCTCGACCGAGATGGCTATCTCGACCCGCCCGAAGGGGAGCCCGAACCCCTCGCGGTGGTGCTCGACCAGGAGCACATTGCCGCCTGCGCGGGCGATGGTCTGCAATACCGCAGCCAGGTTGCCCGGCTGATCCGGGACCAGGACGGTGTACTCGGCGAACCGACCGGATGCCTCCAGTCCGTGGCGTACCGCCTTGCCCAACAGCATCAGGTCGATGTTGCCGCCGGAGAGGACGATGCAGATCGGATCTGGGGCGCCATCGGGAATTCGCTTCTCCATGAGCGCCGCCACCCCGACGGCGCCTGCTGGCTCGACCAGGATCTTGGAGCGATCGAGGACGTAGGCGAGGGCTGCCGTGGTCTCGGCGTCATTGACGACTGCCACCTCATCGACGTGGGCTTGGGTGATCTCCCAGACGAGATCTGATGGGACCGACACCGCTATCCCGTCGGCGACCGTGGGGAGGCCGCGCGGGAAGTCCGTGACCAGCGTGCCCCGCCTCCGGCTGTCGGCGTACACCGCTGCGGCCTCGATCTCGACGCCGACCACGTGGACCGAGGGCCGGAGTGTCTTGAGGGCAAGCGCGGTCCCGGAGAGGAGGCCGCCGCCCCCGGTGGGGATCACCACTGTGCCGACCTCGGGCAGCTGGTCCAATATCTCGAGCCCGACAGTGCCCTGTCCGGCGACGATGAGGGGGTCGTCGTAGGGGTGGACGAAGTGGGCTCCGCTGGTGCGTGAGTGCTCGACCGCCGCCTCGACGGCGTCGGCCAGCGAGAAGCCGACCAGCCGTACCTCTGCGCCGTAGTCCTCGGTCGCCTTGATCTTGGGGAGGGCGGCCGTCTCGGGCATGAAGATGGTGCACGACGACCCGGTGAAGGAGGCGGCCAGGGCGACACCCTGGGCGTGGTTGCCCGCCGAGGCCGCAACCACGGGCTCGCCGCCCAGCCTGGTCAGGACGTTGAGCGCTCCCCTGATCTTGAACGACCCGGCCCGCTGCATGCATTCGGCCTTGAGATGGACGTCACGGCCGGTGATGCGGCTGAAGGACTGCGACCAGACGAGTGGAGTCCTCAGGACGCGCCCCTCGAACCTGGCGCGCGCCTCCTCGATGTCGGTCAGGGTGATCACGCGTTTGGCCTAGAAGTGGTAGTCGGCGTAGCATATGTCTGCTCCCTCGTCGGGAGCCGTTTCCCCGAACGTTCCCCGGTATTTTTCAACTTGCCGAGGATTACTCATGACCATGAACAAGACATATTCGCCCAAGCCGGGCGACATCGAACGCGTCTGGCTGGTGGTCGACGCCACCGACCTCCCGCTCGGCCGTCTCGCCTCCGAGATAGCCACGTTGCTTCGTGGCAAGCACAAGCCCACCTTCGCCCCGCATCTCGACGGAGGTGACTTCGTCGTCGTCGTCAACGCGGAGAAGGTTGCAGTGACCTCGGACAAGAGCCAGACGAAGATCTACTACCGCCACTCCGGATATCCGGGTGGGATCAAGGCCGAGACCTTCGACAGCCTGCGTGAGAGGCGACCCGAGGCGATCATCGAGCGTGCTGTGCGCGGCATGCTGCCCAAGAACAAGCTGGGTCGCCAGATGGCTCGCAAGCTCAAGGTGTACGCCGGGCCCGATCACCCTCATGCCGCCCAGAAGCCCCAGGCTCTGGAGCTCGACATCCGAAAGGTGGAAATCTGATGGTCAAGCCCCTCGTCCAGGCCACCGGTCGCCGCAAGGCTTCGGTTGCCCGGGTCCGTCTCATCGACGGCTCCGGCCAGGTGACCCTCAACGGGCGCCCGCTCGAGGACTATTTCCCGACCATGGCCACCCGTCTGCGGGTCATGGAACCGCTGCAGATCACCCAGACCCAGGGGCGCTACGACGTCCATGCCACCCTCGAAGGTGGCGGTCAGACCGGTCAGGCCGACGCCCTTCGTCTCGGCATCGCCCGGGCCCTCATCGTGCTCGATGAGGAGCTGCGGGGCACACTGAAGAAGGCCGGGCTGCTCACCCGTGACGCCCGAGTCGTCGAGCGGAAGAAGTACGGTCTGCGCAAGGCCCGTCGGGCCCCGCAGTACACCAAGCGCTGACCTTGGCGGACCTCCGCCGACTCCTCGAAGAGGGTAAGCCGATCTTCGGCACCGACGGCGTCCGTGGCGTCGCCGGATCCGAGCTCACCGCCGAGCTGGCCCTTGCCATAGGCCGTGCCGCCGGCGCCCACCTTCGTGGTGGCCCGGTGTTGATTGGCAGGGACACACGCCGTTCGGGGGAGATGTTGTCTTCGGCCCTGCAGTCGGGCTTCCAATCCGTGGGGATCGACACCGTCGATGTCGGGATCCTTCCCAGCGGCGGGATCAGCTACCTGACCTCTTCTTCCGGGGCGACCATGGGGGCGATCGTTTCCGCCTCGCACAACCCGGCCGACGACAACGGGATCAAGCTGCTCTCCTCCCGTGGCACCAAGCTGGCCGACGAGGTGGAGCGAGAGCTCGAGGAGAGGCTCCGGGCGTCGGGATCACGGGCGAAGGTCGGCCCCGACGTGGGCACCCGCTTCATCGACGGCGACGCTCTCGAGAGGTATGTCGACCACCTGGCGGCGGTTTCCAGGTACAACTTGAGCGGGCTGGAGATCGCCCTCGACTGCGCCCACGGGGCGGCGTTCAAGGCAGCGCCGATGCTGTTCCAGCGGCTCAAGGCCGACGTCGTGACTCATGCAGACGCCCCCGACGGGACCAACATCAACGCCGGCTGGGGGGCCACCCACCCGGAGCGGCTCGCCGCGGAGGCCGGCGGGCGCATCGGCCTCTCCTTCGACGGGGACGCCGACCGTCTCATCGCCATCGACGAGGACGGGAAGGTGGCGAACGGGGACGTGATCCTGGCAATCGTCGCCCGGCACATGAAGACCCAGGGTCAGCTGAAGAACAACAGGGTGGTCGCGACGGTCATGTCCAACCTCGGGTTCCGCAAGTCGATGGCGGAGGCCGGGATCGAGCTCACCGAGACCAGGGTCGGCGACCGCTACGTGTTGGAGGCGATGCAGGACCAGAAGGCGATCGTTGGCGGCGAGCAGTCGGGCCACATCATCTTCCTCGACAAGGGCTCCACCGGCGACGGGCTCCTGACCGCGGTTCGCCTTCTCGATGTGGTCGCCGGGACCGGCAAGGAGCTCCGTCGGCTACGCGCCGAGGCCATCACGGAGTACCCCCAGATCCTGCAGAACGTGCGCGTCGGTCGAGGTGCCAACCTCGATGCTGCCGGGGCGGTATGGGACGAAGTGCGGGCGGTCGAGAGCGAGCTCGGGGACGAGGGGAGGGTTCTGGTCCGTGCTTCGGGCACGGAGCCGCTCATCCGGGTGATGGTGGAGGCCCCTTCCGAAGAGGCGGCGAGACGCTACGCTGAACGTCTGACGAGCATCACGCAGAGCTCGATGGGGAAGGAGGGATAACCGACTCGATTGCTACTTGCGTGCGACAACCAACAGCGCCTGGCCTCGCAAGCTCTTGATCACGAGGTGACGAGGAGGAAGGTCATCGAAGAATTCGGCGGATGCCTTCCCGGCCGGCTCAGGTCGTGAGGATGGGAGCAAAACCCGGGAGCGATCCCGGAACAGAGACCCACCCCGTGAGCGCCGATCATCGGCCCCCCGCACGCAACCACTTGGCGTAATTGGGTTGCGCAGTTCCGTATACGGCACCTGTTTGTCCCAATTACAGGAGAGAAGGAAAGGTTTATGTGCGGAATCGTTGGATATGTCGGGCCGAAGCCTGTGATCGATGTGCTGATGCCGGGGTTGGCCCGGCTCGAATACCGGGGTTATGACTCAGCCGGCGTCGCCCTCAACCATGGCGGATCGCTGACCGTCCTCAAACAGGCCGGCCGCATCGCCGACCTGCAGGGTCTGGTCGATCGGGAGCACCCGGCCGAGGCCCACACCGGGATCGGGCACACCCGGTGGGCCACCCATGGCGCCCCCAACACCGGGAACGCCCACCCCCACATGGACTGCACGCGCGAGGTGGTGGTGGTCCACAACGGGATCATCGAGAACTGGGTGGACCTCAAGGCGAAGCTGGTCGAGAACGGGCACGGCTTCGATAGCGACACCGATACCGAGGTGGTGGCGCACCTGATCGAGGAGCTGGCCGATCTCCCCCTCGCCGACGCAGTGCGCACGGTGATGAACCAGGCCGATGGTTCCCTGGCACTGGTGGTGATGAGGAAATCCGAGCCGGACGTCCTGGTGGGGGCGAGAAGAGGTTCGCCGCTGGTGGTGGGCCGGGGCAAGGGGGAGAACTTCCTGGCGTCGGACATCCCTGCCTTTCTCGAGCACACCCGTCACATGGTGATCGTCGAGGACGATCGGGTCGTCGAGATCCGGCCCGACCAGATCGTGCTGACAGACCTCGAGGGAAACAGCATGCCCCTCGACGAGAGGATGGTCGAGTGGGACTTCGAGGCGGCCGAGAAGGGCGGCTTCGACACCTTCATGCTCAAGGAGATCTTCGAGCAGCCTCACGCCATCACCGACACCCTGGCGGGCCGGATCGAGTCCCCCGGGAGGGTCGTGCTCGACGAGCTGACCATCGACTCCGAGATCCTGCGTGAGATCGACAAGGTGTTCGTGGTCGCGTGTGGCACCTCGTATCACGCGGCGATGATGGCCAAATACGCCATCGAGCGCTGGGCGAGGCTGCCCGTCGAGATCGACATCGCCTCCGAGTTTCGATACCGCGACCCGGTGCTCGACCACAGATCGCTCGTGATCGGCATCAGCCAATCCGGGGAGACGATCGACACGCTGGCCGCGGTCCGGTACGCCCGGGCCCAGGGGTCGGTCGTGATCGGTGTGTCCAACGTGGTGGAGTCGGCGCTGGCCCGCGAGTCCGATGCGGTGCTCTACACCAGGGCCGGTCCCGAGATCGGCGTTGCCGCCACCAAGACCTTCACCACCCAGCTGGTGGCGATGCAGCTGCTCGGCCTCTATCTGGCCCAGGTGCGTGGTGCGCTGGATCCGGGTGCGATCGAGCTCCAGGTGAAGGAGCTCCTCCGCCTTCCCGATCAGGTCGAGGCGGTCCTGGCCCGCGCCGCAGAGGTCGAGAAGATGGCGTCGGCCTGGGTGAACACCCGTGACTGGTTCTTCCTGGGCCGGTCGGGCGACTTTCCGGTGGCGATGGAAGGGGCGCTCAAGCTCAAGGAGATCGCCTACGTACGGGCCGAGGGTTATGCGGCCGGAGAGATGAAGCACGGCCCGATAGCGCTCATCGAGCCCGGCGTCGTGGTGGTTGGTGTCGCCACCGACAGCCATGTCCAGGCCAAGACCCTCTCCAACATGGAGGAGATGAAGGCCCGAGGAGGCACCATCGTGCTGGTAGCCGAGGAAGGTGACGACCTCGGCCATGTGGCCGACCACGTGATCAGGGTCCCGTCTGGCCCGGACCTCCTCTGTACGGTGACTGCGGTGGTCCCGCTCCAGCTGCTCGCCTACTACGTCGCGACGGCTCGGGGCATGGACGTCGACAAGCCGCGCAACCTGGCCAAGACGGTGACGGTGGAGTAGCGAGGTCGATCTACGGGATGATCGGAAGGGGAGGGCTTTGACACTACGACTCGAGCTGCCGGTGGATCGCCCGGTGGTGGCATTGGGGGCACACGCCGACGACATCGAGATCGGTGCGGGCGGAACGCTTCTGCAACTGTCCGGAGATCATCCCGAGACCCGGTTCCTGTTCGCTGTGGCCGCAGCCGATGCCGATCGGTCCAACGAGGCGCTCGCCAGTGCCCGCGATCTGCTGGGTGATCGAGCCGTCGTGCACGTCGGCGGGTTCGAGGACGGCTTCCTCCCCTACCTCGACCCCGGGGTGGTGAAGCGCTGGCTTCGGTCGGTGGTCGAGTCGATCCGCCCCTCCCTGGTGCTGGCGCCCTGGACGGGTGACGAGCACCAGGATCATCGGATGATGGGTCAGCTGGCCTGGCAGGTATTTCGCGGGGTCACGGTCCTGGAATACGAGATCCCGAAATGGGAGACCGAGTCCTTCGCCCCAAATCTCCTCCTCCCGCTGAGTGACGACACGGCCCAGGCCAAACTCGACCACCTCGCCAAGTCCTTCCCGAGCCAACACGGCAAGCCCTGGTACGACAGCACCCTCTTCAGCTCCACGCTTCGAATACGGGGTGTGCAGCACGGCTCCAGCAAGTACGCCGAGGGATTCGTCGCGCGCAAGCTCGCAGTGGAGCACAGCACCGGGGCGGATTAGAATCAGCGCTCAATAGAGGGATGCGGTTCGGACCGCTGAGGGTTTGGGGGCTTTCACATGAATGACGTCTCAGGGCGAGCTGTCGATGGCGCGGCCGGGCTCGAACGAGTCCTGGTGACCGGGTCACAGGGTTACATCGGCTCGGTGCTGGTGGATCATCTCCGGGATCACGGCTACCACGTGATCGAGCGGGATCTTGGCCTCTACTCAGGCTGCCGGTATCCGGCGGGCTCCACCGAGCCACTTGGCTGGGATGTCCGGGAGGCTAGGCCGGCCGATTTCGACGGCGTCGAGGCAGTGGTGCATCTGGCGGCACTGTCGAATGATCCGCTGGGTGACCTCGATCCCGCCCTCACCTATGCCATCAACCACGACGGCACGGTGCGTGTCGCCGAGGCGGCGAAGAAGGCAGGGGTGAGCAGGTTCGTTTTCGCGTCCTCCTGCTCTCTCTACGGTGCTTCCGAATCCGGTGGGTTGCTCGATGAGTCGGCAGCGATGACCCCTCTCACGCCGTACGCCGAGACCAAGGTGACCGCTGAGGCCGCCCTGGCCAAGCTGGCCGATGACGATTTCAGTCCCACCTACATGCGCAACGCCACCGTCTACGGCCCATCCCAGGCGCTCCGGCTCGACATCGTGGTCAACGACCTGTGCGCCACGGCCGCTGCCACCAGTCGCATCCTCCTCAAGTCGGACGGAAGTGCCTGGCGCCCCCAGGTCCACGTCGAGGACGTGGCTCGTTCCGTTCGAGCCGTGCTCGAGGCTCCGGTCGAGTCGGTTCACGATCAGGCCTTCAACGTGGGGCGGACCGAGGACAACTTGCGGATCATCGAGATCGCCGAGCTCGTCTCCGATGCGGTGCCGGGCGGTGCTCCCGTCGAGTATGTCGACGACCCCGGGACCGACCCGCGCAGCTACAGGGTCGACTTCTCCAAGATCGGCGCGATGGTCCCGGCGTTCCAGCCACATTGGACCCTCGCCGACGGGATCCGGCAGCTGTTGAAGGTGTTCCTGGAGGACGGGATGAGCGTCGAGGACTTCCCGCGCTACCGGCGCCTCCACGAGATCAAGCGGCTCATCGCCGAGGGCCGCTTGGAGGAATCGCTGACCTGGGCCTGATCAGGGCAGAGGAGGGCGGGTCTCGCCGAGACGCGGTATCGCCTCGTTGCGCCACACCAGCCAGGGTGCCAGACCGGACTCGTGGATCTCGTCGAGCATCTGCTTCTCTTTGAAGGTGTCCATGCAGGCCCAGAACCCGTCGTGGACATAGGCTCCCAGCCGTGACTCCTCGATCATGCGCCCAAACGGCGCTTCGACGAGCTCCTCGCCTTCCTCCATGTACTCGAAGACCTTGTTCTGCATGACGAAGAAGCCCCCGTTGATTCGGGTCGTCTCGGCCTGGGCTGCTCGGATGGCCATCACCCGGCCGTCCTCCTCGATGTCGACCGTGTGAAAGGTCACGTTGGGCTTGACGGCGAGGAAGGTGGCGATGTGATTGTTGCTCTGGCCGAACTCGATCATCCGGTTGAGGTCGACGTCGGTGAGGCCGTCGGTGTAATTGGCGAGGAACCACTCCTCCTCCTCGACCAGATGCCGCACCGCCGTCAGGCGCTCTCCGACCGAGGACTTGAGACCGGTGTCGACGAAGGTGATCCGCCAATCGGCGATATCCGAATTGAGCAGGGTCACGTCGCGTCCACCGTTGGTCAGGATGAAGTCGTTGGACTCGTACTCGCTGTACTGGAGGAAGTAGTTCTTGATTGCCGTCGCCTGATGGCCCAGCGCCAGGATGAAGTCCTTGTGCCCGAAATGGGCGTAGTACTTCATGACGTGCCAGATGATCGGCCGGTAGCCGATCTTCACCAGTGGCTTGGGGACGTTTTCGTCATGGTCTCTGAGCCTCATGCCCTGACCGCCGCAGAAGAGCACCACCTTCATGTCATCTCACCGGTGCTGCTAGTAGATCGCCGAGCCATGTCTCGCCGAGGAACTTCTCGTATTGCTCGGATCTCAGGCGGTCGGCCAGACGGCCTTCAGGGAGGACCACGTCGTCGTAGCGGAGCACCTGATCCTTGGCGATGTCATTGACGAGACGGCACCCTTCGACCAGCCCTTCGGGCAGATAACGCCCCGTCGACATCTCGTCTGTGTTGACCGCCTCGCCGTAGGTCATGTACATGCCGTAGTCGTCGAGGGTCTCGCCGGCCTTGAGATCCCTCTTGGCCACCGCACAGACCTCCACGACCGGTCCGCCGAGCGGAGGAGCGACCTCGTCCCGGAACAGGGCGACCCGGGCGATCGAGTTGTGGACCTCGAAATGCACCAGGTGGTAGGGCGTGAAGAACGGGTACAGCGGCCCGTCGCCCATCTTGTACAGCTTCAGATAGTGCTGCTGTTTGGGATCCGGATGCTCGGCCAGTACGTACACCTTGGTGTGGGGAGTGCCGACCACGTAGTCGACGATGCCCCCGAGCTCCCTCAACTCGTCGATGTCGTAGAGCTCCCCGATGGCCATGACGTCTCCGTGGTACTCCTGGCCCCGCGACATGCCCCTCGATCGCACCTGAAAGCCGGTGGCGTTGGCGACGATCGACTGCTCGAAGCTGATCTTGGTCCCGTCGGCGAAGCTGGTCACCATCGTCGGGTTCTGTCCCCACTGATCGGCGAAGCCTTGCTGGGTGGTGGGGTTCCGGTATGGGTCCTGCAGGCCTTTGATGTTGCCGACGACACGGGGGATGAGGCCCAACCCCACCACCCATCGCACCAGATCCATCTGTACTCCCGGCTCGTCACCGTCGCATGCCGACAGGATGCGACCGGTCCGAGCGGCGTACTTGCGCAGGACGGGCCCGATGGTCCCATCCAACTCCGCGTTCATCAAGACCACGTCTTTGTCGTTCTCGAAAGCGTCCAGGACCACCCGCGCCCCGAACTCGACCGAGCCGGTCACGTCGACGATGACGTCGACGTTCTCCGATCGGGTGATCAAGAGAGCGTCGTCGGTGACGACTGGGCGGCCGGAGCGGATCGCGTCTTCGAATTCGCCCTGGCCGCTCGCTTCGACGACATCCAGCCGCCCGGCGTACTCGTAGACCTTGGCGGCGCGCTCGGGGGTCCGGTTGAAGATCGCGGATATCTCCATCCCCGGGACGCTGTTGGTGACATGGTTGGTCAGCCCCTGCGCCATGAAGCCGGCGCCGATCAACCCCACCCGGATCGGATTCGAGGCGCGCTCTCTCGCCTTTAGCGCCTCGTCGACGAGAATCATCTGTCCCCGGCCCCCTTTTCTTGTCCCTCCATCAGCCTATCCCCATCCTGGTCTCTAGTTCACCCCGAATCTCGTTGAACGAGGGCCAGGACCCGTCCTTCTCTGAGATGACCTTTGGCGGCATCGGCCATTCGAGACCGAGACGCGGGTCATCGAACATGAGGCCACCCTCTGTCCCCGGTGTGTAGAACTCGCCGACCTGATAGCTGGTCTCGGTGTTGTCCCTGAGGGTCTGATAACCGTGGGCGAACCTCTCCGGCACATAGAGCGCCCGGTAGTTCTCCTCGTTGAGCTCGACCGAGAAATGCTCCAGGTAGGTCGGGCTCTCCGGCCTCAGGTCCACGATGATGTCGAGGATGGCGCCCCGTGTGCAGCGGACGAGCTTCGATTCTGCGGCAGGTGGGTACTGGAAATGCATCCCGCGCAACGTGCCCTCGACCAGGTTGAAGGCGATGTTGGCCTGTGCGATCACGGGGTTGAGACCGTGCTCCGTGAACTCGTTCTGACAGAACGCACGGGCGAAGAACCCCCGCTCGTCCTCCAGTTTCTGGAGGTCGATGACATGCGCCCCGGCCAGGTCGGTCTCGGTGAAGATCATTCCGATCCGCCTCGTCTCCAGCCTGAACCGACCACCAACCGTGGCCGCGACGACGCTGCGATCGGCCGGGCGGTCAATGTCCCCTCCGACCGACCATGGCCATCGGGGTCCGGGCGAGGATCCCGATGTCGTGGACGAAACTGATGTCCTCGAGATAGGAGAGGTCGATGTCGGTGTGCTCGAACATCAGGTCGCCGTTGTGGTTGGAGATCTGCCAGGGGCCGGTGACTCCGGGCCGGACCAGATGGCGATGGTGCTGCCAGGGCTCGTATCGTGCCACGATCTCGGGCAGCTCCGGCCGTGGGCCCACCATGCTCATCTCGCCCCGAACCACGTTGAGGAACTGGGGCAGCTCATCGAAGCGGGTCGCCCGGAGCGCTTTCCCAACCAGCGTCACTCGCGGGTCGGTCGCGGACTTGTGGACAACCCTTCTTTCGGTACCGCTGTAGCTGGTCAGGGTGATCCGACGATCGGGGATCATGGTCCTGATCTTGTAGAGCCGAAACGGTCGTCCATGGAGCCCGATCCGTTCCTGGGTGTAGAAGACGGGTCGCCCCATCGTCACCAGGACCGCGAGGGCCGAGACGGCGATCAACGGGCTGAAGAGGATCAGGAGGGCAAGGCCGAGCAGCCTGTCGATGAGCGGTTTGACCAAACGGGGATAGAGACCCGTGGGTGGTGATAGCGGCTTGGCCGCCCACAAGTAATCCTGCGTCGATAGGGGCGCAGACGCCCCGCCCTTACGAGCCCACATACCCGGTCTCCCCTGTTTGTGCGAATAGCCCCAAGGACCTCTCGGGTCCTGCCCACGACTATACCACCACTGAGAGTGGTGAAATAGGCCGACTTTCGCGATCACACGCGTCGAGAAAAGTCCATCTAGCGGGACATCTCACTCTCGGTAAGAATGGGGGACTGCGAGGCTGGATCCGGCAGCGAAGGGGTGAGGTGTCCAGCTTGGGGAGAGCAAGAGCACGTGGGGGATTCCGATGGTCGGGACGATGACATCTGCCTCCATCGGATTCGGGAACGACCTCCGATGAGACAGATCGCTCAGAACTACAAGACCGGCGAGGTGAAGCTCGTCGAGGTCCCGGTTCCGTCGTGTCGACCGGGCGGTGTGGTGGTGCGCAGCGAATATTCCCTGGTCTCCGCCGGCACCGAGTTGATGAAGATCGCCGAGAGCAAGATGTCCCTCCTCGGCAAGGCCCGGGCCAGGCCCGACCAGGTTCGGAAGGTCCTCGAATCGGTCTCGCAACAGGGGGTGGGCGCCACCTATCGAAAGGTGATGAACCGGCTCGACTCTTACACACCGTTGGGGTATTCGCTGGCAGGCACCGTCGTCGAGTCGACCGTGGCGGAACTGCCGGTGGGGAGCCGGGTCGCCTGTGGCGGGAACGAGTATGCCCTCCACGCAGAGTTCAACTACGTCCCACGTAACCTGTGCGCCCTCGTTCCCGACGGTGTCAAAGCCGAGCAGGCAGCATTCGCCACCGTGGGCGCCATCGCCATGCAGGCCTTTCGGCGCTCGGAGGCAGTGATCGGCGAGACGGTGTGTGTCATCGGCCTCGGCCTCATCGGCCAGCTGCTGGTCCAGATCGCGAATGCCGCCGGGGTCAACGTTGTCGGGCTGGACCCCTCGGAGGACCGATGCGCTCTCGCCGAACGGTCGGGTGCCCGCACCGCCGGGTCCCCCGATGGGCCTTCAGGGGCTCGGGTCAGGGAGAGACTGCTCGAGCTGACCGACGGTCATGGTGCCGATGTCGTGTTCCTCGCCGCCGCCACCAGCTCGAACCAGCCGGTGAGCACGGCGGTCGAGATCGCACGCGACAGGGCTCGAATCGTCGATGTCGGCAAGCTGCCCCTCGATCTCCCGTGGAAGCCCTACTACGAGAAGGAGATCGATGTTCGATTCTCGAGGTCCTACGGCCCGGGTCGGTACGACCCGACCTACGAAGAGGACGGCGTCGACTATCCGATCGGGTATGTGAGGTGGACCGAGCAGCGAAACATGAAGTCCTTCCTCGACCTCACCGCCGCCGGCAAGCTCCAGCTCGAGCTCCTGATCGACGAGATCGTTCCTTTCGAAGACTCCGTTGTGGCCTACGAGCGGCTCCTCTCCGGTGAGTCGCGGGCGATCGGGAGTCTGTTCGCCTACCCCCAGGAGGCGGTGGTCGAGCGAGTCCTCCACCTGGGCAAGCAGACCGAGACCGTGCCGCCATCGGGGAAGGTCGGGGTTGGGGTGATCGGCAGCGGCAACTACGCCAGCACCATGTTGCTGCCACATCTGGCATCGAACCCCGACGTGCATCTCTCCGTCGTGGCGACGGCCACCGCCCTATCGGGCGCCACCGCTCAGGAGCGGTTCGGATTCGACCAGGTCACCTCCGATTACAGGGCGCTGATCGAAGACGACTCGGTCGACGCCGTGGTCATCGCCACGCGCCACGATCTGCACGCCGGGATGGTCTCCGAGATGATCGCCGCCGGGAAGGCGGTGTTCGTCGAGAAGCCCCTGGCCTTGACCATCGACGAGCTAGACCAGGTCATCGAGTCGATCCGGTCAGCCGGGAACCAGAGGCTGATGGTTGGCTTCAACCGCAGGTTTGCCCCGCTCCTACGCCAGATGAAGGAGGCCTGGGTTGAGGGGCAGGGCGAGCAACATCTCCACTACACCGTGAACGCCGGCCCGTTGGACAACGAGAGCTGGTATCGAGACACCACTCGTTACGGGTCGCGATTCGAGGGCGAGGGTGGCCATTTCATAGACGTGTTCTCTTGGTGGCTGGGTGAGGACCCCATCGAGGTCATCGGCGTCTCGTCTCCCGGCGACCCGGACGACCTGGGACTGACGCTGCGTTATCCCGGAGGCTCGATCGGGCACATCTCCTATCTCACCAGGGGGAGCCGAGGCTTCCCCAAGGAGACGTTCTTCGTCTCCGGGGAATCCCACACCGCCCGCCTCGACAACTTCAAGGAGGCCACGATCTGGTCGGAGCGAGGAAAGAAGGACCTTCGCTCGAGGGGGAGGGTGGACAAGGGCCAGGCGGCACAGATCGCCGCCTTCGTGGAGGCGGTCCACAAGGGCTCGGACATGCCAATCGGAATCGACTCCTTGGCCACTACCACCGAGGCCACCCTCTTGGCGCAGGCGAGCGCCGCCTCGGGGCGGGCCGAGCCGGTCCGTCGGTTCTCCGGAGCTTGACTCTCAGCTGGTACCTGCACCGCCTTGCGGCCATGGGCCCGGGCGAGATCGCCGGCCGGGCGAGGGATGCCGCCGTGAAGATGATCACCACCCTGGAGGAGAACAGGGTCAGGAGAGCCGGTGCGGCCAAGGCTCAGGGGGGATTCGCCACTCCGCTGCGCCAAGCTCCTGAGGCATCCTCTCCAGCCGCTATCGCCGACCTGATGGCCGGAGCGGAGTCACTGGTGCAGGGTCGGGCCCACATCTTGGGCCTCGAGCGCACGGATCTCGGTCCCAGCCCCGACTGGTTCTTCGATCCCAAGACCGGGTCGAGGGCTCCCTCCGAGGAGCCGGCCTTCCGCATCAATCAGAGGGCGTGGCCCGGCAGCCTGAAACACGTCTGGGAGCCATCCCGTCATCAACACCTGACGGTGCTGGCCAGCGCTGCCCGCTTGAACGGGGATCCCGGTCTCACCAGTTTGCTCATGGCCCAACTGGAGAGCTGGTGGCAGGCGAATCCCCCTTTTCGGGGCATCCATTGGACGAGCGGCATCGAGATCGGCATGCGGCTGCTCTCCTGGGTCTGGATCAGACGTCTGCTCGACGACGACGAGCGGGCCGCCGCCTGGTTCGAGGAGAACCCTCGTTTTCTCAGCCAGCTGTATGCGCATCAGCTCTGGCTCGATCGCCTGCCCAGTCATGGCAGCTCGGCCAACAATCACGCCGTCGCCGAGTGGGCCGGGCTGTTCGCCGCGGCCTGCGCCTTTCCGCTCTTTCCCGAGTCTTCTCGATGGAGGGACCGGGCGGGCCGCGGGCTCGTTACCGAGGCGATGCGACAGGTCGATGCCGATGGCGTCGACCGGGAACTGGCCTCCGACTATCACGGTTTCGTTGCCGAGCTGTTCATGCTGGCCGGGCTGGAGGGCGAGGCGGCCGGCGCAGGGCTGGGCAGCGAGTTCTGGGTCCGGGTCCGTTCCATGATCGACGTCGTCGCGGCGATGCTGGACGCGTCCGGGAGACCACCCCGCCAGGGGGACTCGGATGATGCGGTCGCCCTCGTGGTCGACGGGCCCGGGTTCGACCGCTGGGCCTCCCTGCTCGGCACCGGGGCCGCATTGTTCGGGCCGCTCGACTGGTGGCCTGCACCAGAGCCGACAGGGGAGGTCCGAACCTCGATCCTCGAGGCATTCGGCTCGATCGGCCCGCTGCCGGGGGGCCGGCCGGTCTACAGGCCTGTCACCTTCCCGGAGTCGGGCATGACGATCCTTAGGGCACGCTCGGGAGAACCGGACGAGGTCTGGTGTCGCTGCGACGCCGGTCCCCTCGGGTACATGACGACCGCGGCACATGGCCACGACGACGCCCTATCGGTGGAGCTGCGACACGGTGGGGTGGACGTGCTGGCCGATCCCGGCACCTACTGCTACCAGTCGGAGCCGTTCTGGCGCTCGTAT
This sequence comes from Acidimicrobiia bacterium, assembly GCA_025928935.1. Classification (GTDB taxonomy): domain Bacteria; phylum Actinomycetota; class Acidimicrobiia; order Spongiisociales; family ZC4RG35; genus JARDZU01. Next base: position 21,567 of record JAICNB010000050.1, read on the forward strand.
TTCCGTTCGAACCGGGCCCACAACACCCTCGAGCTGGCCAGGGCGTGGCATGCCCGGCAGACCGGGCCGTTCATCTGGTCTGCAGAGGAGCGATCCGGTGTGGTCGAGGTGTCGGCGGGCTCGCCGACGAGCTGGACGGCGTATTGCATTCGATCCCACGTGGAGGACGGTGAGATAGAGCACAAGAGGTCGGTGGTCGTCGATGACGCCGGCGTCACGATCGAGGACAGGGTCGACAGGTCCAGTCCGGCCGCGCTGCGCTTTCACCTCGGCCCATCGATCGATTGCGTGTTGGAGGGTCACGTCGCCCGGCTGTCCTGGGTGCGGCCCGATGGCCGAGCCTCCTCGGCCAGGATGGAGCTCGACGGGTCGATGACCTGGACGGCGGTGCGGGGTGACGAGGAGGCACCGCTGGGTTGGTACTCGCCGGGCTTCGGCATTCGCATCCCGGCCTTTGCCTTGACCGGGGAGGGCGAGGTGGGCCCCGATCAGACCCTGATGACGCGGCTCATCATCGACGAATTCGGAATCGCTTAGCTCTCCTGGTTCCCTGCCTCAGCGGGTGGGGCGGTGCTGCCATGCGAGCCGCGGGCCGGCCGGGGACAGGGCCTGTTCGTAGGCTCGCAGCAGGGGAGGCACCGAGTGCTCCCAGCTCAGGACGCTCTCAAGACGGCGTCTTCCCGAAGTGGACATCCGGCTTCGGCGATCTGAATCGTCCAGTAGTCGGTCGAGGGCGGCGGCGAACTCCGCCTCGTCCCCGGATGGCACGGTGAGGAGCGCATCCTCGGCGGACCTGATCGTCTCGATCAGGTCGTAGGCGACGATGGGCAGACCGAAGTACATGTACTCCATGATCTTGTTCATCGTGGATCGGTCGGACCACGAGTTGTGGGGAACCGTGTCAACGGCCACGGTTGCCGATGACAGGGCCTGGCAGAGCACATCATCTGAGACGACACCGGTGAAGGTGAAGAGGTGGTCCACCCCCTTTTCGACGGCATACCGCTTCACGTCTTCCCACGCCGAGCCGCCACCGACGACAACGGTGTGGAAGTCGTCCCGCCGCTCCTTCAGCAAAGCGATGACCCTCACCAGGCCGTCGACCCCATCCTGGGCGGAGATGTCACCGAGATAGGTGATGACATGTTTCTTCGAGTTCGCCCACGCTGGGTCGGGCGGATAGACCGTGAGCCGCTTCAGGTCGGGCCCGGATCTCACGATCGTCACCCGGTCGGGAGTCACTCCGCCTCGCTCGATGGCGACCCTCCTGTGGCTCTCGTTCGTGGCCAGGACCATGTCGGCAGTCTTGAAGGACCGGCGCTCCATGAAGAGGAGAAGACGATGGATCAGCCCTTCTTTGACGCCGAACTTCGCCTCGAACATCTCGGGGGAGAGGTCGTGATGATCGAAGATGAACTTCTTGCCCGCGAGCTTCCAGATGAGGGCGAGAGCCCAATAGGTCTCAGGTGGGTTGCAGGCGTGGATCACGTCGAAACCACGACCCCGTAGCGCCACCCGAAACGACAGGAGGAACGTGGCGAGCCATGCCCATGAGAACTCGGCGAGGAATCCCGGCTTGGAGGTGGGATCGAACGGCATCGGATAGCGATAGACCTCGACGTCTTCGATGATCTCGTGGGACTTGTTGAACCCCTTCATCTTGGGGGAGATCACCGACACCCGGTACCCGTTGGTCTGGAGGGTGGTCGCCTCGAGCCACACACGCCGGTCGAATGGCACCGGCAGGTTCTGGACGATGATGAGGAC
>JAICNB010000123.1 GCA_025928935.1 Acidimicrobiia bacterium
GAGCCACCAGGCAGGCTCCCCTTCTCCCCAGCCGTTCATCGCCATGGTTACGAGGTTGGGACCATCTTCGATGTAACCGAGGATCACGCTTCGTTCGAGACCGCTACGGCGCCCGGTCGTCGTGACGCGCATGGTGCCCCAACGGTTGGGCTTGGGAAGCCATAGTCCCCTCCGTCCGCGGGTGACCCTGTACATGGCGCGATGGATGTACCAGGCGGCGCGAATGAACCACCGAGGAGGAAGTCGTACAGGCTTCGTACGTTCAGCGGACATCGACCGGCGACGCTAACACCGTGGGTTCGGCGATACGATCAGGGCACCTGGGGAGAGGTATAAAGGAAGCGTGTCATCAAGCGTTCTGGATCAGCTCGACTTCACCAGAGGGGAGGAACCGGAGCCGACTACCGATCTTCGACTGGCCCTGGAAGGGTGGCTCAGCTATCAGCGGCATGAATTTGCTCGCAAGTTCCGCGACCTGACTCCTGAGGGTCTCGCCATGTGGTCGATACCGCCAGTGCAGCTGTCCGTCCTCGGCTTAATCCGGCACATGACCCAAATGGAGCATGTGTATCTGGCGTGGGGTCTCGGCGGCGGTGAGCGGTTGATGGTCTACGGCGACGACGACTACGCGGGTGGTTCTGCGACGACCGTAGAGGAAGACTTAGAACTCTACTTCGCTGAGATCGCGAGGGCGGATGGCGCCATCTCGGCCCTGCCCTCTCTCGACTCGGTCGGACTGGGCCACAAGCAGCCACTGGGAGCGACCCTTATCAAGATGCTCGACGAATACGCCCTTCACAGTGGCCAAGCTCACCTGCTCCGCTATGCCGCCCTCGGTGAGGTCGTCCGATGAGCCAGCCGGACGAAGCGGTCGTCAAGGGAACCGTCACAGTCCTCTTCACCGATCTCGAGGGCTCCACCGATCTGCGGCTCAGAGTCGGTGACACCCTCGCCAACGAGGTGATCCGGGCCCACGACGAGCTGGTCCGCTCCTGTCTGGAGGCGGCCGGAGGCGTCAAGCTCAAGTCCTTGGGAGACGGCTTCATGGCCCTGTTCACGTCGGCCAACCAGGCAATCCAGGCCGCGATCTCGATTCAAGAGGCGATCGAAGAGCGCAACCGGTCCAACTCAGACCTGCCCATCTCGGTCCGGATCGGGCTCAACAGCGGTGACGTCACCCAATCGCTCAGCGACGCACATGGCACCGCGGTTCACGCCGCCTCGAGGATCGCCAACAAGGCGCAGGGTGGCCAGATTCTGCTCTCCCAGATCGTCCACGATCTCGCCGGGACTCTCAATGAAGCCAGGATCGTCGACCGGGGTCTCTTTTGGCTCAAGGGCTTTCCTGAGAGGTGGCGACTCTTCGAAATCCTGTGGCGGGACAAGGACACCAACCGGGTTACTAAGCAGATGCGGGCCGTGTCAACGGCGGCCTTCGATGTCGACGCCCCCCGGGCCACAGCACCGGTAGTAGGGAGGACGCGAGAGCTAGGGATCATCGCCGAGCAACTCGCCGCCACAGCTGGCGGCCTGCGGGCCGTTGTGACCGAAGGCGAGGCCGGCATTGGCAAGACCCGGATGCTCGAAGCCGCCGCAGATCTCGCCACCGGCTGTGAAACTCCATACTGGGTTCTCGACGTCTCCGCCGATGAGGAACTCAGAGGACCCTTCCTCCTCTTCCGGTCATTGCTCAACTCGCCTCGCACCAAATCGGTCGCCCAGCAGGCAATGGCCCTCGAGCCGTTGGACCGCGCCCAGGAAGCCGTCGGGGGCAGAGGGTCCCGGACCGAGGGACTCTCCCCACAGGAGCAAATGCTACGGACCTTTGATGAAGTGGCCACGGCCTTCCTCGCACTGACCAGGGACCGACCCTTGGCTCTGCTCTTCGACGACGTCCAGTGGGCTGACGACGACAGCATCCAGCTGATCCGCTACCTGGTCAGGACCCTCGCTTCCGGCCCTATTTTCATCCTGATTAGTCTCCGCCCACACTCGGACTCGGCCTCCGGTGGAGTGGGCAAGCTGATCGCAGACCTCGATCGGATGCGGGTCACCCAGGTGCTGAGGCTTCAACGGCTGACTCGGAACCAAACGGGCGAGCTGATCAAGAACCTTCTAGGAGCTCCGGTCGACGAAGCGACGGTTGCCAGTTTCCACGCCAGATCGGAGGGAGTGCCCTTCTTCGCCGAGGAGCTAGCCCGGGCCTACCGGGAGGTGGAAGCCCTCCAGCTCATCGACGGCACCTGGACCATGACCAAGCTGAGCGGGCCGGCAGTGCCGTCCTCGATCCGGTCGCTTATAGAGCGGCGGTTAGCGCAGCTGCCCGAGGAGTGTCGGGCTCTTCTGGCCGACGCCGGAGTCCTCGGGCGACGATTCAGACTCGGTGCCCTGGCCAGGGTGCTGGCCCGGGTGCAGGGCGAGCCGGAGAAGCCGGACTGGCAGCTCGGCGAAAGTCTGCAGCGGGCTGTCGATCTGGGTCTGCTGGTGGAAGAGCCATCTGGGTCCCGGTACGACTTCTCGTTCTCCCATGACCAGATCCGGGCCGCGTTGCTGAGCTCCATCTCGAAACAGCGAAAGCGTGCCATCCATGGAGCCATTGCCGAGTCGATGGCCGCCGACGGTGGGAGCGACGAACTGTCGATGCTGGCCCATCATGCCCTCCAGGCTGGTGATCAGGCGCTGGCGGTGTCGACAGCCCTGGCAGCGGCGCGGTCTGCGATGTCGGTTTCAGCTCCGGAAGAGGCGGTGCGCCTCATCGACGCGGCTCTCACCGCGGCATCGAAGCCCGAGGATCGAATCCAAATGCTCCGGATCAAAGACGACGCCCTCCAGGTCCTCGACCGTGGGATCGACCGTCTCGCCAACCTGGCCGAGATGACTGCCCTGACCACAGCCATACAGTCACCGGGCCTCGACGCCGAGGTGAGATTGCGACGAGCCTCGGCGGCCAGGGCTAACCAGGACTTCGACCTGGCTATGGAGCTCGCGCAGACGGTGCGTCAGGCGGCGGTGGAAGTAGGGGACCGCCGCTTGGAGCTAGCCGCCAATCTTGAACTCGGGCAGGCGATCACCAGGGCCCCAATCGGTGAGGGCTACGTGCCACTGGCGGAGGTCGACCTCGCAGCCGCCGAGTCCGCATTCGAGCGTGCAATGGACATCGCTCGTGAGATCGGGGCCCGCTCAGACGAAGCCGACGCAGTCCGTGAGCTCGCCGTCATCGAGGCTGGATGGGTGAAGCAGGCTGCGATGGAAGCCGAGGAGGGCGGGTCCTCGAGGATCGAGATCCTGATGGACGGGCCGGTCAAGTACGGGAAGGCGAAAGAGCTGGCGGAGAATGCGTTCCAGATCTACCAGGAGGTCGGTGACCAACGCGGATCTATGTCGGCTCTGATCTTGATGGCATACGCACATGTCACGGATCCGTCGGCGACTGGCATGGCCGGCCGGATGGAGCACATCAGGGCCCTGCATCACAGCAGGAGTGGCGAGGTCACCGA
>JAICNB010000010.1 GCA_025928935.1 Acidimicrobiia bacterium
AGACGGTGAAGGTCTGGCCCGAAAGCTCGTCTGGAGTGAGGGAACGCGCCCTTGCTCCCTCGCCGAGGCGCCGCACCTCCTCGGAGACGTCGAGGATCCCTCGGGAGTTGGCGTCACGGATCACTGCCACCAGGAGCCCGTCGGGGGTATCGACCGCGATGCCGATGTCGTGTCTCTGATGCACCACCAGATCGTCGCCATCGAGGGTCGCGTTGAATTCCGGGAAGGCCTCGAGTGCCGGGATCACAGCCTTGATCACCAGAGCCTCCACGGGGATCTTCACGTCGTGCCTGGTGCCGAGAGCATCCCTGACCCGGGCAAGACGGTCGGCATCGATCTCGTCGAACGTGGTGACATGCGGGATCTCGGACCAGCTCTTCGCCATGTTGGCCGCAATCGTGCGACGCAACCGCGACATGGGACGCCGCTGATCCTCTCCTTGTCCGGCCTCCACCGCCGGAGTCGCGTCCGCTGCAGGCTCCTGGACCGGCTCCGCGCCCAAGGTCCCGGTGGATGAGGCGGCGGCGAGCACGTCTTCACGGGTGACCCGGCCTTCCGCGCCGGTCCCCTGTACCCCGGACAGATCCACCCCTAGCTCTCGGGCCAGCTTGCGGACGATCGGGAGCGCCTTCACCGTGCCCGTGGCAGCACCGGCCGTTGCATGGCCGGCTGCGGCGAGTACCTCCGCCTCTTCGCTCAGTGTGCCGACGATGGGGGCGGCCTCGTGTGATGGCGCCACGGTATCGGCGGGGGCAGCCGGCGAGCTTTCCTCCGTGCCGGCCCCGGCGGTTCCCGCCCCGGGTCGGCCATGGTCCTCGTAGTCCGCGTCGCCGATCACCACCAGAACCGCACCGACTTTGATCGTCTCACCCTCTGCTCCGCCATGACGGAGCACGACCCCCGCGTATGGCGAGGGGATCTCCACTACTGCCTTGTCCGTCTCGACCTCGACCACGGGCTGGTCGGCCGCGACCTGGCCACCCTCGGGCACCAGCCAGCGGACGATCTCGGCCTCGGTCAGGCCCTCGCCGATGTCGGGTAACAGGAACTCCCTCGCCACTAAGCCTCCAGCGTCTCTTCCGCAGCCCGCACGATCCGATCCAGACTCGGAAGGTAGTGAGCCTCCGACCGCTTCAGCGGGAACACCGTGTCCCACCCGGCGACCCGCCGGACCGGCGCCTGTAGCGAGTACAGGGCGCGCTCCTGGATGAGCGCCGCCACTTCTGCCCCCAGGCCGGCGTTCTTCGGCGCCTCATGGACGACCACCACTCTGCCTGTCTTCGCGGCCGAATCGACGATTCCATCCTGATCCAGCGGGGAAAGGGTGCGGAGGTCCAGGACCTCGACCGAAGCCCCCTTCTCCTCGAGACGACCGGCCGCAGCCCTCGTCTCCTTGATCATCGCTCCCCACGAGATCAGGGTGATGTCCTTCCCCTCTCTCTCCACCCGCAGCGGGCCGATCCCGGTGGTGTAATAGTGCTCCGGCACCTCTTCTTTCACGGCGCGATAGAGCCTGATCGGCTCGAGGAACAGCACGGGGTCGGGATCCTCTATCGCCGCCAGGAGCAGGCCGCGGGCATCGGATGGAGTGGACGGGACCACCACCTTCAGCCCCGGGATGTGGGCGTAGATCGCCTCAGTCGACTCCGAATGGTGCTCGGCGGCGCCGATGCCACCCCCGTAGGGCACGCGGATCACCATCGGAGCCGTGAACCTGTGGTTGGACCGGTTCCGGATCCGGGCTACGTGATTGATGATCTGGTCGTAAGCCGGATAGGAGAACCCGAGGAACTGCAACTCCGCCACCGGGTGCATCCCGGCTATCGCCATGCCAAGAGCCGCGCCGACGATCCCCGACTCTGCAACCGGGGTGTCGAAGACCCGGTCCTCGCCGTACTTCGCCCGGAGACCGTCGGTGATCCTGAACACCCCTCCGGTGCGCCCGATGTCCTCACCAAGGAGGACGACCCGCTCGTCGGTCTCGAGGGCGGTGGCCAGTGCGCCATTCAATGCCTGGGCAAGGGTCTGCTCGCTCATGGGTCGATCTCGTCGATTTGCGCCTGGAGGGCGCTCGTGGGCTCTGCATACATGCGGGACAGCATTTCCTCCGCGGTGGGCTGAGGCAGAGCCTCTGCCTCGGCAACGGCCGCTTCGACCACCTGGGACGACCGGGCCTCCAACTCGGCTTGCCACTGGGGAGTCCATCTTCCCGCCCTCTCCAGGAGCGCCCGGACCCGCTCCAGAGGGTCTCGGTCGCGCCACTCCCCGGCTTCGTCCTCGTCCCGGTAGCGGGCGGGGTCGTCGGAGGTCGTGTGCGGGCCGAGACGATATGTGACCGCTTCGATGAAGGTCGGACCCCCGCCGGAGCGAGCTCTGGCCACCGCCTCGCCGACCACAGTGAGCACCGCCGCCACATCGTTGCCATCGACCATGACACCGGGCATGCCGTACGCGTCCGCCTTCATGGCGATCGACTCCGAGCGCGTCTGCTCCTCACGAGGGTAAGAGATGGCGAACCCGTTGTTCTGGCACAGGAAGATGGTTGGGGTCCTGTAGACGGCGGCGAAGTTCATCGCCTCGTGGAAGTCACCCTCGGATGTGGCACCATCGCCGAACGAAGTGAGGGCCACCCGATCGGAGCCGTTCAGCGCCTCCGCCCAGGCCAGGCCAACCGCATGGATCATGTGTCCGCCGACCGTTATCGAGGGTGGCAGGACATTCACTCCCTCGGGGGCCTGTCCCCCACGCTCGTCACCGGTCCGGCCCGCGATGAGCAGGGCCCAGGGATACCCGGCCCTCCACATGAGGGCGGCGTCGCGATAGGTGGCGGCCACCCAATCGTCGGGGCGGAGTGCGGCTGCAGCCCCGATCTGAGCCGCCTCCTGACCCTCGAAGGGGGCGTAGGTGGCGAGACGGCCCTGACGCTGCATGGCCATGCACTTGTGGTCGTAGGTCCTGGCCTCGACCATGTCCACGTATAGCTGCCGGGTCTCATCGAGAGTCATCGAGAGACGGTCGCGGACGGTCCCGTCCGGGCTGATCAGGGTGAGCATGGCGGCGATGAGCTTATCCGCCGGCCGGTTTCAGACCATTTTGGCGCCAAGACGCACGGAAAGGGCTCTAGACGCCTGCCTTCTCGGAGGCCAGGATCTCCTCCATCTCCTCCACCGTCATGAGCACCTCGCGGGCCTTGCTGCCATGCGACGGGCCGACCACTCCGCGGCTCTCCAGGATGTCCATAACCCTGCCGGCACGGGCAAAGCCGATCCGAAGCTTGCGTTGCAGCATCGAAGTGGAGCCCAGCTCACTCCGCACGACCAGATCCATCGCCTGGCGGACGAGGGCTTCCTCCTCGTCGTCGACCTCCTCGGCCTGTGCTGCGGCGGCAGCAGCGGTGGCCACCAGGACCTCTCCGTCCTCGTACTTGGCCTCCTGCTGTTTGCGGACCCAGTCCACCACGGCATGCACCTCGCCCTCCCGGACCCAGGCTCCCTGGATACGCTGCGGTCTCGGCTCCTTGGCGGTCACCACCAGCATGTCGCCCATCCCGATCAGCTTCTCGGCGCCGGCGCCGTCGATGATGACGCGGCTGTCCGTCTGAGAGGCGACGCTGAAGGCGAGGCGGCTCGGGATGTTGGCCTTGATCACACCGGTGATGACGTCGACCGAGGGACGTTGGGTGGCGATCACGAGATGGATGCCGACGGCACGCGCCATCTGGGCGATCCTCACGATCGACTCCTCGACCTCCCGTCCGGCCACCATCATCAGGTCGTTGAGCTCATCGATCAGGATCACGATGTAGGGGAAGCGGTCGAATCCCTCCGGATCCAGGCCCCCTGCCTCCCACTTGGCCCGGTAGCCCTCGATGTCGCGCACCTTGGCATCGGCCAGGAGGTCGTAGCGACGATCCATCTCGGCCACGGCCCACTTCAGTGCATCGTTGGCCTTCTTCGGGTTGGTGATCACGCGGGTGAGGAGATGGGGCACCCCGTTGTACTGGCCCAGCTCCACACGTTTCGGGTCGACCATGATCACCCTGACGTCTTCGGGGTGGGTCCTCATCAACAGCGAGGTGACGATGGAGTTGATGCAGGACGACTTGCCCGCCCCCGTCGCCCCGGCGATCAGGACGTGGGGCAACTCGGACAGGTTGAGCAACTTGGGCATGCCTGAGATGTCCATCCCGAGGCCAACGGTCAGGGGGTGGGTCTCCACCGCCGCCTCGGCGCTGGAGAGGATGTCACCGAGTGATACCAGGCGGCGCTTGGTGTTGGGGACCTCCACTCCGATGGCCGACTTGCCGGGTATGGGGACCAGGATGCGAACGTCCGGTGTGGCCAGGGCATACGCGATGTCGTGGGAGAGGCTGGAGATCCGGTTGACCTTCACTCCCGGGGCGAGCTCGATCTCGTAGCGGGTCACGGTCGGTCCGGGGACGATCTTGGTCAATGAGGCATCGACCCCGTGCTGGGTCAGGGTCTCTTCGAGTTGCCGCGCCGTGTCCTCGAGCGCACGCTTGTTGATCTCGCCGCCGGTGCCCTCGTCGAGGAGGCTGAGAGGTGGGAGCTTGTACCCGTTGGGCGGGGCTGTGGCGGAGATGGTTGCCGGTTGAGGCTTGGGCTTCGGTGCGGGCGGTTCTGTCGGCTTCTGGGCTCTTGGCCGTGCAGTCTTCGGCTGCTCGTGGCGCCCGCGGGTCGACGGTGCAGGCTTGACCACCCGGTCGGCCACATGGCCTGCTCGATCCAGCCGGGCACCGGCCGTGGCCGACGCCGCCAGTCTTCGCGTCGAACGGAAGATGTCGGCGATGCCCGCGGCGAGCTCCCTGACACTGGTCTGGGTCATGATCAGCACACCCATGCCCATGGCCGAGGCGAGCACGACGAATGCCCCCCAGGTCCCGAGGATGCGACGCATCGGGAAGGCGATCAGTGATCCCACGGCACCGCCCCGTTCCTCGACCAGCTCGATGCTCGGGGCAAGGGCCACAGCCCCGGTCATGAGATGGAAGAGAGCAAGTGACCCGATGAAGGTGATCACGCCGCCGGCAATGAGGCGCTTGGCCCCATCCCTGGGCTTGCCGAGGATCATCGCAACCCCGATCCCGGCCAGTGCGATCGGGAGGGCGAATCTCCACACACCGAACATGAGCCGGCTCCCGCTTGCCATCCCCTCCCCGACCGGGCCGGCCAGGTCGACGAAGGCGAGCAAGACCAGGAGGGCCAAGACCACGAGGATCAGACCCCAGATGTCGTCGGTCTGACGCCCCAGGGTGTTGCGCACCGAGCTCCGGACCGCCACCAGCTTCTGACGGATCGTGCTCTTCGGCGCAGGTTTCTTCTTCGCTGTGGACACCCGTCTCCGCCCGGAGGACCCCTTCCGGGTGGGTGCCCTAGTTCCCATGTAGTCGGAAACACTACATGGGGGCGGGAATTGGCCGTGGAATGCTGCTCAGAGCTCCATCACGACCGGCACGATCACCGGCCGTCGTGCCGTCTCGGCGCGTATGACCCGGCCTGCCGCCTGCCGGATCGTCTTCTGGAGCTCACCGATGTCGGACCGCCCCGAAGCATGCTCGACGATGGCTTCCTTGACTGCATCGGCCGCCTTGTCGAGGACGGCACTCGGGTCATCCATCAGTCCGTGGCTGTCCATGTCGGGGCCGTAGACCACCTCGCCGGTGTCATGGTCGATCCCGACGGTCACCACGACCACTCCCTCATCCGCCAGATGCGACCGGTCGCGCAGGACCGCCGACTGAACGTCGCCCACCGATGACCCATCCAGGTACACGAAACCGGCAGGGACTGCCCTGCGCAGCACCTGGGTTTTCTTGCCGTTCAAGATCACCCGGTCACCGTCCTCGAGGACGTCGACATGCCGCACCCCCATGCTCCGGGCCAGTTCGGCGTGGGCGTGGAGATGGCGGTACTCGCCGTGGACCGGGACGAAGGCCTGTGGCCGAAGCAGGTTGAGGAACGTCAGCAGCTCGTCCCGGTTGGCGTGGCCGGAGACGTGGACAGGGGCGTTGGTCCCGTGAACCACTTTGGCCCCTCGCCGGGTCAGGTTGGAGATCACCTTCGATACCGCTCGCTCGTTCCCGGGAATCGGCTTGGCGGAGATGAGCACCGTGTCCCCCTCGCCGACCTCCACGAACTTGTGCTGCCCCTGGGACATCAACGAGAGGGCGGCGAAGGGCTCTCCCTGGCTGCCGGTCGTGATCAGCAGTTGCTGCTCGGGAGGGAGCTCGTCCATGTCCTTGATGTCGACCACCGATTTCTGAGGTATGTCGAGTGACTTCAGATCGGTGGCGATGGTGGTGTTCCGGTGCATGGAGCGGCCGAAGAAGGCGATCTTCCGCCCATTGGCTATCCCGGCGCCGGCGATCTGTTGGATGCGGTGGATGTGTGACGCGAAACATGCCGCGATGACCCGGCCACTCGCGTCCCGGATGGCGTCGGAGATGGGCTGGCCCACCGAGCTCTCCGAGGGCTCGAACCCGGGCCGCTCCGCGTTGGTGGAGTCGGCCATGAGCAGCCTCACCCCCCTCCTGCCCAGCGTGGCGAAGGCAGGAAGGTCGGTGGGCACTCCATCGATCGGGGTGGGATCGAGCTTGAAGTCGCCCGAATGGACGATGACGCCTTCCGGCGTCTCCAGAGCGACTGCACTGGCGTCCGGCACCGAGTGGCTGACCGGGATCAGCTGGAAGCGAAACGGGCCCTGATCCACCCACTTCTTGACCGGCACATGACGGAGATCGCCCTCGACCCCCAGTTCGTCGATCCGGGCCCGGGCCAGTTCGATGGTCAGCCTGGTGCCGAGGACCGGCACGTTCACGTCCCTGAGGAAGTAGGCCAGGGCGCCGGTGTGATCCTCGTGCCCGTGGGTCAGGATCACACACTCCACGTCATCGCTCCGCTCCACCAGCCACGACCAGTCGGGGAAGACGAGATCGACTCCGAGCATGTCCTCCTCGGGGAACATGAGCCCGCAATCGATCAGGGCGATACGACCCTCGATCTCGATCGCCGCGGAGTTACGGCCGATCTCACCGAGACCCCCCAGAAAGGTGATGGAGACGCTCACAGACCCTGGACGGCGCCGACGGCCTTCTCGACCGCCGCCAGTGTCTCCTCGGACGCGGGCACCAGTGGGAGCCGGACCTCGCCCACAGGCTCCCATAGCCGGTCCATCGCCCCTTTCACCGGGGTGGGGTTCGTCTCGAGGAAACATGCCTCGCAAAGGGGCAAGAGCAGATGATGGAGGCGCCTCGCCTCGGCGAGGTCTGCGTCCAGGGCGGCGTGGACCATCGCAGACACCGCGCGGCCTGCGAGATGGGAGACGACCGACACCACCCCGACCGCACCCACCGCCATCATCGGCCAGGTGAGCGAGTCCTGCCCGCAGTACACCGCCAGGCCGGGAATCCGGTTGATGGTGTGCCCTGAGAACTCGAGGTCGAGCACGGCGTCCTTGACCGCCACGACGTTCTCATGCTCGGCCAGACGGGCCATGGTCTCGATTTCGATCCTGGTCCCGGTCCGCCCGGGGATGTTGTAGAGCATGACCGGCAGACCCACGTCGGCGATCGCAGAGAAATGCTCGACCAATCCCGCCTGATCGGGCCGGTTGTAATAGGGCGTCACCGCCAGAGCCCCATGACAGCCGATCTCGGCAGCTCTCTCGGTAAGTTCGATCGACTCGACCGTGTTGTAGGTGCCGGTCCCGGCTATCACCCGGGTGTCCTTCTCTGCCACCGCGTCGACGACGGTCCTGTACAGCGACACCTTCTCATCATCGCTGAGAGTGGGTGATTCACCGGTAGTACCGGTGACCACCAGGGTGTCGCTGCCATTGTCCGAGAGGAACCGGGCCAATCGCCAGGCCCTCTCGTGGTCGACGTCACCGGATGCGGTGAAGGGCGTGATCATGGCGGTGGCGACATGGCCGAAGGGGGCCGTCGTCGGTGATCTCACCCGGCCCAGGTTACAGACCGATCAGCTAGAACACCCGACCATGGACCTTCGTCTACCCATGCCATGCCTCGTGGTCGTGTGCGGCCCGTCTGGATCGGGGAAGAGCACCTGGGCGGCCGGGACGTTCCAGGAGAGCCAAATCGTCTCCTCGGATCGGATCAGGGGGATGGTCGGAGCCGGGGAGGATGACCAACAGGCGGGCACTGCCGCCTTCTCGATCCTCGAGCAAGTGGTCTCAGAGCGAATGAGGCGTGGCCTCACGACGGTGATCGACACCCTCGGGATGGACGCCGACAAACGTCGCAGATGGGTGGGCATCGCCCACGAGGCCGGGATCCCGGCCTACGCAGTCCTCTTCGACACACCCGCCGTGGAGATCCGTGCCCGTAACTCGGCGAGGGCCCGACCGATACCAAAGACGGTGCTCGACAAGCAGCTGAGCCGGTTTCGGGCCGTCCGCGGCGAGATCGAGCAGGAGGGATTCGACCAGGTCCTGACAGAGCAACCGATGGTCATGGTCACGCCATCTGTCGTCCCAGCCCGAAGCCGTCCGGCGCCTGAGCCCGCTGCTCCCACCGCACCGCACCGGTTCGGCCTGGTGGTGAACCGGTTCGACTGGGGCGGCCCGGAGGTGCTGGCCACGAATCTCGCCTCGATCGCTCACAGGGCGGAGGCCGCCGGGTTCCACGACCTCTGGGTCATGGATCATTTCCGCCAGATACCCAGAGTGGGCCGGGCATGGGAGGACATCCCCGAGGCATACGTTTCGTTGTCGTTCCTCGCCGGGGTGACCCGGACCATCGGGTTGGGCGCCCTGGTGACCGCCATCGGGCACCGTCACCCTGTGGTTCTCGGCAAGATGGTCGCCACCCTCGATGTCCTCAGCGGTGGCCGGGCCGTTCTCGGCCTCGGGATCGGCTGGGACCGGACAGAGCAGGAGGGATACGGGATCCCATTCCTGCCGGTCCGGCAGCGCTACGACTTGCTCGAGGACACGCTGAAGATGCTGCCGCTGCTCTGGGGCAAGGGCTCGCCTTCGTTCGAAGGCGTGACCTTCTCCGCCCCCGAGCTGACTTGTTACCCCCGGCCCATCCGGGAGCACATACCCATATTGATCGGGGGCTCCGGCGAGAGGCGGACTCTCCGGCTGGTGGCGCGCTACGCCGACGCCTGCAATCTCTTCGGGAGGCCCGACGTGATACGACGCAAGGTCGAGGTGCTCCATGGCCACTGCTCCGAGATCGATCGTGACCCCGACGAGATCGAGGTGACCCACCTGGTCGACGTGATGGTCGCCCCGGATCGAGAGGCGCTCCGGGAACGGGTCGAACGACTTCGCGGCCGGAGCACCACCGCCGAGGCTTTCATGGCCCGAAACAATGCGGGGGTGGTCGAGGACCAACTGGAGCACTTCGCCGCCTATCACCAGGCGGGGGCAAATCATTCGATGGTCGTGCTGCCCGACGCCCATCTGGAAGGGAGCATCGAGACCTTCGGCCTGGTGATCGGAGCCATGGCCCACACTTAGACTGGCCACATGGCCGTCACCTCCACCATGCTCCCGCTCGGCACAAGAGCGCCTGATTTCTCCCTGACAGACGTCGTATCCGGGCAAACGACCTCGCTCGACGATTTCGCCGGTTCGAGGGCGCTGCTCGTGATGTTCATCTGCAATCACTGCCCCTATGTCCAGCACGTGCGTGCCGGGCTGGCCCGGTTCGGACAGGACTACCGGGACAGCGGTCTCGGCATCGTGGCCATCTCATCGAACGACGCAGGGCTCTACCCGGAGGACGGGCCCGAGGCAATGAGAAGGGAGGCAGCGACTCACGGGTACACCTTCCTTTATCTGTACGACGAGGACCAGCGCGTGGCCGCCGAGTACACCGCGATGTGCACCCCCGACTTCTTCCTGTTCGATGAAGGGCGGGAACTGGTCTACCGGGGTCGCTTCGACGAGGCGAGGCCCAACAGCGGCGTCCCCGTGACCGGGGCTGACCTCCGGGCCGCGGTCGATGCGGTGCTCGCCGGCGAGCCGGTGAGCGGTCAGCAATGGCCATCGATGGGCTGCTCGATCAAGTGGAAGCCGGGCAACGCACCGGCCTACTTCGGAGCGGCCTGACGGACGTCCCCCCGCGCTCTACGTCTTACGTTCCAGGTCTCACGTTCTACGAGGAAGGAAGCCCCTTTGGCCAAGCAGTACCCATCACCACCCGATCTGATCATCGACCTCGACAAGGCGTACACCGCCACCCTGGACACCAACCATGGTGAGATCGTCATCGAACTGGACCCGGCCCGGTCACCACTGACCGTGAACAACTTCGTGTTCCTCGCCCGGGATGGCTACTACGACGGAGTCATCTTCCATCGTGTCATCGAGAACTTCATGATCCAGGGTGGCGACCCGACCGGGACCGGCACTGGGGGCCCGGGATACAAGTTCCGTGATGAGATCGATGGCGCAGGGGAGTACTCCAGAGGCACGGTCGCGATGGCCAATGCGGGGCCCAACACCAACGGCTCGCAGTTCTTCATCTGCCACACGGATGTCGGGCTCCCCCACTCCTACACCATCTTCGGCAAGGTCCGCTCGGGCCTGGAGGCCGTGGACTCGATCGCCACCACGCCGACCGGTCGCGCCGATCGGCCGGAGTCGGATGTCGTCATCAACCGGGTGACGATCACCGAGGGCTAGGAGCAGATCGGCCCAGAAACGCGACGCGATCCATTAGATTCCACTACCGTTCCGCCCGCTGCTTCGGCGGCGACTCGTTGGCTTCCCGTCCCGCATTGCGACCGGATAGAGGGCAGGGTCGTACCGGACACATGGCAAGGGCTGTCAAGAGGCCCTGATTGGAAAGGATGACGGGAAAGTCATGAACATCTATGTGGGGAACCTCCCCTTCAACACCACCGCAGCCGACCTCGAGAGCCTGTTCGGCGAATACGGATCGGTCGACTCGGCCGCGATCATCAACGACCGCGAGACCGGGCGCTCCCGTGGCTTCGGCTTCGTCGAGATGGCGAACGACGCAGGGGCGAGGGCCATCGAGGAGCTCGACGGCAGGGACTACAACGGGCGCAACCTCAAGGTGAACGAGGCCCGGCCCCGTGAGGAGCGCGGCCCGCGTCGCTGAAGCGACGCCAATCGTCGCAGTCGCTGAAGCGACGCCAATCGTCGCAGTCGCTGAAGCGACGCCAATCGTCGCAGTCGCTGAAGCGACGCCAATCGTGACCTAGGTAGTCATCCCGATCGATCCCGGTGCACATGACGTCCCGGAACGGGACGATGGGCCGGATCATCGATGAAGAGACGCTCACCCTCGACGTGGAGCAGATTCGGCCCGTAAGCAGCGGTCAGGTTCTCCACCGTGAGGACCGATTCCGAGGGTCCCGAGGCGACGACGCGACCCGACAGCAGTATGACGTGATCGGCGACCTGTGCCTCGGCCAGGTCGTGGGTCGTCATGACGATGGTGCAGCCCGTCGTGGTCTCGTCGTGTATGACCTGGTCGATTGCCTGGGCCGAGGGCAGGTCGAGCCCGGTGAGAGGCTCGTCCAGCAACAAGATGTCGTGGTCCTGGGCCAGACCTTGGGCAACGAGGACACGCTGACGCTGACCCCCGGACAGCTCCCGAAGATGCATGCCGGCGAGATCTGTGATCCCCATCCTCGCCATGGCGTCGTCTACCGCCGTCTGGTCCTCGGGGCCGAACCTGTGCCGGACCGAGTTGCCGGCGTACCGCCCCATGGCGACGACCTCCCTCACCGTGACCGGGAGGCTGTCGTTCACCTTCGTGCTCTGCAGGACGTACGAGATCCGGCTCCGTCCTCCGCCATTGGCGGTCTGCACAGAGATCGACCCCGAGATCGGCTCGATCAGTCCCGCGATGGCCCCGAGGAGGGTCGATTTCCCCGACCCGTTGGGCCCGATCAGCACCGTGATCCCGCCGCGTGGGATCTCGAATGACGATTCGGCCAGTGCAACCCTGGCCCCATAACCGAGAGCGAGATGGTCGGCGCTCACCGCTGCAGGGCTCACCGGCATCTCTCGCATCGGCCGTCGACCTCCAGCGCGTGCCCACTCGCCGAGAACGAGGACAACCCGGAGACCTTGCCCACCAGCCGCTCCAGCTCCACCTCGAGCTGCTTGGGCAGCTCGATGTCCTCGACACCACCACAGCTCTCACAGACCAGGTGATGGTGATGGCCGGCCAGCCACTCTGCCATCTCGTACCTGGTCAGACCCCTGGCCCCGTGGTGTGGCTCGACCACTCCAGCCTGCTCGAGGACGGCGAGGCTCCGGTAGACCGATGAGACGGGGACCTCTCCCCCCATCTCCTCGTGGAGCTCGGCGGCCGAGCGCGGCCCGTCGGCGCCGGACAGGGCAGCCACCACCTGCCGGCGGCCCGATGTGAAACGAGCGCCACTGCCTGCCAACCGCTCTTCGATCGCACGCTCGGAGATTGGCGCATGGGGAGGTCGCTGGGTAACCTTGTTGATAATGATTCTCATTATAGGCCTGATGCGAGGTCTGGCCAAGTGACGGGCAGGCTTCTGACCGTCAGCGGGCTCACCCTGGCCCTCGCCACCTGCTCCACCAACTCCAGCGGGCCGGATGACGGAGTCGTGATCGTGGCCACCACCCCCGTTCTCGGGGACATCGTCGAAGCAGTGGCCGGGGACGAGGCGCGAGTGGAGGTGCTGATCCCGATCGGCGTCGACACCCACGACTTCTCTCCCTCCGCTCAGCAGGCCAGTGTGATCTCAGGCGCCGACCTGGTCGTCGCCAACGGGCTGGGTCTGGAAGCGGGCCTCGAGGACTTCATCGCCGCTGCGGCTTCAGACGGAGTGGAGATGCTGGAGGTGGGACCGTTGTTGGACCCCATCCCCCTCCAGGGCGATGAAGAGACCCTTGATCCACATTTCTGGATGGATCCCCTCCGGGCGGGAGAGGCCGCTCGGGTGGTAGCCGAGGCGCTCTCCACTCGGGCGAGAGGAGGATGGGAGGAGAGGGCCGATGCCTACGCAGCGGAGTTGGAGGCCACCGACGTCAGTGTGTCCGAGATGCTCTCGCTGATCCCGCCCCCAGATCGGGTGATGGTGACCAACCACGAGTCGCTCGGCTACTTCGCCGAACGATACGACTTCGACATCCTCGGAGTGATCGTTCCCGGTGGCTCCACCCTGGCCGAGCCGTCCTCGGCGCATCTCGCTGAGCTGGTCGAGGTGATGGACGAGGCCGGAGCGAACGTCGTCTTCGCAGAGACCACCGAGCCAACCGCGCTCGCCGAGGCGATCACTTCGGAACTCGAGGGCGATGCCCGGGTCGTCGAGCTCTACACCGAGTCGCTGGGCGAGCCCGGGTCAGAGGCCGCAACCTTGTCCGCGATGCTCATCAGCAATGCCAGGAAGATCTCGGAGGCTTTGGCATGACCCCGTTTGCCTCGGAGCCATGAGCTGGCTGATCGAGCCGTTCGAGCTCGCCTTCCAGCAGCGGGCGCTGGTAGCAGGGGTCCTGGCCGCCGTGGCACTGGCCGTCGTCGGGACCTGGGTAGTGATCAGGGGAATGACCTTTCTCGGAGATGCGCTGGTCCATGGTGTCGTCCCCGGGATCGCTCTCGCCCTGATCTTCGACTTCAACGTGGTGATCGGAGCGCTGCTGGCCGCCGTGGTGATGATCGGTGGCATCAACCTGGTGCACCGGCAGACGGGGTTCTCCGAGGACACCGGGATCGGTCTTCTCTTCGTCGGGATGCTCGGCCTCGGTGTGATCCTCGTGTCGAGCACGGACTCCTTCGCCACCGACCTCACATCGATCCTGTTCGGCGACGTGCTCGGGGTCACCACGACCGACCTCGTCGGGCTCGTCATCGTGGTGGCCGTGGTGGTTGCGGTGTCCGCCCTGTTCTACCGGAACTTCCTCGTGCTCTCCTTCAACGAGCAGAAGGCGCATCTCTTCGGGCTCCGTCCCGGCGCTACCCATCTCGCCCTTCTGGCCCTGGTCACGTTGTCGATCGTCGGCTCCTTCCAGACGGTGGGGACTCTCCTCGTGTTCGGTCTCCTGGTGGGCCCACCCGCTACCGCCGCCCTACTGGTGAAGCGGGTGCCCTCCATGATGGCCACCGCCGCGCTGATCGGGATGGGATCTGTGGTCGTCGGCCTGATCATCAGCTATCACGCCAACACGTCGGGCTCGGCGACCATGGCCGTGGTCCCGATCGTGCTCTTTTTCGTCGTGCTGGCGGTCAGACGGCTGTGGCGCCCCGCGCATTCCTCTTCGATGATCCCGGACTGACCCTGCTCATCCCGTCCAGGTCTCGCCCGGCTCCAGTGTGGCGACCCCGGCCCGGGTGTGCTCGGCTAGCTCCTCAGGCGTCCCACTGAGAATGGGGAAGGTGGCGTAGTGCACGGGGATCACGGTGGATGCCCCCACCATGTCCGCAGCCCGCCCGGCATCACGAGGTCCCATCGTGTAATGCCCCCCGATCGGCAGCACCGCGATGTCCGGTGAGAAGCGCTCGCCGATGAGGCTCATGTCCCCGAACACGTCTGTGTCGCCCGATTGGTAGACGACCGTGCCATCTTCGAACTCGATCACCCATCCCCAGCAGCCGAGATCACGAGTCACCTGGTCGCCCCCGGTACCAAGAGTGGCCCCACCGGTGTGGTCGGCGCGGACCATGGTGAACTTGACTCCGGCCAGCGCCACCGTCCCGCCGATGTTCATCCCGATCGCCTCGATGCCCCGGGCGCCCATGAAGACGGACAGCTCGTGTGAGCCCACGACCGCAGAGCCGACGATGCCGGAGAGCTCCATCAGGTCGGAGCAGTCGTCGCCCACATGGTCGAAATGGCAATGGGTGGGAGCGATGACATCCACCTTCTCCGGCTCGCGGTAATCCTCGGCGAAGTTCGGCGCCGACGACCAGCGATCGACCCATATCCAGGAGTCACCGGGCGAGCGGTAGAGGATCCCACCGTGGCCGAGGCGGGTGATGCGCAGACTGGCCATTCGATCTCCTTCGTCAGCCGACCCGGGTGGCGATCCACCAGGTCACGTTGCCCGGGCCTTTCACTCCACCCCGTCTGTCCTCGTCTTCTTTCTGCACCGGATCCTGGACCGAGGTGGCACCCGCTGCGAGCGCTCGACGGTATGTCTCGTCCACGTCGGGCACATAGACATGGATCTGGGCGGGCGATGCCGGCCATCCCTCGACCTCATCGGCGAGCATCACAATGCTGTCATCGACACGCACCTCGGCATGCCTCAGCCGGCCGGAATCGTCGGGGTACCGGCGGAGGTCCTCCCCGTCGAACACAGTGACCAGGAAATCGATCAGGGCAGCTGCGTCGTCGACGATCAAGTATGGCGATACCGAGTTGTATCCCTGTGGCTTCATGGGCGCTTGACCAACCTAATCATCTCAACAGTGTGAGCACCTCGGCCAGCTCGGCCACGGCGGGGGCGTCGATCGGATCCAGCACGACCTGGATGTGGGAGATCCCCATCGCGCCGAATCGGGCCAGAGACTCGGCCATCTCCTGAGGCGAGCCCGTGATCGGCTCGACGTCGGGTCGCTCGCTGCTGCCGGCGATACGGCCCTTGCCGCGGCTCAGCCGGACCAGGACGGCCACGGTTCGTGCGATCTCTCCCGGATCGCGTCCCACCTCCCTGCACGCATCGTCGACTGTCTCCATCAGGGGGGCGACACCCTCGGGCCGGTTGTCGAAACCGGTGTACCAGCTGTTCCAAAGGTCGACATGGGGAGCGGCGATACGAAGCATGCGAGGACCGTTGGAACCGATCAAGAGCGGCATGTCGGCCCGGGCCCGAGGCAGGAGCTCCATCTGCAGGTGTGTGTAGAAGCGCCCCTGGAAATCGATCGAACCCTCTCTGATCAACGTGCTGACCACGACGAATGCCTCCTCGAACCTCGACACCCGACTGTCGAAGGGGAATCCGAATGCCTCGTACTCGACGCGGTTCCAGCCGGCTCCCAGCCCGAGGACGAGACGGCCTCCACTGATGTCGTCGACAGTGGCCGCCTTCTTGGCGATCATCGCCGGGTTGTGGAAGGAGGTCGCAGCCACCAGCGGACCGATGAGGACTCGCTCGGTCGCCTCTCCTAGAGCCGCCAGCGTCGACCAGGCCTCGAGGGGGCCACGCGCCCCGGTCAGGGGGTCACGGAAGAGCAGATGGTCACCGACCCAGATCGAATCGAACCCCGTCTCTTCGACGGTGGTGGCGATCTCCCTCACTTCACGCCAGGGGACCTCTCGCTCGACTTCGGGCAGTTGTATGCCAACCTTCATCGGTTCAGTCATGACTGCGATGGTACGGAACACGGAAACGGCCCCCTCCAGCCTCGACCCGGCCCAGCGCCGGGCTCATATCGACCGGATGGCGAGCGACGACCTCGACGTCCTCGTCATCGGTGGCGGCGTGACCGGATGCGGCGTGGCCCTCGACGCCGCATCTCGGGGGCTCAGGGTGGCCCTCGTCGAGCAAAGGGATTACTCCTCCGGTACGTCCAGCCGATCCAGCAAGCTGTTCCATGGAGGGCTCCGCTACCTCGAGCACCGCAACTTCGCGCTGGTGCGTGAGGCTTTGGCCGAGCGCAACCTGATGCTCAACCACGTCTGCCCTCACCTCGCCAGCCCGGTTTCCTTTCTCTATCCGCTTCGGCACCGTTTCTGGGAGCGGCTCTACGTCGGGGCCGGTGTCCTGATCTACGACCTCATGGCCTCATTCGCCGACAACCCGCTCCCCCGCCACACCCACCTGAGCCGCCAGGCTGCTTTGCGGATCGCACCCGCCCTCGGTGGTCGAGGGTTGGTGGGAGCGGTGAAATACTGGGATGCGCTCGTGGACGATGCCCGGCACACACTGATGCTGGCCCGGACGGCAGTGGCCCATGGGGCTCTGCTGGCCAGCAGCGTCCGAGCCACAGGCCTCGTCATCGAGAACGGACGGGTGCACGGAGCCGAGGCGACCAATCTCGAGACGGGAAGGGAATTCCGGATCAGGGCACGCCGTGTCATCAACGCCACCGGCGTATGGAGCGACGACATCCAGGCGATGGCCGGTGACCGCGGCCTGGACGTGGAGGCATCGAAGGGGATCCACATCGTCGTGCCCAAAGACCGGATCCGGTCCGAAACCGGTCTCATTCTCCGCACGGAGAAGAGCGTGCTCTTCGTGATCCCATGGGACCGGCACTGGATCGTCGGCACCACCGACACCCCTTGGGAGCTGCGTCGGGCCCACCCTGCCGCCTGCCGCAGCGATATCGACTACTTGCTCGGCCAGGTCAACGCCGTCCTCTCCGAGCCTCTTGCCCACGGCGACATCGTCGGCGTGTACGCCGGGCTCCGGCCCCTGCTCACCGGCGAGTCGGACGACACCAGCATGTTGAGCCGCGAGCACGCCGTCATCGTCTCCGACACCGGTCTGGTCAGCGTCGCCGGTGGGAAGTACACCACCTACCGGATCATGGCTCGCGACGCCGTCGACGCCGCAGTCTCCGATCTAGGAGAATTGGTGCCGGCCTCCGCCACTGAGGAGATCGCCCTCGTGGGTGCAACGGGATGGGCGGAGATGATGGAAGATCCTGCCCGGCTGGGGCTGCCTGACCCGATCCGCCTCATGCGCCGATATGGCTCCGAGACTGCGAAGCTCGCCGCCCTGGTCTCAACCGATTCGTCCTTGGCCGGCCCGCTGGTGGGAGATGCCCCCTATCTGAGAGCCGAGATCGCGTTTGCGGCCCTCGAAGAGGGCGTCCTGCACCTCGACGATGTCCTGACCCGGCGCACCAGGATCTCTATAGAGACGGCAGACCGCGGGCTCGAAGCGTCGATCGCGGCGACCGATATCGTGGCGCCGATCCTGGGCTGGGACCACGCTGCCGCGGGCCGGGAGATCGCCCACTACCGGGCCCGCGTCGAAGCCGAGCGCGACTCCCAGCGTCAGCCCGACGACCACACGGCCGACGCGGCGAGGATGGGTGCCCCCGACGTGAGGACCGGCCGGAGCGAGTGATTACTCAGAAGGTGGCGGCGGTGATCAGGGCGGCGGAGCTGCGGCCAGCTCCTCGTCGGTGGGCAGTGCAGCCCGATCGAAATTGCTGACCGCATTCCACAGGATCCAGCCAACACCGTGGTCCTCGGCGGCCTGGATGGACGTCCTGATCTGGTCGTTGGTCCACCAGAAGGCCTGGAGCCACGGACGAAGCACGACACCGGGCTCGAGCCGCTCCTGAGCATCCAGGATGGCATCCTCCGTCACGTCGTAAGGGTGATCATTGGGGTCGTCGAACCCGAGCCATCCCGGTGAGTAGTGGCTGGGATACACCATCGGGCTGAACGCGTCGACATGCTGGGTCAGCACCTCCGGGCGCTGTCCGATCCCCTGGTCGTTGTCGGCCGACACCACGATGGCGAAGACGTCGGCGCTCATCGCACATCCCGCCGCATGCACCCGGGCCTGCGCCGCTTCCAGGAACCCACCGATGGTGGATGTGCGCTGTTCCTCGGTCATCTCCAGTTGGCCACTGATCTGGGCCGCCTCCTCGGACGGAAAGCGGACATAGTCGAACTGGACCTCGTCGAACCCGAGCCGGCACGCCTCCTCGGCGAGAGCGATCGGGTACTCCCATGATGCATTCTTGGTCGGGTCGATCCACTTCCCGTCGTATGCCTCCTCCGGCCGGAAAGCGGCCCAGTAGGAGTCTTCGAAGGTGACGATGCGGGTGATCGTGTAGAGACCGTGATCCTTGGCCTGGGCGAGGCGCTCGGCCGGGTCGTACACGTTGACCACGGCACCGGCGTCATGGGCTCCTGTCACCTCGGTGTCGTAGAAGACCTCGCCGCCCTCCTGCTTCGTGTCGAAGACGAGGGCATTGATGGCTGTCTCGTCGGCGAGGGCGAGAATGGCCGCGAAGTTCTCGTCGCTTCCGGCCGCCTCGGCCCCGACCCGGAGGGCTCGGATCTTGCGGGGCTGTATCGGCCACTCGGTGAAAGCGGGAGAGCCGTCCCAGGTCCCTTGCGTGGCCAGCCACGCCGGCTTGTCGACCGTCAGCTCACCCGGGGACGTCATGAGATCGAACCAGCCATCGGCTGCGGTGAGCGCGACATGCTCCCCTACCGCCACCTCGGCCCTGGGAACGGGGGCGCCTGACTCGTCGACAACCTTGCCCAGCAGCTGGGACAAGGGGATCGTCGTGCCGACAGCCCCGTCAGCAGCCTCGGGCCCTGGGCCGGCATCTCCTCCGTCGCCGTTGCAGGCGGCCACTACGACTGCCAAGGCTGCGAGGAGAGCGATCCGGTCCCCCACCTGGCCAGGTCTCCGGCTCACGCCCCGAGACGGAGGACCATGGCTGTGATCGTGAATAGGAGGAGGACCGTGTCGAGCACGCCGAACACGGCAACTCTGCCTGTGGCCGACCTGATCGCCGCCTGGTCTCCCCCGTCGATGGCGGTGGCCGCTCGCTCGGACCCGCGATCGAAGACGAGGATCCCTAGCACGGCCCCGATCAGGATCATCCCGAAGCCGATGGTCACGAAGAGTGTTCCGAACCCATAGGCGTCGACGAGGAGAACCATCCAGATCCCGGTGCCAAGCAGGAGGATCGCCGCCGGCATGTACAGACGTGACGCGAGCTTCGCAGCCACCCGATACCAGCCGGCATGGGCAGCCGGGCCCTGTCGGGCGGCCAGCGAGGGGGCCATGGCCTGGACGACGTTGGCCCCGAGCCATGTCCCGGCGCCTGCGATGTGGAGGATCAGGAGGACGTCTTTGAGCTCCATTGAGTCCCTTCGGTCCAGACAAAGCTACCTGGCGGGGTCCGCTCTGCGTGGCCTTACCATCGCCGGCCACGTGGCGAGCAAAAACGATGGGATCGGTTGCAGGGACGCGGCACTCGCCACGATCTTCCTCCTCGGCTTCGGAGTCGTGCTCTTCGCCATCGGGCTGGCCACCATCAACCAGGAAGCCTGCATCGGTGTATGCGAGACCCTCGGCCTCACCGCCCTCTACGCCGGCGGGCCGGTATCCGCCCTGTTCGGTATCTTCACCGACTCGGTCATCGTTGCCTGGCCACTGGATCTCATCCTGTGGGTGTCGCTCGGGTTCGGTGTCGCCCGCTTCTCCCAGAACCGTCGGGTCCGCCCATGGGGGCCGCTCCTGACAGTGTTGGTCTTCTTCCTGGTCTACGGACTAGTCCTTTCGCAGCTAGTGGAATTGACCTGAAGAATCGGACCAGAAACGATCGTCACCAGGCTTCAATGATCGTGCGTGACTGTCGTTCGCCGATTCGCACTTTTCGCCGCTGCGCTGCTGCTAATGGCTGCGTCCGTCGGTGGCACCGCTCTGTTCCGATCCGCCGGTCCCGGCGCCAACCTGAGTCCCGTTGGCGACGCCGATTCGATGGTCCAGGTGCTCCAGGGCAACAGGACCGTTTTGTGGACCGCGCTCTCCGGATCGGTGAGCCTCTACCGGGTAGAGGGCTGGCCGAGCACGGTGAGCGGGAACGACCTGGGTGGTGCGGTGGTGATGGAGCGACCAGCCGACGGCACAGCAGGGGTCATCGACTTCGGTGAGAAGCCGCGGTCGGTGAGCTTCGAGATCGATAA
Organism: Acidimicrobiia bacterium; assembly: GCA_025928935.1. GTDB lineage: Bacteria > Actinomycetota > Acidimicrobiia > Spongiisociales > ZC4RG35 > JARDZU01. Next base: position 20,613 of record JAICNB010000010.1, read on the forward strand.
GCGCTAGACGGCCAGAAAGGCGTCCAGGTCGCCCTCGTCATAGGGCCCGACCGCACCGATCATCCGCTGTCCGGTGAACAGCTCGCCGGCGATGGCTTTCACCTCTTCGAGGGTCACCGCCTCCAGCTTGGCCAACCGCTCGTCCACCGATAGGTGGGGCATCCCTGACAGCTCGTCGCGTCCCAGCCTCACCATCCGGCTGTTGGGATCCTCCATGGCCAGCGCGAGACCCCCCCGCATCGAGCCTTTGGCTCGTTCGAGCTCCTCCTCGGTGATCCCCTCGGAGACGACCTTGGAGAGCTCTTCACGGATCACACTCATGGCCGTTTCAGTCTGACTCGGGGTGGTCCCAACGTAGACCCCCCACGCCCCTGCGTCTGCGTAGGCCATCTTGAACCCATAGACGGCATAGGCCAGGCCACGCTCCTCACGTATCTCCCGGAACAGGCGGGACGACATGCCGCTGCCCAGGACGTGGTTGAGAACCTCGAAGGACCACCGTTTCTCGTCGCTGCGGGTCAGACCCTTGCCCCCGATGACGACGTGGGCCTGTTCCGTCTCCCGGCGCGTGATTTTCACGACGGGCCATGGCGCCGCCTCGCCGAATTCATGGTCCACGTTGTCTCCCGACCAGTCGCCGAACCGCTCGGCCACCATGTCGACGACAGCCTGGTGGTCGACCGATCCTGCTGCCGCCACCACCATCGAGCCGGCGCCGTAGCGCCGCTTCCAGTAGCCGAGGATGTCGTCTCGAGACATCCCCCTGATCGATTCCCTGGTCCCCAGGACCGGGGCTTCGAGGGGATGGTCGACGAACACCGCCATCGTGAAGTTCTCGAAGGCGACGTCGTCGGGATCGTCGTCGTTCATGTTGATCTCTTCGATCACTACCTGACGTTCGGCATCGATCTCGTTCTGGCGGAAAGCCGGGCGCTGCAGCATCTCGGACAGGACGTCGAAACCCGTGCCGAGGTCCTGGTCGAGAAGACGAACCCAGTAACACGTGCTCTCCTTCGAGGTGAAGGCGTTCGACTCGGCTCCGATCGCATCGAAGATCTCGGACACCTGGCGAGCCGAGAGCTTCTCAGAGCCCTTGAACAGAAGGTGCTCGAGGAAGTGTGATGCGCCGTTCTCGTTGGGCAGCTCGTCGCGAGTCCCGGTGTCGACCCAGCAGCCGAGTGCCACCGAGCGAAGCGAGGGCATGGGCTCGGTGATCACACGAAGCCCGTTGGGGAGGGTGGTCAGGTCATAGTGCACCGGCGGGAGTGTATTGGCCGGGAGGGCGTAGGCCCTCAGCACGAAGTCGCTGCCGCCCGGTTACGTCGAAAAGGCCGTTTGACACCTGTGAGACAATGACTGGCTATGCGCGGACGCGACCAGACCGTTCTCACCGAGCTGATCAAGCCCGAAGACCAGGCGATCGAGGCCGTGGTGAGCCGTTATCAGCGGGTCGCGCCTGCAGTGACCCGGTTCGCCCGCACCCTTTCCAAGAACCCGAACCTCAGGGTCCGACTCGGTTCCGAGGCTTCCGCCTCGAGCGACGAAGTCGTCTGTGACCCTCGCATATTCCAGGCTGCCTATCACCGCAACGCGCCGGTGACTCCGGATGAAGTCGCCATCGCTTCGGCGCTCCACGAGGTGATGCATCTCGTCTCGACCAATCTGGACGAGACCCGCGAGCTGCCCGAAGGGTGGCCGGTGGAGGGCGAGGTGACGCCCGGCACCCAGGTCGACCTGCTCACTGCCCTGGACCGAACCAACAAGCCCGTAGCCGAGGTGCTCTTCTTCTCCCTCGAGGACGCCCGTCAGGAATTCCAGGGCCTGTCGATCTACCCCGGGGCCAGATCCGTCTTATCGGACCTCTACATGTCCTCTCTCAGCCAGGCGATAGCCCGTTCCGGCGCCCTGAGCCAGTTCGTCCTGGGTTGCTTCCTCCTCGTGGGCGGATACGTGAGTCGCGACGTTCTCGAACGCCGATTTGAAGCCAGGGCCACTGCCGCTCTCGACGATGCAACCCATCACTGCGAGGTGGCCGCCGCGGCCGATGACCCCTGGGAAGTCGCTCAGCTGGCCCTCGAGCTCGAGGCGATTGCCCGATCTCACGGCCTCATCAGCGAGGTCCAGGCGAACACCACCCATGCCAAACAGCAGCATGCGGCGCAGGCAGACGCCGAGAAGGCGCAGGAAGGTGTCGACGCTGTCCGGATGACCTCCCCCATCCTCAACGACGCACAGTCGTACCAGGACACCAGGAGATCGGCCGAGTCACGTTCCGGTGCATCCGATCGCAAGGGAGCCTCGGATGTCGCCGACGAGGAGTCGACCGATCAGCTGCTCCGGGTCAGTCAGGCACCCGATGTGTTCCTCCCCAGCGGTCAGGGCGGGAAACTCGTGGTCGGTCCCATCCCATCGTCGTTCTCCCGTTTCTCCAGCGAGGGCCTGGCCGCGCTCACCGAGAAGGCCAGACGCTGGGAGCTCGCCCAGCGCAGGGTGTCGGGGGAGTTGTTCCCGCTCTTTGTCGCAAATCAGCGGAGGGGGTTGCGATCCGGGTTCGACCAGGGCGATGTCTCACCCCATTCTGCCCTGTTCATCGGCGCCGGCCTCTATCAGCGTCTCTACGAGCGGAGGGCGGCCCGGACGCGCCGTACCTATGCGGTGTCCCTGTTGGTGGACGCCTCGGCTTCGATGCTCAGCCCGGGCCGCGGCGGGAGCTCCTGGGCGATGTCCGCCGCCATGCTCGGGGCCTGGACCATGGCCCGACTCTGCGACGAGCTCCAGGTCGACTTCGAAGTCGCCCTCTTCAACCGGGGTTTCGCCGCCCGTGTCGACGACACCGAGGACTCGTACCGGAGAAAGCGTTCGGCGGCCACCGCCGGGCTGAAACGGACTCAGGGAGCCGCCGCCGATCGGCTCACCTCCACCGTCAACCACTACGTCGTGAAGCCGTTCGAGCGGCGATGGCGCGATGCAGAGGCGACTCTGGCCGGGGTGTTCTACACCGCCGCCGAGCCGAAGATGGCTTCCACTCTCGCCCGCCGCGACCCCAGGTCGGCGCCACCTGTCTCCCTCTTCGAGAAAGCCGCCAACGTCGACGAGTTCAACATCATCCATGCCGCCGAGCGTATGGCCCGTCTGGGCGCCCAGGTCAGGGTGCTGATGGTGCTGGCCGACGGCATGACCCGGGGTTCGCTCGAAGCCCTGGCCACGTCGGTGGCCGCGGTCGAGGCAGGGGGGACGACGGTCATCGGAATCGGCATCGGAGACCACACCGTCGACGAGGCCTACCGACGTCATGAGGTGGTCTCACGACCTGAAGACCTGGCCCAGGCCATGATCGATGGGACCAGGAATGCGTTGCGCCGGAGCCTCGCTCTGTGGGGCATGGACACCTGGTGGCTCCGGGCATCCGAAATCGACATCAACCAGGAGAGTGCAGTTGCCTGAAAAAGTGACATTCGAAGACCCTTCGGGAGAAGGAGCCCCGATTGTCCTCGAGAGGTTCGACGTGCCGAAAGACAGCGCAGAGCATGAGCTGCGATTGCGCAAGATCCCCGAGCCGGACCCCCACTATGTCGATCTGGGCATGCTCTATCGATTCGCCCAGCTGGAGCAGGCCCGAATGTCGGGGGCCGAGGGCCTGGTGCCCCTCCATGTCGCGGTGCGCGGCCACATGGGGACGGGCAAGGACCACGACATCGAGCAGTTCGGCGCCGCCATGGGGTTGCCCTACTTCCGCATCCCTCTCACCGGCGAGGTCCGGGATGTCACCCTGATCGGCTCCACCCGCCTCCATGGGGATGGGAAGGGAGGCACCGAGAGCCGGTGGGAGGACGGTGACATCACCCGGGCCCTGCGTGGCCCGGCTTTGCTCAACCTCTCCGAGTTGAACGCGGCGGGTGCAGAGACGCTCTTCGCGCTGCACGGGCTCCTCGACCGGTATTCGTCCCTCGACCTCCCCACCGGCGAGACGGTGAGATTGCGTGATGACGTGCGGATCTTCGGGACGATGAACCCGACCGACCTGCGCGACTACGCCGGCACTCAGACCCTGAACAAGGCTTTCGCCGACCGCTGGGTGATCTGGGAGAAGAGCTTCCCCGCTGGGGAGCAGGTCGAGACGATGCTGACACGTCGCTATCCCCATCTCAACACGGAGTACGTGGTGGCGATCGCCCGGCTCGCGGTGGAGGTCAATGCGTCTTTCGAGGCGCAGGACTCGGGGGTCCGGGTCGAGACGCCACTGTCGCTACGTTCGGTGCTGGACCGCATCCCCACCGGGCTGCTGGTCTATGCAGACCGGCCCGACCCCCTCCGCTTGGCATGGGAGGAGTACGTGTTGCCTCATGTCGACCCCTTCGACCGCGACCAGTACGAGACGGTCTGGAACGCCGTGGTGAGAAAGGGACCCACCGTCCGCCCGTTCTGACCAAGGATCACTCCGACCGGGAGAGGCGATCCAGGGCGGGATCGGCCCTGGCCACGACACGCCCGCCGTGGCCCGTCGGTCCCCGACGTAACACAAGGCACGGCCGGCCCATGCCCGCGGCCAGTATTCATGTCGGTCTGAGGAGTGGACCCACCCAGGGTCGACACCGGCGATATCCCGGAGCAACGCAGGCCACGGCTCCACCTCGAGCTCCACCATCGCGACCCCGCCCGATGCGAGTGAGCAGAGACGCCTGATCGCCTCGTCTTCTCCCAGATGCCGGACCGCGGCCCTGGCGCCGACACGGGGTGTCCATCTCACGACCGGATCATTTTCGGGCCTTGAACCCGGTACCGTCGCGACGATGCCGTACGACCTGGGCAACCCGGAGCTAGATGCCCTGGTGGCACAGCTCGTCGCCGGCGCCACCACGTCAGAGCATGCCGACCTGATCGCCGAGATGATCGTCACCTCCCTCAAACTGGGGCGGGATGGGGCGTCGAAAGCCGATCTCAAGCTGATCAACACAGCCCTGAAGGAGATGAGGTATTCCAACCTCGTCTTTGCCCGGCATGAGGAGCCGAAGGTGACGATCTACGGGTCTGCCCGAATCGGGGAAGACGACCCCAACTACCACCTCACCGCAGACTTCGCCGCGACCATGGCCGAAAGCGGCTGGGGCGTCATCACCGGGGCCGGCCCGGGGATCATGGAGGCAGGAAGCAAAGGGGCGGGAATCGACAACGCCTACGGGGTGAACATCAGGCTTCCATTCGAGGACGAGGCCAACCTCCACATCTCGCCGGACCGCATCGTCAACTTCAAGTACTTCTTCACGAGGAAGCTGGGCTTCGTGAAGGAGGCCCACGCCTTCGTCCTCCTCCCTGGCGGCTGGGGCACCCTCGACGAGACGTTCGAGCTGCTCACCCTGGTGCAAACGGGAAAGAGCGACCTCCACCCGATCGTCCTGCTCGAGGCCGAGGGAACCGAATACTGGGGGCCCATGATCGAGTTCATCACCGATCAACAACTCGCCCGAGGCCTGATCAGCGAATCCGACCTGAACCTCTTCCTCCACACCACCGACCATCGGGAGGCGGCGGAGCACATTTGGCACTTCTATGGCAACTACCACTCGCAGCGCTACTCGGGCGGCAGACTGGTCCTCCGCCTCAACGAAGATCCCTCCGATGCCACGATCGAGCATCTCAACGACGAGTACTCGGACATCGTCGTGGACGGCCGGATCGAGAAGGTCGAAGCCACCGCAGCCGAGACCGAGGACAGCGACGCGCTCCATCTGCATCGGATCGCCTTCGTGTTCGACCGTCGTCATTTCGGCCGTCTCCGGGCGATGATCGACACACTGAACGATCTTGTTGCTGCCCCCACCCCGTCCCACCTTCCCGAGCCAATGACCGAGGAGCACGCCGAAAGACCCTGGTGAAGGGCGGTTTCGGCCTGGGTATAAACCCCGTTCCGGGGCTACCATTGGAGGGTGCGAGACATCCTTTCGGATCTGGTAGCCGAACAACAGTTCCTCGATCAGTCGCTGCAGAGGATTCCCATCAAGATCTGGGACATGGTCACGCCGTCCAAACCGTGGACTGTTCGCGACACCATCGCCCACCTCGCCGATTTCGAGGAGCTCGCCGCCGACACGATCGCGGGGGGTGACAAGCTCAAGCGGTGGCAGACTGCCCCCAAGCTCGGGCCGCTTCGCGCCGAGGCGATCAAGAAGGGTCGAGAGATGCGCCCTCAGGACGTCATCGAGTGGTGGCGCGGCGGTAGGGCGAAGGTCGTCGAGCCCCTGTCTCATATGGAGGCGGAGGACCGGATCGAGTGGATCGAGGGCGACATGAGCGCCCGTACTTTCGCCACCTTCAGACTCATGGAGACCTGGATGCACGGTCTCGACATCTATGCGACGTTGGGGATCGAAGTCGAGGACACGCCCCGCATCCGCCACGTCTGCTGGCTGGGCTGGAAGACACTGCCTCACGCCTTCAAGCACGCTGGTGAGGACTACGAGCCGGTCCGGGTGGAGCTCATCGGACCCGGTTATGCCAAATGGGTCTACGGCCCCGAGGACACCGACCAACTGATCAAGGGCTCGGCGTCGGAGTGGGCACGTGTCGCGGTGCGCAGGATGAACCCCGGCAAGACGCACCTGAAGGTGTCGGGCGATTACGCCGAGAAGGCGATGCGGGTGGCCAGGGCCTATCTGTGAGCCCGATCCCCCGTCTGGTGGGGATGATCCATCTACTCCCACTGCCCGGCTCGCCCGGCTTCAGGGGCTCCATGGACGAGGTCCTCGATACCTCGACCACCGAAGCCAATGCATTGGCGGCGGCCGGATTTCCCTCTCTCCTCGTGGAGAACTTCGGCGATGTCCCCTTCCACGCCGACTCATCAGACCCCGAGACGATCGCAGCAATGGGTATCGCCGTCCGCAGCGTCATCGGGGAGACCGGGCTCCCGGTGGGGGTCAACGTGCTCCGCAACGATGCCTTGTCGGCGTTGGGCATCGCCGCAGTGACCGGAGCGGGATTCATCAGGGTCAATGTGCTGACCGGCGTCATGTACACCGATCAGGGGCCGATCACGGGGCGAGCCGCCGAATTGGCCCGCAGGCGGGCGTGGCTGGCACCTGAGGTCGAGATCTGGGCGGACGCGATGGTCAAACATGCCACCCCTCCGCCTGGTCTGGGGATCGAACGAGCGGTGGAGGACACGGTCTCGCGCGGGCTTGCCGATGCCGTGATCGTCTCGGGGCCCGGTACTGGGGTGGAACCAGATGTCGCCGAGGCGGCCACAGTCCGGTCCGTGCTGCCCAAGGGGACACGTCTGGTCATCGGATCGGGAGCCGGGGTCGACAACCTGGGCGTCCTGGCCGAGGTCGCAGACACCGTCATCGTCGGGTCCTCGCTCAAGGTGGACGGCGTCGCCAACGGCCGGCTCGATCCGGGTCGGGTTGCCACCTTCATCGAGGCGGCCCGGCACCACGGGTTGATCTGACTCAGATCGGTCGGAGCCGGCGAGACGAGATCACACCGGTGTTGAAACCGGCCAGGTGGAGCTTCCCCGAGAACCTGGCATGCTCGATCTTCAGGCAGCGATCCTGGACGACCTGCAAACCGGCCTCCTCCGCCTTGGCCGCTGCCTCGTCGTGACGCAGACCGAGTTGGAACCAGACCACCTTGGCCCCCACCGCGATGGCCTCTTCCACAACATTTGGGAGCTCGTCGCGCCGGCGGAAGACGTCGACGATGTCGGGCACCACCGGCAGGTCGGCGAGCGAGGGGTAGCTCTTGAGCCCGAGGATCTCGTCGTACATCGGGTTCACCGGGTACATGTCGAGACCAGTGCGCACCAGATAGGTGGCCACGAAATTGGACGACCGGAGGATGTTTGCCGAGACCCCGACCAGGGCCACACTCCGGGCGGTCTGGATGATCTGAAGACGCTCCAAGGCAGTCGCCTCGTGAAGGACCGTGGTCATGACTGCCCCCTCTCAGTGATATCCCCCACCCCCGCTGCCAGGGCCTGGCCCAGATCCCAGATGATGTCGTCCACGTCCTCCATCCCCACCGAGATCCGGATCATCTCGTCACCGACGCCGGCCGCCCTCCGCTCCTCGACGGGCACCTGCTGATGGGTGGTGCTGGCCGGGTGGATGACGAGGGTCTTTGCATCACCCACGTTGGCCAGGTGGGAGGAGAGCTCGACGCCGGCGATGAACGCGGCCGCGGCATCGAAGCCGCCCTTCACCCCGAACGTGAACACCGCCCCCGGGCCCTCCGGGACATACTTCTTCGCCAGCTCGGTCCACGGGTTGTCGTCGAATACCGGGAACCGGACCCAGGCGACGTCCGGGTGCCCGGCGAGGAATTCGGCCACTTTGCGTGCGTTGTCGGTGTGTCTCGCCATGCGCAGTGACAATGTCTCGAGCCCGAGCAGGAGAATGAAGGCGTTGAACGGCGACATGGCGGCCCCGATGTCACGCAAGGACTCGACACGGGCCTTCATCAAGTAGGCGTACTCCCTGAAGTTCTCCCAGAACATGAGGTCGTGATAGGCCGGGGAGGGGTCGGTCAGGCCGGGGAAATTCCCGTTGTCGAAGGGAAAGAGGCCGGATTCCACGATGACACCGCCAATGACGACGCCGTGCCCGCCGATGAACTTCGTGGCCGAGTGGACCACGATGTCAGCCCCGTGCTCGATTGGCCGGCACAGATACGGCGTGGCGAACGTGTTGTCGACGATGAGTGGTATCCCGTTGTCGTGGGCGATGTCGGCGATGGCCCTGATGTCGAGGATGTCCGCCGCCGGGTTTCCGATTGTCTCCCCGTAGAGGGCCTTGGTCTTCGGGGTTATCGCCTCCTTGACCGCGCCGTGATCGTGGATGTCCACGAAGGTCACGTTGATCCCCATCCGACGCAAGGTCACGTCGAACTGGGTGAAGGTGCCTCCGTAGAGAGACCGCGAGGCCACGATCTCGTCGCCGGCATTGCACAGCGTGAAGATGGCGATCAGTTGGGCGGCCTGCCCGGAGGAGGTAGCCAGCGCCCCGAGGCCACCTTCCAGCGAGGCCATCCTCTCCTCGAAGGCGGCATTGGTCGGGTTCCCGATCCGGGAGTAGATGTTCCCGAAGCTCTGCAACGAGAACAGGTCGGCAGCCTGCTGGGCGTCCTCGAAGACGAATGAGGTCGTGGCGTAGATCGGCATCGCCCGCGCCCCTGTCTCGGGATCGGGTCGCTGCCCGGCATGGATCTGACGGGTGTCGAACCCGTACTCGTGGTCCTTCATGGTCTCCCCCGCGGTGGGAGGGGTGGTGCCGAGGTGTGGCCACGGTGTGGTGGTCGGGCGAGTTGTGCCATAACGGTTTCTCCTGTCCTACGCGCTCTTCCGAGCACCGTGACGGATAGCCGTCCTCGGCCACTCATCGTTCAGGCATTGGCACCGTTCGGGTCGGTTGCCGCGGTTTCGCAGGGCCTGTCCCTCCACCGCTCTTGATGAGCGCGTCATTCGCTTGGCGCAAACTTAGCGAATGGCCCACAGGGCTTCCAAGTCGCGACCACTGTCGGTGGCTAGTCCGGAAGGGCCGGGGCATATAGTCCATACGGCCCATACCCCAGTGGGCCCACTCCCACGAGACTTCCCGGCGGGTGATTTCAAAATGCGGGAACTGCCGAGGGACATTCTGATCGAGGTCATGGTGGATGTGATCGAGGACCTGCACGGGCATGTGCATCGGGTCTCCGATCTCGCCGTGAACCTCGGGCTCGGCATTGGCCTGGGTGACATCGACCTCGATCGTCTCGCCCTCGCCGGTGTCCTCCACGACGTGGGCAAGATCCACCTCGATCCGGGCATCCTGGGCAAGCCGGGCCCGCTGGACGAGTCGGAGCGCGAGCTCATGAACCGTCATCCCGAGCTCGGGTTCGCCATGACCCGCAACCGGCTCGATCCGGGGGTGGCCGAGGCGATCCTCTATCACCATGAGCGATACGACGGCCGGGGTTATCCGTTCGGGCTGGCCGGTGAGGAGATCCCGATCCTGAGCCGGATCATCCTCGTCGCCGACGCCTTCGACGCGATGACCTCCACCCGGGCCTATCAGCGCGCGCTACCCGTCGAGTTCGCTGTCAACGAGATCCGCAAGCACGCCGGGACCCAGTTTGACCCCCATGTCGTCGATCTCTTCATGGAGCTCGCCGCGATCAATCGTCTGCCGTTGGAGCTGTCTGCCTGATCCGGGCGGGCGGCTTGTCCCATTTCACCAGGTGGGCACGTATGAGGTGAGGGTCTTCATGTAGCTGGTGCGCTCGAGCACCTCGGGATCGGGGATGGATGCGAAGCTGAGGCTTCCCCGGGCCTGTCCCACGCTCGAGTACTCATGGTCCTCGAGCCAGCCCTCCATTCCCTGCCTCACCTCCCGCAAACGGCCCGGCCCATGCCTGAGCAGCGCCGAGGCCATCATCACGACGTTGGCTCCACACAGCACGGCCTTCAGGGCGTCCTCGGCCTCGTGGATCCCCGATGTTGCGGCCAGGTCGCATCCCACCCTCCCATGCATCACCGCAAGCCAGCGCAGGACCAGGCGCAACTCGACCGGGCTGGAGAGGACGAGGTTTGGTGTTATCTCGAGGGTCTCCAACTCGACATCGGGTTGATAGAACCGGTTGAAGATGACGAGCCCGTCGGCGCCGGCCTCGGCCAGGCGGCGAGCCATCTCCCCGATGGACGAGAAATAGGGCCCGATCTTGACCGCCAAGGGCAGCTCGACCGATCTCCTGATCGTCTCCACCAGGTCGAGATACGATCGCTCGACCTCGGCGCTGGTGGCCTCGACATCGGTGATGGGCCGGTAGGTGTTGAGCTCGAGGGCATCGATCCCCTGATCCGCGAGGATGGCCGCATAGCGGGTCCAACCCCTGGTCGACACTCCGTTGAGGCTTGCGATCACCGGGATCCTCGTCTCGCTCTTCGCACGCCTGATCAGGTCCAGGTATCCCCTCGGGCCGGTGTTGTAGTCGTCGAGCTCTGGAAAGTAGCCGGAAGGGGTCTCGGCGAATCCGTCGGCGCCCGACTCGAGGGCCATGTGCACGGCCATTTCGTCATGCTCTATCTGCTCTTCGAACAAGCTGGGCAGCACCACCAACGGGGCGCCCGCCTCGATCAACTGGAGGATGTGGTCGATGTCACCGGTCAATGGTGAAGCGGAGGGCACCACCGGATGATCGAGATCGAGCCCGAGATAGGTGGTGCTCATGTCGACGCTCATTCCGCGACCTCCGAGTATTGCGCAGTGCGGTGGAGCTCGACCATCTGCTCGTAGAGCTGCCATCTGTCGTCGATGTCCTGTTGGGCCCTGAGCAACAGGCGCTCCGACCGGGCCTTGTCGACCAGGCCGAGCATGGCGAACCTCGTTTCCTTCGAGGCGAGCTCTTTGAAGCTGGTGGTCGGTCTGCGGCTGTCGAGCAGCAAACCCGGGTTGCCTGTGGCTTCTCGCGCCGGGTCGTATCGATAGAGAGGCCAATAGCCGGTCTCTGTGGCCAACTTCTGATGTTGGATCTGGTCGGCGAGGTCGTACCCGTGGGCGATGCATGGGCTGTAGGCGATGACCAGTGAGACGCCTCGATACGCCTCGGCTTCGGCCATGGCCCTGACCGTCTGGTTGACATTGGCCCCCATGGCGACCTGGCCCACATAGACGTTCCCGTAGGACATCGCGATCTGGCCCAGGTCCTTCTTGGCCGTGGCCTTGCCGCCTGTTGCGAACTTGGCGATCGCCCCACGGGGAGTGGCCTTCGACGCCTGGCCTCCCGTGTTGGAGTACACCTCGGTGTCGAGGATCAGGATGTTGACGTCCCTCCCCGACGCCAGCACATGGTCGAGCCCACCGAAGCCGATGTCGTAGGCCCAACCGTCGCCCCCCACGATCCAGATGCTGGTCTCGACCAGGGAGTCGGCCACGCCCTCGAGCCTGCGGGCCAGAGGCCCTTCCATGTGTAGGAGGTGTTCTCTCAGCTGACTCACCTGTCTCCGCTGCAGATCCACCCGCGCATCTCGATCCACCGCGTCACGATCCGCTGCCGCCTCGAGGATCTCGACGGCCAGATGCCCCAGATCTGGGGCCAGGGCAGTGACCAGCAGGAGCGCGTCGTCCCGTTGCACCTCCATGGCCAGCCTCATCCCCAGGCCGAACTCGGCATTGTCCTCGAAGAGGCTGTTGGACCATGCCGGCCCCCTTCCATCCCCGTTCTGGGACCAGGGGGTGGTGGGGAGGTTCCCTCCGTAGATCGAGGAGCAGCCCGTGGCGTTGGCCACGATCATCCTGTCCCCCATCATCTGGGTGATCAGCTTCAGATACGGAGTCTCACCGCAGCCGGCGCAGGCCCCCGAGTACTCGAACAGAGGCTGGAGGAGCTGGGACCCTTTCACCGAGTTCGCGATCACGTCGGAGCGTTGCATCTCGGGGATCTCGAGGAAGAAGGAGTAATTGCGGCGCTCCCGCTCCAGATGGGGCAGCTTGGGCTCCATGTCGATGGCCTTGTGCTTCGAGATCTCCTTGGATCTCGCCGGGCACACATCTACACAGATGCTGCAACCGGTGCAGTCGTCGGGGGCGACCTGGACGATGATGCGCTTGCCCTTGAGATCCTTGCCGGTTGACTCCTTCCACGGGAGCCCGTCCGGGATCTCGATATCGGGATCGAAAGCCTTGAATCTGATGGCGGCATGCGGGCAGACCAGGGCGCATCGCCCGCAGTCGATGCACAGCTCGGGGTCCCAGATGGGGATCTCGAAAGCGATCGACCTCTTCTCCCACTGGGCCGTGCCGGTGGGGAAGGTCCCGTCTACCGGCATCGCCGAGACGGGGAGCAGATCTCCATTACCGGCCATCATCATCGCGGTCACCCGCTTGACGAATTCCGGTGCCACCTCGGGGACAGGGTCGGCGATCCGCCTCGAGCTGTCCGCGTTGCCGACGTCGACACGATGGAGCCGGCCGATCGCCTCGTCGATCGCCATCTCATTCCGCCTGACCACCGCCTCCCCGCGGCCCCCGTAACTCTTGCGGACACCCTCTTTGATGGCGGCGACGGCGTCCCCGGTGTCGAGGAAGTCGGTCAGATGGAAGAAGCAGGTCTGCAGGACAGTGTTGATCCGGTTGCCCAGACCGCACTCCCGCGCAATGGAAAGGGCATCGATCGCCCACACCTCGAGCCCTTTTGCGACGATCTGACGCTGGGCCTCCCAGGGCAGTCGATCCCAGGTCTGGGCCGCGGGAAATGGGCTGTTGAGGAGGACGGTGGCCCCTTGACCGGCGATGGCGAGCACATCGGTGCTCTCCAGGAAGTCGAATTGATGGATCCCAACGAAGTCCGCTTCCTCGATCAGATAGGACGACTCGATCGGCCGGGGGGACACACGAAGATGGGAGACCGTCCGTGAGCCCGATTTCTTGGAGTCGTAGACGAAATAGCCCTGTGCGTTGAGCAATTCGGGTTCACCGAGGATCTTCACCGAGTTCTTGACCGCTCCGACGGTGCCGTCGGCTCCGAGCCCGAAGAACACGGCACGGGTGACATCGGCGGGCTCGTGCCACCACGCGCGGTCCCAATCGATCGAGGCCCTGGTGACGTCGTCGGCGATTCCGACGGTGAAATGGCGCTTGGGCCGATCACTGGCCGCCTCGGCGAATATCCCGGCGACCATGGCCGGGGTGAACTCCTTCGAGGAGAGCCCATAGCGGCCCGCGATGACATCGATCTCACGGCCCTCCTCGGCCAGGGCTGCGACGACGTCGAGGTAGAGGGGGTCGCCAACCGCTCCCGGCTCCTTGGTCCGGTCCATGACGACGAGTCTGCTGACCGATCGAGGCACGGCGGCGCTGAAGGCGGCCGTGTCGAATGGGCGGAACAACTTCACGGCGAGCACGCCGACCCTGTGGCCCCCCTCCACCAGGCGCTCGACCGCCTCGGCGGCGGCACCAACCCCGGAGCCCATCAAGACGACCACCGCATCTGCGTTGGGCGCACCTCGATACTCGAACAGCTCGTAGTGACGCCCTGTCTCAGCCGCGACCCGGGCCATGGCGTCGGCCACGATGGCCGGTGTCGCCTGGTAATAGGGGTTGACCGCCTCCCTTGCCTGGAAGAAGACATCCGGGTTCTGGGCGGTGCCGCGGATCGATGGCCGGTTGGGGTTGAGGGCCCTGAGACGGTGATCCGCGATCAGATCCTCGTCGACGAGCCGCCGCACCGTGGCTTCGTCGATGACTTCGATCTTCGCCACCTCATGGGATGTTCGGAATCCGTCGAAGAAATGGAGAAAGGGAATCCTGCTCTCCAGTGTGGCCAGGTGGGCGACAAGGGCCAGATCCTGTGCTTCCTGGACGTTCGAGGAGGCGAGCATCGCGAAGCCGGTGGCGCGGGCCGCCATCACATCCGAATGATCTCCGAAGATGGACAGGGCATGGGTGGCCAGTGCCCTCGCCGCGACATGGATCACCGTGGGGGTGAGCTCGCCGGCGATCTTGTACATGTTGGGGAGCATCAGGAGCAGGCCTTGTGAGGCGGTGAACGTGGTGCTGAGGGCGCCCGTTGTCAGTGCTCCGTGGACCGTGCCCGCGGCCCCGGCCTCACTCTGCATCTCGACGACGTCTGGCACCACCCCCCACAGGTTGGGCTTGCCGCGGTGGGACCAGGCGTCGGCCAGCTCCCCCATCGGCGAGGCCGGCGTTATCGGGTAGATGGCGATCACCTCGCTGAGGAGATGGGCGATCCGCGCCGCCGCCTCGTTGCCGTCGACGCTGACGTGGGAGGACGTCACAGTCGGGCTCATGGGGACAACATAAGCAGACGGCGCTGCCAACAGAGGGGGCCAAAATCCCCTACTTGAAATTGGGACCGACCGACGCGCATATGACGCCAATTGGTCCCAATTACGGACCGAGACTGTCCTCCACCGGTGATACCTTCTCCGTGTGGATCCCCTCGGTGCCTTCACCGCCGCCACCCGCACCTGGTTCGAAGCCTCCTTCGCCGAGCCGACCAGGGCTCAGGCTTTGGGCTGGCCGGCCATCGCCGGCGGCCACCACACATTGATCCATGCCCCCACCGGCTCGGGCAAGACACTGGCAGCGTTCCTCTGGACACTCGACCGGCTGCTCACCGAGCCCCAACCCGAAAAGACGGCCCGGTGCCGGGTCCTCTACATATCACCGCTCAAGGCGCTCGCCCACGACGTCGAGCGGAACCTCCGGGCGCCGCTCGCCGGTATCAGGCACGCCTCGAGCCGCATCGGAGGACCCGAGCTGCCGACGATCGACACCTTCATCCGCACCGGTGACACCCCGCCCGAGGACCGGCAGAGGATGCGGCGGAACCCGCCCGACATCCTCATCACCACACCCGAGTCTCTCTACCTGCTGCTCACGTCGGCGGCGAGAGAGGTCCTGCGCACCGTCCGGTGGGTCATCGTCGACGAGGTCCATGCAGTGGCGGGCAGCAAGCGAGGCGCCCATCTCGCCCTCTCCCTCGAGCGTCTGGAGGAGGTGACCGAGACCCCGCCTCAACGGATCGGGCTCTCCGCCACTCAACGGCCGTTGGACACGATCGGCCGATTCCTCGGGGGCGGCACCCTGGACGACGAGAACGCCTGGCAACCTCGACCGGTGACCTTGATCGACGTCCCCCACGATCGCACCCTCGACCTCGAGATCGTCGTACCGGTCGAGGACATGAACGCGCTCGGCGAGCCGGACCCTCTCGACCCCGAACAGCAGACCACCAGATCCATCTGGCCCGCGGTCTACCCACGTCTTCTGGAGCAGATCCTCGCCCACCGCAGCACCATCGTGTTCGCCAACTCACGTCGTCTCGCAGAGCGCATCTGCTCTGAGATCAACAATCTCGCAGGGGAGGAGATCGCCAGGGCCCACCACGGCTCGGTGGCGCGGGAGCAGCGGATCATCACCGAGGAAGCGCTCAAGCGGGGTGAGCTCAGGGCGGTCGTGGCGACTTCGTCCCTCGAGCTTGGCATCGACATGGGCACCGTGGACCTCGTCCTCCAGGTCGAATCGCCCACCTCGGTCTCCTCGGGGCTCCAGCGCGTGGGTCGGTCCGGCCATCAGGTGGGTGGCACCTCGAAGGCAATGATCTACCCCAAGTACCGGGGTGACCTGCTGGTGTCGACGGTGGTGGTCGACCAGATGCTTCGCCGCGAGGTGGAGACCACCAAAGTCCCGGCCAACCCCCTCGACGTGCTCTCCCAGCAACTGGTGGCACATGTCGTGGCCACCCCGTCCACCGCCGACGAGCTTTTCGAGATCGCCCGGAGGGCCGCCCCATACGCCGATTTGACCCGGGCCGTCTTCGACGAGACCCTCGACATGCTCGCCGGTCGCTATCCCTCCGACCTCTTCGCCGAGCTGAGACCCCGGGTCAACTGGGACCGATCCACCGGAGACGTGTCGCCGAGGCCCGGATCACTGCAGCTGGCCGTGGCCAATGCGGGGACCATTCCCGACCGTGGGCTGTTCCGGGTGACCCTGCCCGACGGGAGCCGGGTCGGCGAGCTGGACGAGGAGATGGTCTACGAGTCACGGGAGGGAGATGTCTTCCTCCTCGGCAGCAGTGCCTGGCGGATAGCCCGGATCACCCACGACCGTGTCGAGGTCGTCCCCGCTCCCGCGGAGGGTGCGGCCAGAATGCCGTTCTGGCACGGCGACAGCCTCGGTCGATCACTCGAGACGGGCCGCGCCGTTGGGCGGTTCGTCCGTGAGATGGGTCGCCTCGATCCCGAGACCGCCGATTCCGAGCTCCGATCCAGATACCACCTCGACGAGTTGGCCGCTCGGAACCTGTTGGCCTATCTGAGCGAGGAACGGGAGGCCACCGGGGCCCACCCCACGGATCAGAGCATCGTCGTCGAGAGGTTCCGAGACGAGATCGGGGACTGGCGCCTGGTCCTGCTCTCGCCTCTCGGCGCCCGTGTCCATGCCCCATGGGCCATGGCCCTTCGACACCGGTTCCGGGAGCGGTACGGGACCGATGTCGATGCGATCTGGTCTGACGACGGCATCGCCTTCCGCTTTCCCGACTCCGACGCCCCGCCCGAGGCAGAAGACCTCGTCCTCGACCCCGAGGATGTGGAGGCCCTGTTGCTCGAGCATCTGGGCGACACTGCCCTGTTCGCGGCCCGCTTCCGCGAGGCGGCGGGACGCTCGCTCCTCCTTCCCCGAAGACGGCCAGGGGAGCGGACCCCGCTGTGGCTCCAACGGAGGAGGTCGGCCGACCTTCTCGGCGTGGCCAAGCAATTCGGCTCCTTCCCCATCATGCTCGAGGTCTACCGGGAGATCCTCCAGGACGACTTCGACCTCCCCGGGCTGGTCGAGGTCCTGAGCGACGTGAGGGCGAGGAGGATCCGGGTGGCCTCGGTCGACCTTGACGGGCCAAGCCCATTCGCCTCCTCCCTGCTCTTCGCATTCGTCGCCGCGTATCTGTACGAAGCCGATGCTCCGTTGGCGGAGCGCAGGGCCGCAGCGATGACGCTGGACCGGGACCTCCTCAGGGAGCTCCTCGGGGAGGGTGAGCTCCGCGAGCTGATCGACCCCGAAGTGGTGGCCGCAGTCGAGCTCGAGCTACAGCATCTGACCGAGAGACGAAGGGTGAAGCGCCCCGACGGGGTGCATGACCTTCTGAGGGATCTCGGGCCACTGACCCTCGACGACATCGAGGTGAGGACGGAGGGGCTGGACGTTGCCTCCACGCTGGAGGATCTGGTCGCGCAGCGAAGGATCGTCGAGGTGAGCATCGGTGGTGTCAGCCGCTGGGCGGCCGTGGAAGACGTGTCCCGGCTCAGGGACGCGCTGGGCATCCCCCCGCCCCCAGGTGTCCCGCACGTCTTCCTGGAACCGTTGGCCGATCCGCTCGGTGACGTGATCGGGCGATACGCCCGCACTCATGGCCCTTTCACTGCCGGGGACGTGGCCGACGCCCTCTCCATCCCTGGAGCCATCGTGGAGACGATCCTCGAGGGTCTCGAGGCATCGGGACGAGTCGATGTGGGCGCCTTCCGCCCCGGCGGTCAGGGCCGGGAATGGGTCGATCGCGAGGTGCTGCGCCGACTCAAGCGTCGCTCGCTTGCCGTGCTCCGGCGCGAGATCGAGCCGGTGGGCCCGGCGTCCTTGGCTGCCTTCAACGTCGCCTGGCAGGCAGTGCGGGAAGACCCACCGGTGAGTCAGTCCGCTCTCATCGATGCATTGGGGCGTCTCACCGGGGCCGTGATCCCGGCGTCCGTGCTCGAACGGGATGTCCTCGCCGCCCGCGTGGCGGATCCCGAGAACCTCCTCGACCGGCTGCTCCTCGACGGCGACTACGTGTGGATAGGGCACGGGTCCCTCGGCACCTCTGACGGGAGGCTCGCCCTCTATCCCCAATCGTCGCTCGGAGTCCTGTGGCGCGGGCCGCAGGAGCTGCCTGAGGCCCCCGAGGCGAGTGCCATCCTCGACTTCCTGGACGCAAGGGGCGCCAGCTTCTTCCGGGACATCTACAACGGCGCCGGTGGCGGAGACCCCGCAGCCTTGTTGGAGCATCTCTGGGACCTGGTCTGGTCCGGTCACGTGACCAACGACACCCTGGCTCCGGTGCGGGCATTCACCCAGCAGCGTCCGACACGGCGCAGCGGCCGCCCGGGTCTTTCCTCACAGTTCCCGCCCCAGGCCGCGGGACGGTGGTCATCGACGAAGCAGCTGACCACCGGCGATGCCGGGGACACCGAACGCCATGCCGCCTGGGCCCACCTCATGCTCGATAGACACGGCGTGGTGACCAGGAGCGCCATCCTGGCCGAGGGTTACCCCGGTGGGTTCAGCGCCCTGTATCCGGTGTTCTCACATCTCGAGGAGACGGGAAGGGTGAGGAGGGGCTACTTCGTCGAGGGTCTGGGCGGGTCACAGTTCGCCCTACCCGGGGCCGTCGATCGTCTCCGCTCCGACCCGGCGCGGGAGCTGACCGTGCTCGCCGCCACCGATCCGGCCAACCCCTACGGAGCCGCCCTCCCCTGGCCCGATATCGACGGAGGCCGTTTGGCGCGTGACGCGGGCGCATATGTCCTCGTGTGGGAGGGCGAGCTGATCGGTTACCTCGATCGCGGACGTCGCCATCTGACCGTGCTCTCCGAGGACATGTCGGTCTACGGCAGCCTTGGTCGTGGACTGTCAGAGATCGCGGCCCGGCACCGCCGGACCACGGTCAACACCGTGAACGGGCGCCCCGCGCCGGGTTCCCCCATCGCCCCCGCGCTCGCCGAGTGGGGGTTCGCCACGGCCCCAAGGGGCCTGACCTACCGGGGTTAGGCGTTCTGGTCGTGAGCTCTACGACACGCGATCGAGGATGTCGTATGTCGTCGATCGCAGGGCAGGTCGCCGTCCGGCCGCCTCGATCACCTCACGGAACTGCTGTGGGGTGACTTCCTGCCCGTGGGCAGCCCCGGCGGAACGGGTGATGATCTCGCCCATGAGGGTGCCGCCCAGGTCGTTGCAGCCGGCGTCGAGGAGCCTGCGGCCACCGTCCAGGCCGAGCTTGACCCAAGACGCCTGGATGTTCGGCACCAGGCCGTCGAAGGCAATCCGGGATACGGCGTGGATCAGCACCACCTCGTCCCAGGTGGGGCCGGGACGCGACCGTCCGCGCAGGTATATGGGCGAGCCCATGTGAACGAAAGGCAGTGGGACCATCTCGGTGAACCCGCCCGTCCTGCGCTGGATCTCGCGTATCACCTGGAGGTGCTTGGCCCAGGACCTCGGATGGTCGATGTGGCCGAACATGATGGTCGAGGTCGCCCGCAGGCCGAGCTCATGGGCTGTGATCATCACTTCTGCCCACTGCGAGGTGCGGATCTTGTCCGGGCAGAGATGGGCTCGCACGTCGTCGTCGAGGATCTCGGCGGCGGTACCGGGAAGAGTCCCCAGCCCGGCCTCCTTCAGTTCCTCGAGGAAGCGCCGCACCGGGATGCCGAGCGTCTCGGCGCCCTGCCAGACCTCGAGCGGTGTGAAACCGTGGATGTGCATGTCGGGCAGCTCCGCCTTGATCGCGTTGACCACGTCCACGTAGAAGTTCCCGGTGAAGTCGGGATGGATCCCACCCTGGAGGGTCACCTCGGTCGCACCCCGGTCCCAGGCTTCCACTGCCCGCTCCACGATCTCGTCCAGCCCCATCAGGTACGGCTCGCCCCGCAGGTTGAGGCTGCGCGGGCCCTTGGAGAAGGCACAGAAGCCACACCTGAAATAGCAGAGATTGGTGTAGTTGATGTTCCGGTTCACCACATATGTGACTGTGTCCCCGACAGCTCGCTCCCGGAGGACATCGGCGACCTGAGCAACTGCGTCGACCTGGTCACCTCGCGCCCGGAACAGTGCCTCGAGCTCATCGATCGTCGGAGGTGTCCCGGCGAGGGACCGCTCCAGGATCGGGGCGAGGTCCCCTGCCGACGAGGGATACGCGGGGGCGGACCCCACCGTCCAGGACCGATCGAGCCATTCGGCAGAGAGGCGACTCGCCGGAACCGGTGGCGCCAGGTCCTTCCCCGGAGCCCATTCGTGCCTGGGACGGGCCGCCCCCGAGCCGTCCACCTGTCCCAGCCATGCCATGAACACCTCTGCGGGGAGAGTCTGACGTGCCTCATCGATCTCGATCCCGAGAGGGAAGGCGGTCCGTTCCACCAGCTTCTTGCCGACCAGTGCCTTCCTCAGTTCGCCGATCCCCTCCGGCTCCCAGTCACGTAGCAGGAGGTCGGTAGCGCCCATCTCGACAGCCTTGGTGGCCTGGGCGACATCGTCGACGAAAACGGATACCGCAGTGTCGACTCCGGGCAGGGCGGCGAGGCCGGCCATCACCGATGTCTCGGATCGGGTGGAGCGGAGATAACGCGCCCCGGATCGGGCCACCGCGTCGAGGATGGACTCCCTGCTCCCCTCGGCGACCACGGTGATCCGCCAGGGGGGAACACCCTGGGCGGCGAGAGTCAGTGCCTCGACCGGCTTCACCACCCAGGCGGCGGGACCAACATCGCCTATCGACTCGGCCACCACCATGAGGCCAGCCTGGTGACCGGCTGCGATCTCGACCGCAGTTGGTGAAGCCATCTCGACGGTGGTGGTCCCCTCCCGGCGCCGGCTGTTCGCGGTGGGCTCGGCCAGCTGGCCGGCGGGTCGGACCCTGAGGAAAGTGATGGTCATCGCGCTCCAGTCTTCTCATGGACGAGGGCCAGCCCGTCGCCATCGGCAGCGGCCACCACGTCGGCGTACAGAACGGGGTCGATCCAGTCGGGTTCGATGTACTCGGGGTAGACAGGTAGACGAGGCCGCAACTCGAAACCGGCTTCCTCGGTCCTCCCGCTCAACTCGTCGAGATGCGGCCAGGGCGCCTCGGGATTCACCCAATCGATCGTGAGCGGGGAGACACCGCCCCAGTCGTTGATCCCGGCATCGAGGTATATCTCGAACTGCTCGGTGAGGTTGGGCGGGACCTGCACGTTGGCCTCGGCCCCGAGGATCCACCTGGCCAGGGCCACCACCCGGGCGAAGCATGGGGGCACCGGCTCGGCCGAGTGACGCATCGGGGTGTCCGCCTTGGCCCTGAAGTTCTGGATGATCACCTCCTGGATGGCCCCGGTGTCCCCGGCCAGGCCACGCAGGGCGAACAGGGAATCGACGATCTCGTCGTGGCTCTCACCGATCCCCACCAGGATGCCGGTGGTGAAGGGAACCCGGGCTCGCCCCGCGGCCTCGATCGTGGCCACGCGAGCCGAGGGGTCCTTGGATCTGGTGCCGTGATGGGGCATCCCCGGCTCCATCAAACGGGGCGAGATGTTCTCCAGCATCATCCCCATCGATGGGTTGCTGGGACGAAGGAGCAGCATCTCGCCCTCGGTGAGAAGGCCGGGATTGGCATGAGGGAAGAGGGTCGTCTCCTCCCGGACCAGCTCCGACATCTCGGCGACATACGCGATGGTCGAATCCAGGCCCCGGCCGCCCAGGAAGGCGGCCGCCTGGGGCCAGCGCTCCTCAGGCCGGTCGCCGAGTGTGAACAAGGCCTCCGTGCAGCCACGCTCCTCCCCTGCCCTGGCAATCGCCAGGACCTCCTCAGGCTCCAGGTACATGCCTCCCGCCCCGGGGGGCTTGGCGAAGGTGCAATAGGTGCAGCGGTCCCGGCACAGGGTGGTGAGCGGTATGAACACCTTGCGGCTATAGGTGACGTTTCGGCCCCGTCCCTCGTCACGAAGAGCCCGGGCGTGTTCGAACAGCGGTCCGTCGGACACCGCGCCTTCCAGGTATCGAAGGGCCAGTTCGGGGTCGGGCTGAGGGTGCATCGGTCTCTCCGTGTCTCTCAGGCTATGCCCGACGACGAGGCCTCAGTCAAGCCGCCATCGACCGGGAGAGTCACACCGGTGATCCAGGCGGCGGCGTCGGAGGCGAGGAAGACGATGGCAGACGCTATGTCCTCCGGCGTGCCCAGTCGGCCGAGCGGGTGCATCCTGGCCGCGGCCGGCTCGTCCCGCCAGAGCATCTCCGAGAGCCTGGTCTTGACGACGCCCGGAGCCACTGCGTTCACTCTCACCGTGGGAGCGAGCTCGAAGGCGAGCTGGCGTGTCATGTGGACCAGGCCCGCCTTCGAGATGTTGTAGGAACCCGTGATGGGGCTGGGACGTAGCCCTCCGACAGAGGAGACGTTGACCACCGAGCCTCCGCTCTTCTCCATGGAAGCCCGATACGCGGCGCGGACCCAGAGCAGAGGCGCCCTCAGATTGACCGCCCAGGTCTTGTCCGAGGCGCCCAGGTCCACCTCCATCAGCGTGCCCGCCGACGGGTTGGTCCCGGCGTTGTTCACCAGGATGTCGCATGAGCCAAATCGCTCCACGGTGGCCGCGACCGTTTCGTCCGCCGATTCCTCGGAGTCGGCCCGGGCCGGAAGGACGAGGAGACGGTCACTCGCCACCCCTGCCTCGATCAGCTCCGCGGCGGCGGCCTCGATGTTTTCAGGCTTTCGAGAGGTGATGGTGACGCCTTCTGCCCCGCTCCGGGCGAACTCCAGCGCGGCCGCCCGGCCGATGCCACGGCTGGCGCCCGTCACGATGACGACTTTCCCCTCGACGCTGACTTCCATGACGCTCCTCGGACCGGCGGCGCCCGGTCAGTGGCCACCTCTCTTCACGCCGCCGTACTTCATCCTGGTGTCGGACATCGCGGCTGCACGCGGCTCATCGTCGTTCACGCCGGCATCGACGACCTCACCGATGAACAGGGTGTGAGTCCCGAGATCGATCGACTGACGCACCTCACACTCGAGCCAGGCAAGGGACTCGTCGAAGATCGGAGCCCCGGTCATACCCCGATGAACCGGCCGGCCGTTCAGCGACCCATTCTCCTGCTCGGCGGGCTTGGAGAACTTGACGAAGACACGGGTGTCATCGGAGGGCCAGAGGTTCACGCTGAACGACCCGCCATCGGAGATGAGGCGGTGGGTTATCGCCTTGTTGTCGACGCCCACACCGATCAACACCGGCTCCATCGAGAGCTGGGTGACCCAGGAGGCAGTCATCCCATTCCACTCCTCACCGGATGCGGAGCCGATCAGGGCCAGGGCGTTGGGGATCTTCCAGGTGACCTTGTTCAAGAGCTCGGAGTCCACTCCACCCGCCTAGGCACAATCGGTTCCGACACCCTAATCTCAGCTGGGTGCGCATCCTGATCGCCACAACCGGGGTCCTTCCGGCCGCCCCGGTGGCCGACCTGTGTCGCAGGCTCCACTCAGACGAGGGACGTGTGACGGTCATGACGGTCGTGCGGGTTCCCCGCTCCTTCCTCGAGTCTCTCGACGACGACGTGCGGCGCTCCTTCCTCGACGACGCGTCGATCGGGTCGTCCGACGCCGAGGCCAAGGCGGCCCGCTACCTCGAGGAGCGCGGCCAGAAGGCCGTCGAGCCGATCGTCGCCGCATTGGAGGCGGCCGGCATGGAGACCGAGGTCCGCTTCGTCGAGGGCGACGATCCATCCGAGGCGATCATCAACACTGCCGACGAGGTGGGCGCCGACCTCGTGATGATGGGGGCGACACGAAGGCTCTTCACCGAAGAGGCCTGGCGAAGCGTGTCTGCCCGAGTGATGGACAAGTCACACCTGCCGGTGCTCCTGGTCCCCGGCACCCGTTTCGACGACACGTCGGAGATGCCTGCATTGGAGCTCTGACCGGTCGATCCCATGTGCACGCGGCCACCGTCACGGTGAGGCGACGCACACAAGATGCCGCGGGCATTTCTGTCCCACCCGCCTCGTACCTTGCCCACCATGGGCAAAACGTTCAGATGGTGTGACCACAAACCGGTCTGGGTGGGCCGCGTCGCAGTAAGTGCCTGCGCCGACTGCGGCAAGGTGGATTGGCTCTCCGACAGCGGGGCGATCGACCATGCCGAGGCGATGGCATATCTGTTCGGCAGCTACGACCTGATCGGGCATCTCGACGCCCTGAGTGGCCCCACTTCCACCGTGCTCGCCTATGTCCCGCCCAACCAGAAGAAGCGGAAGAACCTCGACGCCCTGCCCAAGCAGGTTTGGCTCGAGGTCGGACCCCGTCTCTGGCTGTCCCATGATGGAGAGGTATTGTTGCTGGCAACAGATCACCAGCTTCTGATCGAGAACCTGACCCGGGGGGCGTGACAGCAGCGCTTCAGGCGCTGGCCGGCTCGATGAATTGGGTCTGGTACAGAGAGGCGTAGAGCCCGTCGGCGGCGACCAGCGACGCGTGGGTCCCCCGTTCGACGATCTCACCGTCATCGATCACCAGGATCTGGTCGGCGGCACGCACGGTCGACAGCCGGTGGGCGATGACGATCGAGGTCCTGCCCTCCATCACCTTCTCCAGGGCCTCCTGGATCAGTCCCTCGGACCTCGAGTCGAGATGCGAGGTGGCCTCGTCGAGGATCAGGATCTTGGGGTCCTCGAGGAGGACCCTGGCGATGGCGATCCGTTGCTTCTCCCCGCCGGAGAGGCGGTAGCCCCGCTCCCCCACGACCGTCTCGTAGCCATTGGCCAGCTTGGAGATCATGTCGTGGATGTTGGCGGCCCGGGCCGCCCGCTCGATCTCGTCCTGGGTGGCACCGGGACGGGCATACCTGAGGTTGGCCGCGATGGTGTCGTGGAAGAGATAGGTCTCCTGGGTGACGACGCCGACCGCCGCGGCGAGGTCCTTCAGCGCAACATCCCTGACGTCGTGGCCATCGACCCGCACCGAGCCCTCGGTGACGTCGTACAAACGCGGGATGAGATACGAGATGGTGGTCTTGCCGGCGCCGGACGGGCCCACCAGGGCCGTAAGAGTCCCGGGCTCGGCCACGAAGTCGACGTCACGAAGTGCCCACTCCCGTGTGCTGGCCTGGCTGGGTGCCGGATCGTCGGATGCTGCGCGCCTCCACCTGCGGACCGCGGCGAGGCCCTCGGGCCCATCGCCCTGATAGCGAAACGAGACGTCGGCGAACTCGACCCGGCCCCGCACCAGGCTGAGGGGCTCCGGGACCTGCGGGTCGGGGATGTCGGTCTCGAGATCGAGCACCTCGAACACTCTCTCGAACGACACCAGGGAGGTGGCGAACTCGACCCGGGAGTTCGTGATCGCCGAGAGCGGGCCATAGAACTGGGTGAGCAATGCGGCGAACGTGACGATCTCGCCTATCTCGATCACGTCATTGATCACGAGGAGGCCCCCTACCCAGAAGACGGCGGCTGTGCCCACCGCCGACACCAATCCCAACGCGGCGAAGAATCCTCGTCCCACCATCGACCGTTTCACCGACGCGTCGCGGACGAGGGCAGCCTGGTCACTGAACCGCTTCGATTCCTGGTCCCAGCGGCCAAAAAGACGGACCAGCATCGCTCCGCTGACATTGAACGTCTCCTGGAGGATCCCGGACATCCTGGCTTCGTGCTCCATCAGGTCCTGCGTGATCTGCTTCAGGACCTTGGCGACACGGCGGGCCGGTATCACAAAAAGCGGCAAGGCCACCACGGCCAGGATGGTGAGCCTCCAGTCGATGGCGATCATCGTGATCAGGATGAAGACGACGGAGACGACGTTCGACACGATGGAGACGAAGGTGCCGGTGATGGCGGACTGGGCCCCCTCGACGTCGCTGTTGAGGCGGCTCATCAACTCGCCAGTCTTGGTTGCGGTGAAGAAGCGAAGCGACATCCGCTGCAGGTGCTCATAGAGCTCCCTGCGCAAGTCGAAGATGATCCCCTCCCCGACGTTGGACGACCACCAGCGCTGGGCGACCCCGACCAGGGCATTGACCACGGGAACGACGATCATGCCCAGCCCGAGCCAGGTCAGCTGTTGGATGTCACCGTCGGCGATGGCCTCGTCGATCAACAGCCCCATCAGGATCGGCGGCACCACACCGAGCCCGGAGATGATGAGGATCGTGACCAGGACACCGATCAGACCCCACAAGTAGGGCCGGCCGTAGGACCAGACACGACGGAGCAGGGCCCGGTCTAGGTCGGGTCGGTCACGCTCCTCGTCGTACTGCAGGTAGCTCCACCAGCCACCGGAGTGATAGATACAGGGCCTCCAGCTCGGACGTCGAAGGTTATCCCGCGGTCACCTCTAGCTCCGAGAGGGGCAGCGGATCGAGCACCATGCGTTGAAGCGCCTCGGCGGTGACGTAAGAGCGGCCGAAGAGCTCGTACCGGTACTGCGTGTCGAACCAGATCATGGTCGTCCCGTTGCCCGCCTCCAGCGACCAGACCGGCCTGCCCGAGACGGTGGCGACTGCGCACACCTCTGTTGTGCGATCCCCGAAGCGCTCACATGAGTTGTCGGCTCCTGCAGAGGCGACTTCCGCAGCGGTCTCGGGATCGATCGACACGTTGAGGACGATCATCTGGGCCACCGAGCGGGATCGGGTGTACGGCTCGGAGGACCAGATCCCGAATGCCGCCACCGGATCGTTGGCGAGGTCACCTCGCTCGTCGAACACGAGCTGAGATGTGACGTACTCCGACAGATAAGGCGTGGAGGACGGAAACTGGACTTCCGGGAGGAGGGCCACGATCTCGGCCCTGCTCGCCTGGATGAACAGATCGCCACCCCGGCGGGCGAAGATCGCGGTCTTCAACGCCTCGGGATCGTCCAGGAACTGGCCCCCCAGCTGATCGTTGAACCACTTCAGGACCCTTGCGTCGACCACGACGGGCACCGTGGAAGGCACCGTGGAGGTGGTAGTGATCGTCGGCTCTCCCAGCCAATCCGAGCTGCGCTGTCCGAGGGCGCCTAGGGGCGCGTCCCCACAGGCCGCCAAGGTCACGGCCGCGGCTACCAGCAGGAAGGTGCCGATACGTGTGCGCAAGTCTCTCTCCCAGGAGCGTCCTGTCAGAGCATGTAAGTAGTGCTCGGTTCACAAACGAGTCGAACCGGGTGGACGGTTCCCGGCCCACGGTGGTTCCTCAGAAGCTAACACCACATTCCTTATCCTCCTGGTTGTGAGGACCCTGACCCTGGTCACCGATTCCTACCCGGCCCATGCCGCACTCGACGTCGCGGTGAGTCACGCCACCCTCGACGCCGTGGCTCGTGGCGAGATCGGGCCGGTCTTGCGTCTACACGTGCCCGGGGCCCTCGTGGCCTTCGGACGTTCGGACCGGGCGCACCCGGGTTACCCGCAGGCGGTCAGGGCGGCGCTGGCCAACGGCTTTGGGGCGGTTGAGCGTTTGGCGGGGGGTAGGGCGGCGGTTTTCCACGAGCACACCATCGCCTTCGCCCTGGCCACCCCCGAGACCGACGCCAAGGCCGGGATCGAGACGCGGTTCTCGGAGATCGCCCGGGTGATCGTGGACGCCCTCGAATCGCTCGGTATCGACGCCCGGATCGGCGAGGTGCCCGGGGAGTATTGCCCGGGCCGTTGGTCGGTAAATGTCGGTGGGAAAGTCAAGGTGATGGGGGTGGGCCAGCGTCTGGTGAGAGGCGCGGCCCATGTAGGAGGGGTGGTCGTCGTGGACGCCGGCGAGCGGATCCGGGACGTCCTCATCCCCGTCTACCGCGCCCTCGAGATCGACTGGGATCCCCGCACAACCGGCGCCCTCGCCGATCGTGCGCCGGGTCTCGACAACGCCAAGGTCACCCAGGCGATCGTCACCAGGATCTCCCGGCTGTACGAGGTGATCCCGGGACGACTGCCGCTGAGCGTCATCGAGCATGCCCAGAGTCTCCTCCAGGAGCACCTGCCCCGGGTGGCCTGATGCGCGTACTCGTCCTCAACGGGCCCAATCTGAACCTGCTCGGCACCCGGGAGCCGGAGGTGTACGGCGACACCACGCTCCCTGACCTGGAGGCCATGATCGGGCGATGGGGAGCGGCCCTGGGGATGGAGACGGTGTCTCGCCAGTCCAATCACTAAGGTGAGTTGGTCGACGTCATCCAGCAGGCCGACGGCTTCGACGCGATCGTCATCAACCCGGGAGCCCTCACTCACACGTCACGGGCGATCGGCGACGCACTTGGGTCGGTCGATGTCCCGGCAGTCGAGGTCCACATCTCGAACATCCGGCAGAGAGAGACCTGGCGTGCGGTCTCGCTCGTGGCACCGAGCTGTGTCCGGACCATCTACGGCCGAGGGGTGGGCGGATACCAGGATGCCCTGCGGCATATCAAGAACAGGGCGAGTGTCCCGTTCGAGACCGTGCGTTACGGGTCGCACCCAGACAACGTCGCCGATCTGCGGCGGGCACCGGGCGATTCGGTCGGCGTGGTGATCCTGGCCCACGGCGGGTTCTGGAGAGAGGAATACGAGCGGGACACCACCGAGACGCTGGCAGTCGACCTGGCCGGGCGCGGCATGACCACCTGGAACATCGAGTACCGCCGCGGCAGAGGATGGCCGGCCTGTGCCCACGATGTCCTCACCGCGATCGACCACATCAGGGTGTTCGAGGGGCCCGAGCCGACACTCGCCATCATCGGGCACTCCGCCGGTGGGCATCTCGCCCTCTGGGCCGCGGCACGCCGGCCGGGCACGGTCGATCTCATAGTCGGCCTGGCGTCGGTGACCGATCTGTCGGCATTGGCGGACTCGGGGGCGGTGGGTGCTGTGGATGCACGGGGTCTGCTCGAGACGGGGGCACCGGCGTCGGTCGGCGCGATCCCGGGCAAGACCTTCCTGCTCCATGGCGAGCGTGACGGGGTCGTCCCGAACACCCACTCGACCCGTCTTTCCACAGAGGCCCGAGTCGAGGTCGTCCCGAAGATGGGTCATTTCCACATGCTCGACCCGCAACGGGAGCACTGGCCGTCCGTGGTGGCCGAACTGGGGAAAACGCCCGGCGCGGATTGATGCGAGTTGCCGCCGTTATCCACAGACCGGTAGGATTTGCGGCTGGGCCGTGGTCCTGGTCCGCAGAACGCGGGCCCTGTGCCCACGGTGGAGTCAAACTCGATGCGTTTCAGACGCCTCTCATTTATCGCTGGATGGGCGGCAGTCGCACTCCTGGCAGCGGCCGGGTTTGCGGCATTTGGTACTACGGGCGGTACTGAGGCCGGGCTCGAGTTCGACGCGGCCGAACCGGGCCTCGGTCACAGCACCGGGGCGCAGGCCGGATTCAACTTCGCTCTCCTTGCCGGCGACACGACTCCACAGGCTTCAGAGGATCTCACGGGCACGACTCTCGCCGAGGCCCTCTCCGCAGAGACAGCCGAGGCCGACGCCACAGGCACCATTGCCTCGGACCCATCCGGCTGGCTCTCCCAAGTCCAGGTCAGGGCGTTGGCGGCCAAGTACTTCGCCTCCGAAGACGTGAACCGCGCCGTTCGCGTCGCCTGGTGTGAGTCCCATTTCAACCCGGCATCGACCAATCTCCGCACCGGCGCCGTCGGTTTGTTCCAGCATCTCCCCCGCTATTGGGAAGACAGGGCGGAGAACGCCGGGTTCCCGGGTGCCGAGCCGACCGACCCGGAGGCCTCCACCGCTGCCGCGGCCTGGGCGGTGTACAACGAAGGTGGCTGGGACATCTTCGTCTGCCGGGGCTGAGGGGGCTCCTGATGGGCGGGCGAAACGTGCTCGGCGGCGAGCTCGACCCGTGCGGGACTGACCCGGTCACGGGGTTCTACCGGGATGGCTCCTGCACCAGCGGGCTCGAGGACGTTGGCAGCCACACGGTCTGCGCCGTTGTGACCAGCGAGTTCCTCGATCATCAACGTGGCATCGGTAACGATCTGAGCAGCCCGATGCCTGAATACCTGTTCCCTGGCCTCGTTCCCGGTGACCGCTGGTGCGTCACCGCCATCAATTGGCTCCGGGCCCACGATGACGGAGCGGCCGCCCCGATCGTGCTGGCGTCTACCCATGAACGGGCTCTCGAGTTGATCCCGATCGAGATCCTCCGGGAGTACGCCGTGGACGTCCCACCCGACCCATCCGGCCTCGAGGCCTGAACCAGGATCACGCCCGGCGTCCGAGAAAACCCCCTGTGCCCGATACGATTCAGGCCGTGAAAGCGCGTCTACTGGCGATCGTCGGCGTCGTGCTCCTGGTCGCCGCGTGTGCGCAGACGCCCCCGGACCGAGAAGCTCTCCCTTCAGTCGAGGAGGCGCTGGACCCGCCCGCCCAATGCAGCTTCCTCCTCGGCGAGCCACAAGGTGTCCTCGTGCAAGAAGTGACCCCTGACTCCGCAGCAGACGGACTCCTCATCGCCGGGGATGTCATCATCTCGTTCGACGATCAGCCCACGCCGGACTCGACTGCCCTCCTCGCCGCTCTCGGTGAGAAGAAGGCTGGGGAGATGGTCGAGATAGAGGTCATGCGCGGAGACGAAGAGACCCGCCAGACCATCACGCTCGGCGATGACGGCGGAGAGCCGCGCATCGGCGTGTCGATCAGGACCCAATACGAGACCGTGGAAGCGGCCGACATCGCCACCGACATCGCGCCTGGCCCAATGGTCCGCCCAATCTCGATCGGCGGCACGATCTACCTGTTCGACCCCGGGGCACGGGTTTGGGAGCGGACCGACATCCAGGTTCCAGATGAGCTGAACTGGGTGTCGACCACCTCGGGGATCTACGGGATCCAGGACGAGGTCATAACCGACGTGGTGACGGACGAGGAGGTGTCACATGACGGCTTCGAGGGCTGGGAGCCGATACGTGTCATCGGGTCGGTAGATGACGACCTGATAGTCGTCGTCACCCAAGAGGTCCCCGAAGACCCGGAGCGGGTGGCGGTGGGCGTCTCACGTTTCGATCCCGTCTCGGCGCGGACCGTCTGGGCAGAGCCCGTGGTCGACGGGTTCGGCATCCCGATCTCCGCCCTCGGATCGCCCGAAGGGGATCAGATCGTCCTGGTGGGAGTCGACGAGGGTGGCACCGACATCATGGGAATCGATGTCTGGAGCGGCAATGGAGTCGCCCAGGGTATGGAGGACCTGGTGGCCCTGGGGACCCCGGTTGGCTGGATGGACGACGACACCGTCCTGTTCAGGACCGAGGTCGAGACCGGATCATTGCTGACCGTGCCTGGCGGGGATATCGAGGAGATAACCCTGGAGAGCGCCGTGGGTGGCCTCCCTCTGTTCCCGGTCGGTGACGGCAGGAGTGTCCTCGCCATCGACGATGAGACCCTGGTCCTCGAGGACCTGACCCTGAGCGGGGACTTCCAGGTGCTGGCGGAGAACTGCTCCGTGACTCGGGTCGGCGAGCCCGGCTGGGCCGGTTAGCGGTCTGTGGCCTCTTCTGCCCCGTTCGGGTTGTTGGTGGTGCTGGCCAACTCGCGACCCGATCTGGTCAGGGCGGCTCGCTGACGCTCCTCGGCGACCTCGTCTGACACCGCCTGCCATCCCGACGGCTCCCGCATCGTCCTCGAACCTGGGGCGCTTCCCATGATCTCGGCGACCTCGTCACCGGAGATGGTCTTCTTCTCTTCAAGGACTGCGGCCAGCTCCAGGATCTTGTCCTGGTTCTCGTCGAGGAGGAGGGTGACACGCTCGTAGAGGACCTCGAGACTCTCCTCGATGGGCTCGCGCTGCTCCCGGAGAGCGGTGGAGACCGGATTGGCCGGGCCACCCATGCCCGACTCGCGGGTGTTCATCGCCGAGGCCAGCCCCTTGCCCATCCCGAAGGAGCCGTGCATGAGCGCAGCCACCGTGGAGGCGGATGAGAGGTCACCGGACACTCCTGAGCTGTTGTCGCCGGCGAAGAACATCCTCTCCCCGGCCAGTGACGCCAGCGAAACCATGATGTCGGTCTCCATCTCCGAGCGCCACTGGGTGAAACGCTCCTCCTGACCCATCGACTTCACCATCCCAAGGGTGGAGGCCCTCTTCTCGATGGACACCATGTCGATGCGCCTATGGGCGCCGAGCAGGTGCGCGGTCACCGCGTGTGAAGCCTCGTGAATGGCGACGGCGTGGCGTTCCCGTTGGATGTAGTCGACGTCCTCGGGGGGCCCCAGCTCCTTGAGGGACTTCGCCTTCCAGATGTCCCGCCATTCGATGGCCACCCGGTCGTCGCGGACGGCGATGATCAGGGCCTCGTTGACCATGTCCTTGATCTTGGCCCCGGAGTACATCGGGGTCACGGTGGCGAGACGCTCGATCTCGTCCTCGGTGAGGTTGTGCTCCACCTTGTTGAGGTACCCGACGATCGTCTGCTTACGCCCCTCCTTGGAGGGATACCCCATCTTGTAGATGCGGTCGATGCGACCGGGGCGGAGCATGGCCTCGTCGAGGGCATTGGGCATGTTGGTGGCCATGATGTGAAGCAGGCGGTACTTGGGTGGTGGCTTGGGCCGAAACCCGAGCACCTTGCGCAGCTTGTTGGTGATGCCACGCGGCTTGGCCAGCCCGTTCATCTCGGTGAGGAGCGCCTGGAGCACCCCCATCCCACCTCCACCCATCATCCCGCCCATCATGATTCGATCCACGAACCCGCGTCTCGGCTCCTCGACGGCCTGGGCCTGCTCGCCGGCCCAATGCTTCACCAGCATGTCCTGCGTTTGCTCGCTCAGATAGCTGAACCCGTTGCAGGAGAAGCCTCCATAGGACATCGCCGCCGCCCCCAGTTGGCCGGTGGGAGAGCCCATCTGCCCTCTGGAGCCGAGAGAGTCGGCCTCGTCGAAGAAGACGATGACTCCTCCATGACGGAGGCTGAGCTTGCGCAGCTTGCGGTAGAGGCCCTTCACCTTGAGCAGACCGATGCCCATGAACATGTTGACGAAAGCGCCGGGCTCGACGAACACGTAGGGCCGTCCGGTCTCTCCGGCCACTGCCTGGGCAAGGAGGGTCTTTCCGGTCCCGGGGGGGCCCCAGAGCAGGATCCCCCCCGGGATGTAGCCACCCTTCTCCTCGATCTCGTCCGGCTTCTCCAAGAATGCGATGTTCTCCCGGATCAGGTCGAGGACGTGGTCCTGACCCCAGACGTCGTCGAAACGGGTCGTCACCTCTTCAGGGAGGATGACGTCGGTCCCTCCCCGCGACAGCAGCCAGAAGATCCCGATGAACTGGATCGCCACGAACAAGAAGCCGAAGGAGAGCTGGAGGATGAAGGGGAAGGCCTGGGCGAACAGACGCGGCGCCGCTACCAGTGCCTCCAGCGGACCATTGACCTCGGGCACGAAATAGTCGATGAGCAGGGCGAAGACGAAGAGGTAGATGAGCCGACGGATGAATCGGCCGACCCGAAATCGGGTCCATGGCTTCATGTGGGCGTGAGTCCACCGCTCGATGCCCCCGAAGAAGCTGTCCTGCCAGAACGAGTTGTAGGCGGCAGATCTCTCCGAGAGCCAGTAGTGCACCTGACGGGTCAGCTCGAGCAGGAACAGGAGCCCAAGAGCCATGCCGGCGGTGGTCGTGAAGAACTCGGCGGCGACTTCCCAGAAGCTGAGAAAGCCCACGTCGTCGCTGCTGGCGATGATGGCGCCAATGATCACGGCGAGGAGGACCAGGATCTTTATCCGGTCCCACATGTCGGCCCGGCGCCGGGTGGCCCGGATGTCCCTCTGGCGGGTGTTCAAGCCCTCTTGTTTACGAGCCATGAGTCGACCACTCCCTCGATGGTGTCTTGGTTGGCGATGAAGCACTCCCTATTGCACCCGGCGATCATGGAGTAGATCCGGGTGTCGTCCTCGTTGGAGACCGAGATCAGGTAGGCGACACCTTGCCCGGTCGCCGTCTCGTCCTGATAGGCAACCAGCACCCTGACCCCGTCGAAGCCGTTGCCGAAGCTGAAGTCCTCTTTGGTGATCTCTTCACTGTTGGACAGCCCGTAGTAGGGAAGAACCGACTGGGTCAGCATCGCCCGGGAGAGCAGATCCTTCTCGACCTCCCCGACCTGGCGCACCGACATCGACCCGATCGGGTACTCGGCGTCGGTCAGGCTGCTCTCCAGATTCCCTACGTCACGCACCGGGCCCCCGTCGAACCCGACGCTGCTTATCGCGGGGAAACTGAAGCCTTGAACCTGCTCGTCGAAAGGGATGTCGTCGAGCTCGGACAGTTCGGCGAGCTCGTAGACGTGCCACGACTCGGGCAGGTCGAACTTGCTCAACCGTTCGTCGTCGGTGAATGTGACCACGCCACCGTCCCCGCCCGAGCACGCCGCGAGCATCACGGCAAAGCTCGCCATGAAGACCAGGCGAGTAGGGCCCGAGGCGATCCGTCTGATTCCTTCAGCCTATTACGGGTCATGAGTTTTATCGCCAGAACTTGATGAAACCATCTATCTTCGGCCGCCCGCCCCGAAGCGTGAAGAGGAGGAGATATGGCCGGCCAGCCCCAAGTGCGTCACGTGGTCCTCCGCGCGTCGGAGGCCCGATACGAGACCCCTTCCGAGATGGCCGGCCACAGCACAGGCCTGACCCGTTGGGCCATGATCGACCACAACACACCGGGGGCGGTGCACACCGGATTCGGGGTGACTCGGCTCGCCGCGGATGGCCGAATGGACCCCCATGTCCACTCCTTCGAGGAGTCCTTCTATGTCCTGGAAGGCTCGGTGATCGTGGAGACTCCCGAGGCCGCGGTCGAGCTGGTGCCGGGTGACTACGGGCTGATCCCCATCGGAGTACCCCATGCCTGGCGCAACGAAGCGGGAGAGGAAGCGAGCTGGGCCGACCTGATGACCCCTCAGCCCCGGCCATGGTTCGACGGAGACACCTATTTCGTGGCCGGGCCGCCCGACCAGAAGCCGATACACGTGGATCCACGTGACCCGAGGACTCGCTCGTTCGGACACATCGCCCCCGAGAACATGGACCCGGGCAAACAGAGCCAGGATCTGCTGGCGGTGTCGGCCAGCATGCGCACCGCCCTCCTCGTCTACACGGGGATCACGGTGAAGATGATGTCCGACACCGACCTTGGCGCCCAATTGTCGACCATGTTCATGGTCCAGTACGACCCGCGGGGAGGCCCCGGCTTCCACGACCACCCGTTGGAAGAGACGTATCTCATCC
>JAICNB010000007.1 GCA_025928935.1 Acidimicrobiia bacterium
CTTCCAGGTCGCCATCGCAAACGAAGAAGCCGATCGATTCCATCCCCGACCGGGTCAGGTCCGAGCCCAACCCGACACGCTCCAGCTCCCTCCGGAAATCCCCCTCCTCATTGCGATCGCACAAGCCGGCCAGGTCGAGGTCGTAGCCCTGTGGGCCGAGCAGATCGAGGAAGTGGCCGATGGTGGTGGCGCCCCCCATCGGCAAGATGACGACTCCTCCAGCCAGGTCGATCCCGCGGCGGGCTGCCAGGGTCTCCAATGCGACCTGATCACTGATCCCTTCCACGAGTACCACGAGCGCAGGCAGCTGGCCCGTGCGCAATGCGTCCCGAGCACGGACCAGCTCGGGGGCGCCACGGCCATGCATCCGATCGTTCACCGGTGCAGTGTCGCAGTTCGTGCTCGGCTCGGGCGTGCCTGTCTTCGTCCTTTGTCTCGAGGACCCGGCAACCGACCGAGCGGATGTCGGGTATTGCTCCGCAAACGATTGCTCACCTACACTCGGCAACGGTGGACTCCAGGCGGCCCAAGGTGGCGATTCTCGGAACCCGCTTCCGCGACTTCGATATCGAACGGGAGATGCTGCCGGATGTCGAGCTCGTCTCCGGTCCGGGCAGCAGCCGTGCCGAGATCGTCGAAGTGGCTGGTGGGGCGGCGGTCATCCTGGCCGGGGCCGCACCCCGGTTCGACCGCCAGACCCTGGAGGACTTGGGGGCAACGGCGATCGTTCGTCTCGGCGTGGGAGTCGACTCGGTCGACCTCGAGGCCGCCCGCAGCCTGGGGATGACGGTGGCCTACGTCCCCGACTACGGGACCGAGACAGTCGCACTTCATACGGTGTCGCTCCTGCTGGCCTCGATTCGGCGACTGAAGCTCGCCGATCGCCGTACCTGGAGTGGGTCCTGGGGTGTCGACGCGCTGCGTCCTCTTCATCTCCCCTCCAGCCTGACCGCCGGCATCGTGGGGTTCGGCCGGATCGGGCGACGGGTGGCCGTGATGCTCACGGGTCTGGGCTTTCGGCGGTTTCTAGTCGCCGATCCCATGGTGGAGGAGACGGACGTGAGCCAAGCCCTGCCCGCCGGCATCGCTCGTCTCGTCACCCTCGACGAGCTGCTCGCCGGGTCGGATGTGGTGACTCTCCACGCTCCGACCTCCGGAGGGGGGTATCTCATCGGCGCTCGGGAGCTGGCCCAGATGAAGGAAGACTCGGCCCTGGTCAACACTGCCCGTGGCGGCCTCATCGACACCGGTGCCCTGGTGAGGGCCCTGGCCGTGGGGCGTCCGGCGGTGGCCGCCCTCGACGTATACGAGAACGAGCCGCCAGACACCTCGTCGCTCGAGTCGGTCGCCGATCGGCTCCTCCTGACCCCTCATATGTCCTGGTACACCGTGGAGACAGAGGACGATTTGCGTCGCAAGGCCGCAGCCGAGGCGGGTCGGATTCTCTCCGGTGAGCCACCCCTCCACCCGGTGGTCTCTCCGATGACGGCGGTACGTTGACCGTGTCCAGCAGATCCATCTACGACCTCACCTCACCCGATGTGTCCGAGCTGATCGGACGCCGCGGCATCGTCGTGATGCCCTTCGGAAGCGTCGAACAGCACGGGCCCCACCTCCCTTGTGGGACCGACACCATGGCGGCCGACCTGGTTGCAGCCGATCTGGCCGAGCGTCTCGACGCCCTCCTCGTCCCGGCGGGCCAATACGGGATCACTCCGATCCATGCCGGCCATCCGGGGACCATCTCACTCCGTCGCGACGTCTTCGAGTCCTACCTGATGAACGTTTGTGAGGAGCTGGTGGCGATGGGGACTTCGATCTTCGTCTTCG
Organism: Acidimicrobiia bacterium; assembly: GCA_025928935.1. GTDB lineage: Bacteria > Actinomycetota > Acidimicrobiia > Spongiisociales > ZC4RG35 > JARDZU01. The sequence goes on from JAICNB010000007.1 coordinate 1,831, forward strand.
TCAACTGGCACGAGGGGAACATCGCCTCTCTGGATTCGGCTGCCACCGAGCTCCAGAACCGAAACGACGTCCTGGTGGTGACAGCACAGGCTTGCTACACCGCACAACGGTTGTATGCGGCGATGGGTGGTGAGCTGACCCATGGCGGGGGCATCGAGACCCTGGCCGTGCTGGCCCACGACCCCGGGCTCGTCCGTCTCGATCGGGTGACCGAGCCGACCCGGCCAGAAGGGGCGGACGCCCTCGATGCCATGAGACGGTCCCGAGAGATATACGGGTACATCACCGATGTGACCGAGATCGCCGACGACGGTTGGTACGGGAGCCCGCAATGGGCCGACGAGGGCTTGGCCAAGGAATTCGCGACCACGATCGGGAACGAGATCGCGAGCGAAGTGGAGGCGATCCTGAAGATGCGGGGAGTCGAGGGATGACTGTGGTCGGGCCGGACGGCCTCGTCTTCCGCGACTTCCCAGGACGGTCCACAGCCGATCCGTTCAAGCAGGCGGGGCGCGGCGAATCAACGGTCAGGCAGGTTGTCATCGAGCATGTCGCGTCGAGGTCGCCCCATCGCCACCCTCACAGTGAAGAAGTCGTCTTTGTCGTGTCGGGCCGGGGCCGGGTCTGGCTCGATGGGACGTTCCATGAAGTCGGACCGGGGACGTGGTACCGGATCCCGACCGGTACCCCCCACGCCACCGTGGCCGACCCGGGGGAGAGGATGTCCCTGGTCTGCTTCTTTCCCCACGCCGACCTGTCCGCCAACATCGAGGAGCTCGACATGCTCCTCGAGGGCTAGTGACAGACCACCAGGAAGGAGTTCGGATGGCAGAGAAGGTCAAGCTGGCATCGATCGGCCTGGGGAGATGGGCTCGGGTGCTGGCCCGGGGCGCCCGGCGGGGGACGGTGATCGAGCTGGCCAGCTGCTTCTCCCGGTCCCCTGAGAGTCGCGCCAAGTTCCAGGAGGAGTACGGCGTGCCGAGGGCGGCGTCGAGCCTAGACGAGCTGCTGTCGGACCCCGAGATCGAAGGGGTGTTGGTCACGACGCCCAACGACTCACACAAGAGTGTGATCCTCGAGTGCCTCGACGCCGGCAAGGCGGTCTACACCGACAAACCCATCGCCCACACCATGGAAGACGCCGGCGAGATCGCTCGAGCTGCGGCCGCCTCAGGCCGACCGTTCGCGGTCGGCCACAGCGCGAGACGGCTCGGCGGACATCGCGCCATGAAGCAGTGGATCGACACCGGGAAGATCGGCCGTGTGTCGCTGGCCGAGGCCAACTTCTCCAACGAGCGGGGGCTCGAGCTCACCACCGACACATGGCGATGGTTCGCCGACAAGAGCCCTGGTGGGGCCCTGATCCAGCTCGGGGTCCATCATGCGGACAACCTGCAGTACCTGCTGGGCCCGGCGGCTGCAGTGTCCAGCCATGCCAGGCGGCTCTACACCAAGTCTGAGGTCCCGGACGCGATCATGTCGATCCTCGAGTTCGATTCAGGGCCACTGGGGTACCTCGGCACCGGCTGGGCCTCACCGGGCGTCTACCAACTTCGGCTCCAGGGCACCGAGGCCAATCTCTTCTACGACCTCGACTTCAACAACTGGGACGACTCCCACCTCGCCGACTCCAAGAGCACCCTGGTGAGCCAGGCCTACCGGGAGTCGGTCCGTCCCCCGGTCGACATGCCCCATACCGATATGTTCCGCGAGCAGTTGGACGAGTTCGCCCTTGCCATCAGGGGTGAGGCCGAGATCGAGGTCGGGGCCCTGGAGGCCATCCGGGCCCTGGCGGTGGTCCACGCAGCCCTCGAGTCGTCACAGCGAAACGGTGAGTCGGTCGAGGTCGGGCCGATGGTGGAGAGAGCGGGGGCACTCTGATGAGAGTCGACCCCGCACTCACCCGGACACTGCATCATCCCGACCCCGTGGTCCAAGAGGTTCTCGACATCTGGGCGGCCCGCTTCCTCCACAGCGGGATCCCGCTTGGAGACCTGACCGGGACGGTGGAGCGCGTTCGAACCTGGTCCGACTGGGGCCCTGAGTGGATGGCGACGGCCCAAGCCCACGAGGAGATGGGTGAGCAGGCGTTGGAGGACGGGCGGCACATCTCGGCCGTCGGATCGTTCATCAATGCCTCCAAGTCGTATCACCTGTCCTATTTCCTCTCGGTGGACGACGACGAGGCCCATCTACATGGCCTGGGAAAGATGGTCGAGACCCATGACAGGGTCCTCCCCCACATGGAGCCCAGAGTGGAGAAGATCCCGATCCCATTCCCCGAGGCTGACCTGGTCGGTCTTCTCAGCGTCCCGGCCGGTAACGAGCCGGTGCCGGTTGTGTTCTTCCTGCCCGGTCTCGATTCGACCAAGGAGCAGCGTCATGGCGGGCGGGGCGCCCTGCTCCGGCGGGACATGGCCGTGCTCAGCCTCGATGGGCCCGGTCAGGGCGAGATCAGCACCCGCCTGCCCATCAGACACGACTACGAGGTGGCGGTAGGCGCCGCCATCGACGCTCTCGAATCACATCCCCGGATCGACACCTCCAGGGTGGGCCTGATCGGCGCCAGTCTGGGGGGCTACTACGCCTGCCGGGCGGCCGCCTTCGAGCCTCGGGTGACGGCGGCGGTGGCCAACTGTGGGCCCTACAACTGGATCGAATGCTGGGACGAGCTGCCCCAGGTCACCAGAGGCGCCTTTCGCAAGTACTCGTGGGCGTCGTCGGACGAGGAGGCCCGGGAGAAGGCCAAGGCCCTCGACCTGACCGGTGTGGCCGACAAGATCACTCAGCCACTCGTCGTCGTCCACGGCATGCTCGACCCCCTCATCGGCGTCGACCACGCCCGCCGGATCGCCGACGAGGCGCCCAACGCCACCCTGGTGACCGTCGACGACGCCACCCATGGTGTCAGCAATCTGTCGTACAGGGTCGAGCCGATGGTCAACGACTGGATGGCGGGCCAGCTCGGCGGCACCATCGTCTGACGGGGCGGGATCATCTCGATTGCGCTGCAATCCGTGTGCCCAGAGGCGACGCGGTGCAGCGGAGACGACTAAAGCCGCCGACCATCTCGATTGCGCTGCAATCCGTGTGCCCAGACGCGACGCGGTGCAGCGGAGACGAGCTGCGGACGATCGGGATCAGACCACGATCAGCTCGTGGGGGAACCGGGTGACCTGTTCCTTCCCTCCATCCGTGAGCACAAAGGTCCGACCGAAGAAGATCCCGAACAGGGCGTCAGGGGTGATGATCGTCGGCTCGAGCATGGCGACGATTCCGGGCACGAGGTCCAGCTCATCCTCACCGGCGACCACGTGGTCCCACATGACGTGAGGCGGGTGACTGACGAAGTCGATGCAGTGAAGGAACAGGGGACGAGAGTCATAGCCCTTGTCCCTGAAGAAGACACTGGCCTTCATCACGTCTTCCCAGGTGTTGCCGCCGACCAGTTGCTCGGCCATCAGGTCGAACCCGGGGAGCACCACCTCGTCGAAGAAGTCCCGGATCCAGGACGGCGGCTCACCGATGCAGATCGGTGTGCCCAGCTGTACCGAGTACCCGTTGTACCCGCAGGCGAGCTCGTTGATGATGATGTCGCCCTCCTGCAGCGGTCGGCTCGAGGGCCAGGGGTTCCCGAAGATCATGGCGGGGTTGTCCATCGGGGTGGCCCCGAGGATGGTGAAGTCCATCTGGCCGCCCCCGTCCATCACCGCGTGCGTCGCCGCCGCTGCCAGCTGGTACTCGGTGACTCCCGGGCGGGCCGCGGCGACCATGGCGTGGAAGGCCTGGTCCATGAGCTTGCCGGCCTTGCGCACGGCCTCGATCTCCTCGTCGCTCTTCACGTGGACCAGCTCGTGGAAGAAATCACCGACCCGCTCCAGGGTGGCTTGGGGCAGCCCTTCCCTCAGCCGCTCCCACTCGTCGACCGGCAGGTGGTGGCCGTACACCGGGTCGACGTTGGAGATCCCGACCGTGCCATTCGCCAGCCCCCATTCCTGGATCAGCTCGACGATCACCTCACCGGAGTGTCCCCATCTGGAGTGTCGGACGTCATTCAGCGGGGTGACCCGGCGCACCGCCTCCTTGTGGGCTCCTCCCGGGCCGCAGACGAGGACCGGCTCACCTTCGGGCGGCACCACCACGTAGGCCGACATGCCGTGCCACTCCCAATGATTGCTCAACCACCGCATGCCGCCGCCCCAGCTCCAATGGTTCGGCCCGCCCGATGCGACGAGGACGTCGAGCCCGGTGCGTCGCATCTTCTCCTGAGTGGCGTCGAATCGGCGTTGGTACTCCGCGTCGGAGAACCGGTCGTACACCGCGTCGCCATACCAGGGGGTGTTGGTCACCTTGCCGAAGATCTCGGTGTGGAGCCTTCCCGGCGCCTCTTCGAAGTCGATTTCACCCGGTCTCATGCGGACACCGAGTCGAGAAGACCGAGGGCGTCCAGGTCGGCGGCGAGGGCATCCATCCTCTCCGCAGCGATCGGGATCAGAGGGGGCCGGACCTGGCCCTGGGGAAGACCCATGAGGGACAACCATGCCTTCAGCTCGGCTATCGGTATCGCTCCCTCTCCCCGTGCCAGCCACTGGTCGCGCATCCAGCGCTCGAAGGCACGCCGCTCCTCACCGAGGGTCGACTGGAGCTCCCAAGCCCCTTCGAGATCTCCTTCGTCTGCCAAACGGGTGTAGTCGTGGATCGGGCGATGCCGGGGTGTCTGGTACATGGCCAGGGCGGGTGTCGACATCAGGGATGGGAAGCCATGGTCGAGATGGAGACCCAGCCAGTCCTCCTCGCTGGCGTCACACACGACGATGCGCTCGCCAACCCGCCGGTGCACTTCCAGGAGATGCTCCATCGGCTTCGGGTTCTTGATCCCGCACACGGTCTCGAGCTCGCTGAGCTCCTCGATGAGGTCCGGGCTGAGGGCGTATCCCGAATACGAGGTGTTGAACAGGAAGAACGGCACCGATGACTCGGAAGTGAGCCGTCGATACCAGTCGCGCACGAGGTCATCGGACGGCTTGATCGGGAAGTACGGGTTGATGGCCACCACGAAATCGGCGCCGATCTCCTCGGCGTGGCGGCTGAGCGCCGCCGCCTCGGTGTAGACGTGATGGCCGACATGGGTCATGACCGGGATCCGGCCCGCGGCCGTGCCGACCACGAGCTCATGACAGCGAGCCCTCTCCTCGAGCGTCATCGACCAGAACTCGCCCATGACCCCGCCGCAGAAGATGCCGTCCACCCCCAGGCCTTCGATGTAGTAGTCGACCGACTTGCGCAGGACGCCCTCGTCGATCTCCCCGGTGGGGGAGAACGGGGTTGGGATGGCGATCCAGAGCCCCCTCACCTTCTCGAATGCCGTCTCTTTGGCGGGGGTGAGCGAAGCCATGCTGGGGGCCTCCTTCTTGGTCGTCTCAACGTCACGCTACCAGCACACACGTTTGCGCAGCCCACGGGGCCCAGAGCTAGCCTGACGCCCCCGTCTCCGAGGAGCTCGCAGGTCACGATGCAGCACGAGTACACCCGAGCAGAGGCGAAGGGATGGGCGCGGGAGACATTTCGCGGCGCGTGCAACGTCATCATCCCCTCCTACACATCCGACCTGACATCGTTGAACGAGCGCGCCATCCGACACGACGTGCGGCGCAACATCGAGCTCGGGTTCTGGGGTGCCTTGCTCGTCTCGGAGGCTGGGACGAGTCTCGACGAGATGCGCAGGTTCATGGAGATCGCGGTGGACGAGGCGGCCGGACGTCACCGCTTCCTGCTCCAGGGCGCCTTCGACACCCCGGAGCAGATCATGACGATGGCGGCCGATGCCAGGTCGATGGGAGTGGACGGGATGTTGCTCGGCCACCCCAACAGCTTCTATCCGACCTCGCCTCAACAGGTCGAGGACTACACCGTGGAGATCTGCGAGGGCACCGACCTCGCCGTGGTCCTCTTCGTGGTCGAGCACTCGAACCTGAGACGGCTCGATGTCCGCGGCTTTCCTGCAGACGTCCTGGAGCGGTTGACCAAGGTGGACACGCTCGTCGCAGTGAAGTACGAGGTGGGCCGTCAGCAGACGGTCAACACCTATGAGACCTTCCGTCGTCTCCAGAATGCCGATGTCCTGCTCTCCGATCCCATGGAGTTCAACGCTCCCATGTGGGTGGACCTATTCGGCATGCAATGGATGGGGACCAGCAACTACGAGTTCTACGGGGCGTACGCTCCGCGCCTCCTCGAGCTGCTCCACGCCGGCGACACCGAGCGAGCCATGGAGGAGTATTGGCGCATCCAGCCCGCCCGGAATGCCCGCTCGGCGACGATGAGCTCCGGCGGCGCCAACCTGGTCCATCGGTACCTGTGGAAGTTCCAGGCCTGGCTCAACGGCTACAACGGCGGGCCGATCCGACAGCCCGCGATGAAGCTCTCGGATGGGCAGATGAGGACGTCGGCCGAGGGGGCGAGGAAAGCCGGGATCACGTCGGCGGATGAGCCCTTCGCCGACTTCTTCGTCGGTCGCAACCCGGCCTGAGCGCAGTGAGGATCCTCGACGCGGCGACGGTGAACCGTCTCCTCGATGATGCCGCGGTGCTCGGCTCGATCCGGGAGCTGTTCACGATCCAGGCTGGGGACGGGGCGGTCGGGTACGGTCGGATCGACATGAGCCATCCCCGGGGATGGCTCCGCTCCTTGCCCGGGTACATCGTCCCCAAGGACGTGCTCGGCTTCAAGGTGCTCAACATGACCAGGGCCGTGGGCATGCGATACACCATCTATGTCCACCGTCTGAGCACGGGTGAGCTCATCGGGATCGTTGATGGTCTCGAAGTGACCAACCTGCGCACTGGCGCCGTCTCTGCCGTTGCCACCGACCACCTCGCCATCAGGGACGTGGAGGTGGCTGCGATCGTGGGAACGGGCCCGGTGGCGCGGGGGCAACTCCAGGCGCTCGAGCTGGTCCGGCCCGCGGCCGAGACGCGTGTGTACGCCCGTACGCCGGAGAACCGAACCGCATTCGTGACCGAGATGGGAGGGCTCACATCGGGACGACTCGTCTCCTCGGCGTCGTTGGACGAGGCGATCGATGGAGCCACGATGGTGACTCTGGCCAGCAAGGCCACGTCCCCGCTCCTGTTCGCCGGGCACCTCCGACCCGGCATGCACGTGAACTCGGTGGGCCCGGCCAGCCTCGATCGAATGGAGGTAGACCCCGGCGCCTTCGATTCCTTCGTCAGAGTGGTGTGTGACTCAGTCGATCTGGTGTTCGATGAGGCAGGAGACGCCCATCAGGCCGTCGCGGCCCATGGCTGGGATCAGGGCAGGGCGTCCGAATTGAGCGACGTCGTCACAGGCAAGGCGAACGGTCGCCTGGACGACGAGGAGATCACCCTCTTCAAGTCGGTCGGCACCGGCGTCCAGGATCTCATCGTGGCGTCACATCTCCTCGAGCTGGCTGAGGCGGTGGGGATCGGAGAGGTCGTGACGGACGTGAACGCGGTGAAGCCCAGCGGTTCGCCGCTTCCTTTCAGCCGGCCCTGATCAGCTCCATCGGGAACGAGTGGAGGGAGCGGGCGCCCTCATCGGTGACCACGCAGAGCTCACCTACCTGGACTCCGACCGTCTCGTCCGTCGTGATCACGTTCGGCTGGATCACGATCGTCTCACCGGCCTCGAAGACCCAGTCGTCGTCCACCCCGTGGGTGGTGGCGCGGGTTCGGATCGAAGGTGGGAGCAGCCCGATGCCAAAGCCGTGCACCAGGCCATCCCTGATGCTGAACCCGCTCTCGGCGATGGAGTCCGATGCATTCCAGACATCCTCGATGGTGGAGCCGGGGCGGATCGCCGCAGCCACCCGGTGGTACACGTCGAGGGCCACGTCGTGTAGCTCGGCGATCTGTGGGGTTGGCGCGGCCGAGACTGTGAAGGTGCGGAGGCCCTGACCGGCGTAGCCGGCGTAGGAGATGCTGATCTCACACGAGACCACGTCACCGGCCGCGATCTCCCGGTTGGAGAGGACCTGGGCCGGCACGGAGCGGGTGGGGGCGCTCATCGGGGTGGAGGCCAGGTAGTAGAAGCCGGTCAGCCCGCCGTCACCCAGATACGCAGCCTCGATCGATTCGGCCAATAGCGACTCCTTGATCCCCGGAACGAGGGCATCCCTCAGCCCGGCCAGGGCGGCGTCGGTGAACGCTGCCCCCCTTTCCAGCCACTCCAGCTCCTCGGGGCTCTTCCTGAGCCTGATCCGCCGAAAGAGCGGGGTCACGTCCTGGAAGGCGACCGCGTCGCCGACGGCGCTGCGCATGGAGTCGTGATGTTGGTAAGGCATCCAGCCGACCACTCCGACCCTTGACAGCCGACGTCCGAGCAACTCCTCACCGATCGTCTGCCCGTTGTCGACCCCTCCCCAGCGCACGTCGTCGAGGAACGAGACGTCGGCAGCGTTCGGCACGTGGTTGTAGCTCTGGGCGAAGAGGGTGGGCTCGCCGTCGCGTGAGAAGACGACGTAGTTGTCACGCATCCCCATGTACCCGGACAGGTAGTAGACGTCCGCCTGAGCCGCACGGTTCTGGGCCGACCACCCGAACACGACCAGGCCATCCAGTTCGTGGTCGTCGAGGAAGGACCGGACCAGATCGTGCCGCCGCCGCAGTTCCTGGTCACTGAAGGTGGGGTACAGGGTCTCGATCGCGTCCATCACAGATACCTCGGTCAGATGATGGCGGGGGACCATACCGGCGGGGGGCCGGGCCGTTCTGAACGGCCAATCGGTTGACAGTCGCCCACGCCGTGGTTTAGCGTGCAAACGATTGGGCTGGCCATGGCGTTTAGCCCTGCATGAGGAGGAATCATGGGACGAAATCCGTTTGCGATGAGGACATTGGCCCTGCTGGCCGTCGTCACGCTGGTCGTCGCCGCTTGTAGCACTGGCGGCACCGAAGACACCACGGCTACCACCGGGGGTGAGGCGACAGGTGATGTGCCCAACCCCGATGTGCTCATCGCCACGGTCAACGACGACGTCTTCAACCTGGACCCTGCCGCCGTCAATGGCAATGACGTCGGCATGGACGTGATCCTCAACGTGTACGACCGGCTTGTGGCCCTCGCCCCGGAAGACGGCGCCGTTACCCCGTCGCTGGCCACCGAGGTTCCCAGCCTCGACAACGGCCTCATCTCCGAGGACGGGCTCACCTACACCTTCCCCCTCCGGGAGGGCGTTGTGTTCTCGGACGGGACCGAGATGACCGCCGAAGACGTCAAGTACTCCTGGGACCGGGTGGTGGAGATGAATCTGCCCGAGGGCCAGGCCCCGCTCTTCGACAACGTGGCTGAGACGACGGTGGTGGACGACCTCACATTCGAGGTCACCCTGAGTCAGGTCGACGCCTCGTTCCTCGCATTCCTCGCCGCCCACCCGGTGGCGTCGGTGGTCAGTCAGGACGCCGTGGAAGAAAATGGAGGCATCGCAGCCGGGCAGCCCAACGAGTACATGGCCCAGAACATGGTGGGCACCGGCCCTTACACGCTGACCAGTTGGGAACGTGCCGACCGCATGAGCTTCGACATCAACCCCGACTATTGGGGCGAGCCGGCCCATCTGCCGGTGCGCTGGGAGCTGATCGTCGACTCGCCGGCTACCGGTCTCCAGGCCCGTGAGTACGACATCGTCGACATCAGCCCCACCGACGTTCCCTCCTTCGAGGGGATCGAGCATGCCGTGGTCAACACCGACATCCTCGACCTGCAGGTCCTCCAGATCGGGATGAACATGAACATCGCCGAGGGCTCCCTGCCCGAAGGAGACACCATTCCGCTCGATTTCTTCCAGGACGTTCGGATCCGGCAGGCGTTCAACTACGCCTTCGACTACCAGGGCTATATCGACGGGATCCTGGGTGGCCTGGGCGGACGGAACAGCTTCGTCCTCCCGGTGGAGATGTATGGCTACGACCCCGATGCCCCGATATACGAGACCGACCCGGACATGGCCGAGCAGCTCTTCACCGAGGCCGGTTACTGGGAAGAGGGATTCACCGTCTCGATCTACAGCGACCAGACCCATGAGGGGTTCACCGGGGCGGCGCTGACCCTCAAGGACAGCGTCGAGGCTCTCAACCCCAACTTCCACGTCAACGTCCTTGCCGTGCCCGAGGCGCAGTTCGACGAGGTGCTGGCCACCGACCCGCTCCCGACCGGGATGTGGTCCTACACCAGCTCGCAATACAGCACCCCGGATGCCTATCTCTTCGACAGCGCGATCTCAGACGGAAGGTACGGGGCTGTGAACAGCTTCGTTGACGGGTACTCCGACCCGGCCGCCATCGACGAACTGATCAACTCGGCCCGTACCGCGCTCGACGAGCAGGAGCGCCTGGACATCCTCTCCGAGATCCAGAGCGTCCTCTACGAGGAGGCCATGTGGATCATGCCGGCCAACGAGGGCGCACCCTCCGCCGCCGGCGACTGGGTGACCGGCCACATCGAGAACCCGATGTGGCCGCGCCCGTCGCAGTACTGGGCCATATACGACAAGTGAGGTAACCACCGTCCCAGATCCCGAAATCGCCTCGACTATCCCGGTGGGTCAGGGTGACTGCCGGGCGCGGTGACGTAGACTGGCCGCAGGGAGCTTGACTGGTGCACAGGTATATAGGGCGACGTCTCTTGGGGCTTCCCCTCGTCATCATCATGGTGAGCATCCTGGTCTTCGCGCTCACCCGTATCGGTGGCACGCCGATCGGCCCCTATCTGGAGCCGGGGATGACCGACGAGGAGATCGCCGCCCTCGAGGAGCGTTTCAACCTCGACGAGCCGCTCCCAATGCAATACCTGGCCTGGTTGGGCGGGGTGGTGCAGGGCGATCTGGGCTGGTCGGCGGTGGCCGCCGCGCCGGTGGTCGACGTATTCAGACAGAGGATCCCGGCATCGTTCGAGTTGGGGGCCTTCGCGGCCCTCTGGGCGGTGGCCTTGGGGGTGGGACTCGGCACCTTCGCGGCGCGTCGTCGCAATCGCGTGGGAGACCAGGTCGCCGGCGTCGTCGCCGTGGGCGGGGCGAGCATGCCCACCTTCTGGTTGGGAATCGTCCTCCTCATCATCTTCTGGTCCTACCTCGGATGGTTCCCCCACGGGAGGTCCGATCCCGACATCTGGGCCAGCATCTCCCACCCGACCAACTTCTACACGATCGATGCGATCCTCGCCGGGAACGTGAATGCTCTCAAAGACGCCCTATGGCATCTAGTCCTCCCGGCCCTGACCCTCGGCTACGCCGCAGTCGGCATCGTGACCAGGATGATGCGCTCCTCACTCCTCGAGGAGATGGGGAAGGATTACGTCGATGCCGCCCGTGCCCGTGGCCTCCCCGAGAGACTCGTGGTCCGGCGTCATGCCCGGCGGAACGCCTTCATCCCGACCATCACCGTGATCGGTCTCTCGATCGGGATCATGTTCGAAGGGACCGTCGTGGTGGAGACAATCTTCGGCTGGCCCGGGCTGGGCAGTTGGATGGCGAGCTCGGTCCTCAGTGGTGATCAGGGCACCACCCTCGCTTTCGTCATCTTCACCAGCATTCTCTTCGTGACCATCAACATGCTGGTCGACGTCATGTATGGGTACCTCGACCGGCGTGTCATGTTGAGGAAGTCCTAGCCATGCTGTTCCACGCTGTGCGCGCCGAGAAAGCCCCGGCGGTGATCCGGGAAACGCCCGCCAAGGTGAGGACCCGGCGTCTACTCGGGACCGCCAAAGAGGTGTTCAGCCGGAGCAGCACCGCGGTGGGCGCCCTCATCATCGTCCTTCTCCTCGGCATGGCCATCTTCGCCCCGTTCATCGTCGACGTGAACCCTCGCGGCGCCTATCAGATGCCCAGAGATCTGAGCGCTGTGGCGGTGCCGCCGGGAACGGAGGGTCATCTTCTCGGCACCACCCGCCTGGGCGGGGATGTCCTCTATGGGATCGTGTGGGGCGCCCGACTCTCGCTCCAACTCTCCTTGTACGTCGTCGCCGGCGCGGTTTTCCTGGGCTTGATCGTGGGGTGCACGGCCGGGATCGTCGGGGGCAAGGTCGATGCCTTCCTGATGAGGATCGTCGACGTGTTCCTCTCCATACCCACGCTGGTGTTCCCCCTCGCCATCGCCGCCGTGCTGGGGCCGTCGTTCGCCAACATCGTGGTCGCCCTGGCCGTGATCATGTGGGCGCGCTATGCCCGGATCATCCGCAGCCAGATCCTCCAAGTTCGGGAGGAGGACTACGTCGACGCGGCACGGGTCATCGGCGACTCCAGGTTCGGCATCATCAGGAGGGAGATCCTGCCCAACTCGTTCACCCCTGTGGCGGTACAGGCCACGCTCGACATGGGCCATGCCGTGCTGTTGGGCGCGACGCTGGCCTTCATCGGCCTCGCCGTCGCCGGCCAGGCGGAGTGGGGCACCCTGGTCAGCGAGGGCCAGGCCGACATCGTCGCCGGGCGTTGGTGGACCTCCACCTTCCCCGGACTCATGGTCTTCCTCTGGGCCCTCTCGTTCAACCTGGTCGGGGACGGCCTCCGGGACGTGCTCGACCCCCGCACCGAAGGTCGTTGAGGCACTCCAGGCCTCTCGACATCCTGAACCAGGCCAATCGTGGTGGACCCGGGGCCGCCCTCATCCGTCCCTCCGAGTCAGTCGATTGAGACAATTTCCCCGTGCACAATCGTTTGTAGGATCCCTCGCTCAGCGATGCGAGGTTATCTGCACCAGCTCCGGGTCAGCGGAGGTCTGAGAGAGCCCGGTCTGGTGTCGGGCGCGGTGTTGACCCTCACCGCGATTGCATTCTTTCGAGTCCCCCTCCTCCCCGAGCTCGGTCGGGAGCTGGCCATGACCACCTTCCAGCTGGGATTGGTGACGACCATCTTCGCCGTCGGCCGGCTCGTCGCAGATCTTCCGGGTGGTCACTTCGCCGACCGGGTGAGGGCGCGCAGCCTCATCGCCTTGTCCGCCGTAGGAGTGGCCGCCGGCAGTCTCGTCATGGGTATGTCGGTGGCGGCGCTCACCATCTACATCGGCGCTTTCGCTCTCGGCGTCTCCTCGTCGACGACCAATGCCACCGGCATGACGTTCTTCTCCAATGTCGGCGGGGACAGTCACCGTGGCACCTCTATGGCTGTGTTCTCGGCCGCGCTCCTCGGGGGGCAGGCGTTGGGGCCGGCCGTGGCAGGTGTGCTCGCCTCTGCCGGCGGCTGGCGCGTCACGATGTTCGTGGCGAGCGCGGTGGCGACGGTGACCGCCGTCGTCCTGCTCCTGGTAAGGCCCGGGCAATCGGTCCCCGCCACCGCTCCGAAGTGGGGAGGAGAATCTGATCCCGTGGGCGTCGCGAGGCCTCATTTGGTGCCCGTGTTGGTCCTGCAGAGTGTCTCGTTCGCTGTGTTCCTCACTCTCGGGGCGGTTCCTCAGACACTCGTCCCACTGATCGGGGCCGATGACCTCGGCCTGGGCACCGCTGCGATCGGGCTCGCGCTCGGCTTGGGAGGAGTTGCGCGGTTCGCGGGCACCATCGTGGGTGGGATCCTGTCGGATCGCGTGTCGCGCAAGGCCGCTCTGGTGCCCGGGCTGATCGTGCAGGCGGCGGGGGTCGCTCTTCTCGCTCTCGAGCCGAGCATGGCGTCCTGGCTGTCAGCCATCGTCATCATGTCATTGGCGAGCTTCGCCGTGCCCGTTGCGGCCACCATCCTCGGCGACATCACCGATTCGTCCCGGGTCGGCACCCAACTGGGCCGGTTTCGGTTCGTGGGTGACCTCGGGCTGATTGCCGGACCGGTGGTGGTGAGTGCCTTGTTCGAGGCTGTGGGGCGGACTGCGGCCTTCGCTTTCGTGGCGCTGGTCCTCGTCGTCCCCGCGGTCCTCGCTTGGCGATTCCTCCCCGACTCCCTCGACCGTTTGGTCACTTGAGGATTGATCATCGAGGGGGCCGGACCGCGATTCACCCACAGGTACTCTCGCGTCATGAGCTCGTCGGTGGTCGGCGACGATACGCGGGGGTCGAGAGCGCCAACGCTGCGCGACGTGGCCAGGGAGGCCGGCGTCCACGTGTCGACGGTGTCGAGGGTCCTCAACGGCCAGGCCGCCGCCGGGCGCATCACCCAGGACACGGAGGAGCGGATACGTGATGTCGCCAGCCGCCTGGGGTACCGGCACAACAACATCGCTCGGGCGTTGCGCACCGGGCGCACCCTGGTTGTCGGAATGGTGGTCCCCGACGTGGGAAACCTGTATCAGGCCGGGATCACCAGGGGCGCGGGCGACGTCCTGTACGCCGGTGGCTACTCGCTGATCCTCGCCAGCACCGACGACGACCCTGCACATGCCGAGTCCCAGGTCGCGGCAATGCTCGGGGTGCAGGCCGATGGCCTCATGTACGGGGTCGCCCGCGAAGACGACCCGGTGCTGGCCGGGATCGTGGCCCAGGATGTCCCGGTGGTCCTCTTCAACCGCGCCGCGGACCTACCGGCTGTGAGCGCGGTACTTCCCGATGACCTCGCCGGCACACGGATGGCGGTCGAGCACCTGCTCGCCCTGGGCCATCGCCACATCGTGCACGTCGGGGGGCCGGAGGCCGTTTCCTCGACGGTGAACCGTCTCGCCGCCTTCGAGAACCTCCTCCAGGCAAGGGGGATCACCGGGATTCATCGGCTCGCCCGTCGTCACACCGAGGAGGAAGGGCATCGGGTCACCCGTCAGCTGTTGGAGGAGCACCCCGAAACCACTGCGGTGCTCGCCGCCAACGACCGGCTCGCCCTCGGCGCGATCGATGCGATCCGGGACAGTGGCCGATCATGCCCTGACGACGTCTCGGTGGTCGGCTTCAACGACATGCCCTACAGCGACCGGTTCTCCCCATCCCTGACCACGGTGCGGATCTCCCAATACGAGCTGGGAGGTCGCGTGGCCCGTCTCCTGCTGGAGACCATCGCCGATCCGGGGCGCCCCCCGGAGACCCACCTGGTCACTCCGGAGCTGATCGTCAGGGGATCCACAGCCGTCCCACCAGCTGAAACCTCGACCTGACAGGGCGTGTCTCCGGGCGTTACCCTCTGAACAACCGTTTGCGCAGGTCTCGACCCACCGGGAACGATGGCAGTGCAGATGTCGAGCCAGGAGGGTGACCGAATTGAACTTGGATCGTCTGCTCCTCGCCAACATGACCCAACCCCAGGCCGAGGAGGCGCTCGGGAGGGGAACGGCGGTCCTGGTCACCGGGAGCATCGAGCAACATGGGGCCCATCTGCCCCTTGGCACCGATGCCTTCGCCGCATTGGCCATCGCGCTCCGGGTCGGAGAGCGACTCGACGCCCCGGTCCTGCCCCTCTCGTCACTGGGCGTCGCTCCTTACCACCTCCCCTGGCCCGGGTCGCTCACGATCACCCCGGCCACCCTGACCTCCCTGATGCTCGATGTGTCCGCAGGGCTCTCGGCGGCCGGCGTGGACAGAGTCGTGGTCGTCAACTGGCACGAGGGCAACACGCCGGCCATCCGTGTCGCCGCCGACAAGGTGCAGGCCGCTCACCCGATGCGTGTGATCGTGGCCGAGGCCCATGTGGTCACCCATGGCCTGTTCCCCGACGAGATGGAGTTCACCCATGCCGGTTCGATGGAGACCGCCGCGGTCCTGACTCATGACCCGTCGCTGGTGAGGCTCGAGGAGCTGGCCGGGGGTGATCCGGTGCAAGAAGGGTCGGACGGTCACGCCCTCTTCCGTCGTCGCGACGTCTTCCCCGTGATGAAGGACTTCAGAGAGGTCGCCTCGAGTGGTTGGTATGGCACTCCCACGTCAGTGACCGAGGAGCGCGCCCGGGAGATCATCGACGTGGTGGCAGCGCACATCGCCGGGTCGGTGGAGGAGGTCTGGAAGGCGCTGGTGGAGCGTCGATCCGAGGACAGCCAATGACCAAGATGCGCGCCGCCGTCCTCCGGGGATGGAACGACCTCGCGGTCGAGGAGGTCGATGTCCCCGAGCCCGCCGCAGGAGAGGTTCTCCTCCGCGTCAAGGCATGTGGTCTCTGCGGGACCGACCTGAAGATGGTCCACGGTGCTTTCCAGGCTCGTGGCTGGCCCCCCTCGCTTCCGTTCGTCATGGGCCACGAGTGGTCCGGCGAGGTGGTGGCCCT
This sequence comes from Acidimicrobiia bacterium, assembly GCA_025928935.1. Classification (GTDB taxonomy): domain Bacteria; phylum Actinomycetota; class Acidimicrobiia; order Spongiisociales; family ZC4RG35; genus JARDZU01. The sequence continues at coordinate 17,969 of JAICNB010000007.1, forward strand.
GGGTGACGGCCTCGAGGACCTTGACCTGCGACCTGGAGATCAGGTGGTGGCCGAGAATCACGTCGGCTGCGGCCGTTGCGCCATGTGCCGACGTGGTCGCTACAACCTCTGCGAGAAGGCGGGGACGCCGGGGTACCGGTTGTACGGGCACACCGCCCCCGGTGCCCTGTCCGAGTACGCGGTGCGGCCTGCGCAGATGCTGCACAAGCTGCCCGAAACGGTCAGCCCGCTGGAGGGGGCACTGGTGAACCAGGGCTCCCTGACCGTGCACGCCCTGCGCAGGGTCGAGTTCCTACCCGGCTCCAGCGTGGCGATCTTCGGTCCTGGCCTCCTCGGGCTCCTCGCCGCGGCGGTGGCCTCTGCCTCGGGAGCCGCCCAGACGATCATGGTGGGCCGGGGAAGCCGACTCGACTTGGCTGGGCGAATGGGGTGTGACGATGTCGTGGACTACGAGTCAGAAGACCCCGTGGCCGGCATCCGGGACCGTACCGGGGGCCGGGGAGCCGACTATGTCCTCGACTGCAGCGGAAACCCGGAGGTGCCGGCCCAGGCCACCGGAGCCGTACGACGAGGAGGTCGAATCGCCCTCCTCGGGCTGACCGGTGGCAAGACGTCGTCGATCGACATCGATCGGCTCACCCTGGACGAGGTCGATCTGATGGGCATCCGATCGAGCCCCAACGCCTACCCGGCGATGATCGCGTTGATGCGCTCGGGCAAGGTCGATCTGAGCCCTCTGCTCACACATGTCTATCCGCTCGACTCCGTCGCCGAGGCACTGGCGGCCCTCGAGTCCCGTGAGGCCGTGCGACCGATCGTGGAGCTCTGATGATCGAACACCCACACATATCCCTTTTCGGCCCCCAACAATGCGCCTGCACCGACCAGGAAGCCGAGGCGCTGGCCGTCGTGGCCGCCTATCGGGCGGCGAAGGTGTCGGAGCGAGCCCCCTTCCTTGCTCCTGGCTTCAAGCGTCACCGGGCCGGTTTCACCCACATCGGCGATCTCTGGGACCACAACGGGCCCGGGGGCATGGACGACGACTCGATGAGGGACCGTCAGAACGTGCTGATCGATCTGACGGCAAAGGGCGACAAGGTATGGGGCATCTTCAGAGTTGTCGGCACCCACACGGGCTCCCTCTACGGGATCCCGGCCACGGGCCGTCACATCGACGTGGTGGAGGTGGGTCTATGGCGCGTCGAGGACGGGTTGATCGCCGAAGCCTGGTACTTCGGGGACGAACTGGGGATGCTCCGCGCCATCGGGCTCAACCCACCGGATCTCACCGCCCCCTCGGAATAGACCTGACTGCTGTCCCTCACACCGTTCCCGGACGGATCGGCCCTGTCTCATGAGCAGCGAGCTGATCCTCATCCTGGTCGTCATCTCCGTTGCCTACCTGGTCAAGGGGGTGGCCGGGATGGGTGGCCCTCTCCTGGCGGTGCCCTTCATCGCCGGCTTGACCAGTGTCGAGCATGCGGTGGTGGTCCTGTCGCTGGCCAACATGGTCTCGAACGGATGGCTGCTGTGGGAGCACCGGTCAGGGGCCGAAGGGACCGGTTTCGTGATGATCCCCTTCCTGGCCGTGGGCACGGTCGCCACCATCGCCGGCACCTATCTGCTCACTGAGCTCGACGACAGGGTGCTGTCCGTGGTCATCGGGGTCGTCATCGTCCTCTACATCTGGCGCTACGTGGCCGACCCTGAGTTCGGGCTCAAACCGGAGACCGCGCGGCGGCTGGCGGCCCCCATGGGCCTGGTCGGGGGTGGCCTCCTCGGCGCCACCGGCACTGCCGGCCCGTTGATAACGACCTATCTGCACAGTCTCCGCATGTCCAGGTCGTCACTCATCTACATGCTGAGCCTGACCTTCCAGATCTTCGGGCTCATCCAGCTCGTGACGCTGGTCGTCCTGGGAGCGTTCACCGAGGAACGGACGGTGCAAGCGCTGCTGGCCATCCTGCCCGTGTTGGTGATGACCGCGATCGGGATCCGTCTGGGCCGACGCCTCGATCAGCGCGCGTTCGAGCTGATCGTGCTCGCGCTCCTCGGGTTCGCCGCGGTGAGGCTCTTCATGTCCGCCCTGCAGGGCTGACGACGCCGGGGGTCAGATCCTGTGGCGCCGAGAGGTGTGGAGCACACAGGCAGTGAGATGGCCACCTCCCACATCTTCGAGCTCGACCGGCCCCTCCGGATTGAAGGTCAGGGTTACCTTGTTGCCATCGGTCGAGAAGCTCTCCAATGCCGCCTTCATCGACGCGGGGATGTCACCGTTCTCGACCTGGTGACCCACGGCGGCCGCCGCCGCCGCGTCTCCGAAGGCCAGGGTGGCGTCGAAGTTGGAGCGGCGCTCGACGCCGGTGAGCCCGGCAAGGATCGTCTCGTGCGTCCCGAGCCATGCCACCGCGTCGTCCACCTCCCACCCGCAGATGGGGGTGGCCACCGGACAGCGGGTGTGGAAGCGGCAGCCCTCGGGTGGGTTGGCCGGGTCGGGGACCGCCCCTCGCAGGCCCTTCATCTCGGAGGTCTCGGCGTTGATGTCGGGATTGGCAGCCAGCAAAGCCTCGGTGTAGGGATGGCGTGGAGACTCGAAGAGCTCGATGGCGGTGCCTTGCTCGGCGACCTTGCCCAGGTACATGACCGCGATGCGGTCGCTCATGAGTCTCACCACACCCAGATCGTGGCTGATGAACATGTAGGTCAAACCGCGTTTCTGCTGCAGCTCGTGCAACAGGTTGAGAATCTGAGCCTGCACCGAGACGTCGAGGGCGCTGGTGGGCTCGTCGAGCACGATGAACTCGGGGTCGAGCGCCAGGGCCCGAGCGATCGAGATGCGTTGTCTCTGCCCCCCGGAGAACTGGTGTGGGAAGCGGTAGAGATGCTGACGGCCGAGACCCACGCTCTCCAATAGGGAGACCACCCTTTCGGTCAGCTCCTGGCCCGATGCCTCCTTCCAGATCCGCAGAGGTCGTCCGACCGTGTCCTTGACCAGCTGGCGAGGGTTGAGCGAGCTGAAGGAGTCCTGGAAGACGACCTGGCAGTTGCGGCGATACGCGCGAAACGCCTTCCCCCCCAGTTGGTCGATGCGGTGATCGGCGTCGATCCGCTGCAGCTGGGCGAGCTGCTCCTTGGTGCGTCGGTCGTCGGGTGTGGCGTCGATGTCGTCGAGGGTGGCTGCGTCCGCGTCGGTCAGCCTGAAATAGATCTTTCCCCCGCTGGGTGGCACCAGCCCGCTGATGCATCGGCCGAGGGTGGTCTTGCCACATCCCGATTCCCCGACCAAGCCGACCGTCTCCCCGGGGCGGATGTCGAACGTCACCCCGTCGACGGCCCTGACATGGCCCGCCACACGCTGCATTGCGCCTTCTTTGATCGGGAAGTGCTTCTCCACTCCCCGCAAGGAGATGACAGCGCGCCCCGCGGTGGTCTTCTCCTGTGTCCCGAGCCCGGCTATCGAGGTCGTCATCCGATCACCAGTCCAGGGTGGGGAGAGGCATGCCGAAATCGCGCGACTCGTAGGCGAAGCAGGCAACGGTGTGAGAAGAACCCACCGATAGCGTGTCGGGGTCCATGCTGCGGCAGATGTCGACCGCATACGGGCATCGGGTGTGGAAGTGGCACGACGGCGGCGGCTCGATCAGCTCGGGGACGTTGCCGTGGATTGCCGCCAGCTGACCGCGTCGGTGTGTGGCAGAGGGCACCGCCGCCATCAGGCCCCTGGTGTAGGGGTGCCTCGGGTTGGCGAAGACCTCCTGGGTGGTGCCGGTCTCCACGATCCGTCCCGCATACATGACGGCCACCCGATCGCAGATCTCCTTGACCAGGGAAAGGTCGTGGCTGATGTAGAGGACAGACGTCTCGAGGCGGGCCTGCAGCTCGGCGATGAGCTCGAGGATGCGTGCCTGGATGGTGACGTCGAGCGCCGTAGTCGGCTCATCGGCGATGAGGAGGTCGGGATTGCAGGCGAGCGCCTGTGCAATCAGGACTCGCTGCTTCATGCCACCAGAGAGCTCGTGCGGATAGCTGTCCATGATCTTGCGGGGGTTGGCGATCTGGGTCTCGCTCAGGGCCTGCGCGACTAGTTCGTCCACGATCGACCTCAACTGGGCCGCTTTCGACCGAAACGGGGGGAACCTGAGAAACAGACGCTCGAGACTGGTCGTCCGCTGCTTTGCAGCCCGTCGGACGATGCGTGGCACGTGTGGCCCCAATGCGTCCAGGATCTCCTCGGACCGGTGCTGGTAGAAGACCTCGGCGACCTGACTCCGAATCGACAGGGCCGGGTTGAGCGCCTTGCCTGGGTCCTGGAAGATCATCGCGATCCGGTCGCCCCGGATCCTCAGCATGTCCTTGTCCGAGATCTCGAGGAGGTCGATGGGGCCCTCTTTGGCCTGACGGGCCTCGTTCGACCAGAAGTCGATCTGACCGCCGGCGTAGATCCCCGGCGGGCTGGGGACGAGCCTGATGAACGAGCGAGCCGTCACGCTCTTTCCGCAGCCCGTCTCACCGACCAGTCCCAGGGTCTCGCCGTCCCGTATCTCCAAGGTGATGCCATCCACCGCGTGGACCACACCGGCCTTCGTCTCGAAGTGGACCCGAAGGTCTCGGACCGATGCCACCAGGGGACGGGTCGCCTGCTCCTGAGTCGTGCTCACACTGAGGGTCATCGAGCTCGCCCATGGTCGACCCCGATCCCAACCCGAACGAAACGGATCCTGGTCACGTTGACCAGTATGTCACGCTCCCGCCGCCCGTCATCGTCTGCTCCTCCGCTAGTTCGCAATCGTTTGCTGGGCTGGTATTGCACGATATATGACCACCCCGTGTCACGCAACCAAGGGTGAACGGGTGGCAACGCCCGGTCCATTCGTGGAGTCAACCTTTGAGATGCCGATCCAGGTACTCGATGATGCCGTCGATCGCCGCCGTCTGGACCTCGTCTACCACGTAGGCGCCATCGGGGCCCCTTTCGGGATAGATGTAGCCATGTACCGGATGGTCCCACGAGACCCACTCCACGTCCTTCCCCTCTTCGGCCAGCAGGTCGTACGTGGTGCGGAATATCCCCTGGAGATGATCCTCCTCCCGACCCATGACCAGGATCGGGGTGTTGATGGTGGAGATCCGCTCCCTCGCCTTGGTCTCGTCGATTCGAGATCTCACCTTTTCGATCTCCGTCATCTGCATCTCCTCGATGTTGCGCAGACCCGTCTCGGGATCGACGAAGGCAGTGTTATCGGGGGTGAGCGAGAGGAACTCATGTGAGGCGGGCTCGGATGCGACTGCCACCGCCACACCGTCGTAGTCGGAGGTGAGCTTCAGCACCATCTCCCCGCCGTGGCTCATCCCGATCAGCGCCACCCGATCGGGGTCGATCTCGGGCCTGGTCCTGAGGAACTCGACCACGGCGATCTCGTCCTCGTACTCGAGAGGGGAGCGATTGAAGAGCTCACGACCCTGACGCCCACCCCGGATCAGCGGCCCGCCGAGCTCATATCCCAACTCGACCTCGGTCCGATACCGGAGCCAGGCGCAGGCATACCCCGCCTCCAGGAGCCGTTCCATGATGTAGCCCTTCTCGGCCACGGCCTGGCGGACCCAGGGCATCCCACCGCCGCCGTTACCAGATGCGAGCAGGACCACCGGATGGGGTCCCTCCCCTGAGGGGATCCGCAGCCCGATCGGGGTGTACAGACCGTCCCACGTCTCGACATACATGAGCTGGACAGGCACGTCGGACCCGGGTACGGGCTCGGTGATCGTCGTCTGTTCCACATCGAGAGTCATGTCGTCTCCTTCGTCGACCGCTGGGGCGACCATAACCCCCCGGCTGGCATGCTTGTTACCGATGTGCGAGCCCGAATCGAAAGGGTGCTGACATCACTGGCCTGGGTGGTCGGGGCATTGGTGTTGCTCACCGCAGGGCTTTGGCTCGCCCAACGCCAGATCGTCTATTTGCCCGACCGCGAAGTGCCGACGGCTCCAAGCGACGTGCCGGTCAGGACGGCGGAGACCGCGGACGGGCTCGTTCATCGGGTCTGGCTGGTGCCGGCGGTGGGCGAGTCGGTGGCCAGGGTGTTGGTGTTCAACGGGAACGCCGGCAACAAGGCTCACCGTCTCCCGCTGGCGCGCAGCCTGGCGGTGGAGGGCATGGAGGTGGTTCTGTTCGACTACCGGGGCTACGGGGGCACCGCAGGCAGCCCCACGGAGGAGGGCCTCGTCACCGATGCGGAAGCCCTGGCCGAGGTCGTCTTCGATTCCCCGCTCCCGGTCGTGTTCTTCGGCGAGTCGCTGGGCGGAGGCGTGGCCACCGGGCTGGCGACCCGGCTCCCACCCGATGCGCTCGTCCTTCGCTCGCCCTTCACCTCCCTCGGCGACATGGCCCGGGCCCATTACCCGCTGGTCCCGTCGTTCCTGCTCAAGGATCGCTACCCCGTCGAGGACCAGGTCGCCGCCATCGAGGTACCGCTCCTGGTCGTGCTGGGGGGCCGCGACTCGATCGTCCCGCCCTCACTGAGTCGGCGAGTGTTCGAGGCGGCCCCTGGGCCCAAGGAGTTGGTGGAGATGGAGGGGATGGACCACAACGATCCAGGGTTGTCCTCTGGTGTGCAGTTGGCCGCGACGGTGAGAGGGTTCCTGGAGCGGGCCGGTCTCGTCAGCCCTTGACCGCACCCATGGTGAAGCCACTGATGAAGCGGTCGAGGAAGGCGTTGAAGAGAAGGGCGATCGGAACGGCGATCATGATCACAGCCCCCTGGAGCGACTGCCAGAAGAACACATCGCCCCGCACCAGCTCGGTGGGCACACCGGTTGCGATGGTCTTGACCGCCGACGATTTGTTGAAGGCGAGGGCATAGATGAACTCGTGGGAGGACAGGGTGAAGGCGAACACCACAACTGCGATGATCCCGGGAAACATCAAGGGGAGCACTACGCGGGCGATCGCCCCCATCCGGCTGTGGCCGTCGACCATCGCCTGCTCCTCGATGTCCATCGGGATGCCTTTGAAGAACCCCATCAACAGCCACGACGAGATCGGGATGGTGATGGTGGGATAGACGAGGATCAGGGAGAGCAGCGATTCCTGGAGACCGAGGCTGGTGATGACCCGGGTCATCGGGATGAAGAGCAGTGTTGGCGGGATCAGGTAGACGAGGAAGATGGCGATCCCCATCCGCTCTCCCCAGCGCAGCCGGAGACGGGCCAGGGCATAGGCGGCGGGCAGTGAGATGGCGAGGGTGATGGCGGTCACAGCCAGCCCCACCAACACCGTGTTCCTTATGAAGGTGAGGTAGTTGGTCTCGAGGAAGAGAAGACGAAGGTGCTCGAGGGTCGGGGCCTCGTTGAACCAGAACGGGTTGTTCTCCTTGACGTAGAGGTCGTTGGACTGCTTGAACATGCTGATCAGGGCCCAGCTGAAGGGGAAAGCGGCCAGGAAGGCGAAGAGGGTCGCCCCGGAATAGAGCCCGATCCTGCCCCAACGATGTCGCCGGTCGGCCTGCCGCTGCAGGGCGCCGACGTCGGTCTCGGCCCAAGTGGTGGTGTCCGTCACCTCACAACACCTCCACTTCTGGGGGGCGACCCGGGTCGAGCGTGATTCGCGCTGCCGCTCTCACCTCACAAGACCTCGCGGCGTCGGGCGAGACGAAGCACCACCGCGGTGATCCCGATCAGCACCGGCAGGAGGAAGAGCGCCACGGCCGCTCCCTGGGCCAGGGCACCGCCTTCGATCCCCTTGATGAAGGCCCAGGTGGACAGGACCTGTGTCGAGTTGGTGGGGCCGCCCCGGGTCAGCACGTAGACCACGCTCATGTCGGAGATGGTGAGGATCACGCCGAACAAGACGGCCACCGCGATGATCGGTGCGAGCAGGGGGATGGTGACCTGGAACATCTTCCGCCAGAACCCCGCCCCGTCGACGGCGACCGCGTCGTTTATGTCCTTGGGGATGGCAATGAGACCGGCCAGGACGATCACGGCCGCGAGAGGAACGATCCGCCAGGCCTGAACGGCGATCACCGAAGTCATGGCCGTGCCGGGCCGGCCCAGCCAGTACACGTTCTCTGTGATCACCCCTACCTGGCGGAGTACCCAGTCGATGGGCGAGAAGATCGAGTCCAGGGTCCAGAGCCAGGTGATCGTGGCCAGTGATACCGGGGCCACCCAGGGGAGGAGCACGAGGAATCGCACCAGCCACTTGCCCTTGAAGTCCCGGATCAGGATCTCGGCCAGGGCGGTGGCCAGGATCACAACCAGCACATTGGCGAGCACGGCGAAGAGGAATGTGTTCCAGAGCGCACCGCGGAACACGGGATCCGCCAGCACCCTGCGAAAGGTGGCCCATCCGACGAACTCCAGGTCGGGGTTGCCGGTGCTGATGTCGGTGAATGCGTAGATGATGGCCAGCACGAAGGGGAACCCCACCAGGGCGATGATGTAGATGACGGCAGGTGACATGAACAGGCCGGCCAGGAACCGAGGATTGTCACCCAGGTAGCGGGGCGGCCGGGTCGTCGTCGAAGTCATCTCACAGCTTCATCTCATCAGGGGCTGCGGGGCGATCTTGACGCCGTCGTCGTAATCGAAGAACCGGAGCTGGTCCTTCGCCACCGAGAACTTGTGATCCTGGTCTATCGAGATGGGAAGTGTCACCGTGGCGGGGAGCATGGCGATGACCCGGGTCTCGTCGTACTCCCGGATGAATCCGTAGAGGAATCGCTCCGAGCCGAGGTACTCGATCCGGTTGACGTGGAAGGTGAAGGGGACCCGGGTGCCCTCGTCGGCGGCCACTCCCTCGGGGAGGAACTGCTCGGGCCGGAAACCGAACAGAAAACCGGCAGTCTCGAGCAAGTTCATCGGCGGCGACCCGAGGAATTGGGCGACGAACACGTCAGCCGGGTGGTGATACACCTCCTCCGGGGTGCCCAGCTGGCGGATCTTCCCGTGATCCATGACCGCGATCCGGTCCCCCATGCCCATCGCCTCGACCTGGTCATGGGTGACGTAGATCGTCGTGATCCCGATCCGGCGCTGGAACTCCATCAGGTCGTCCCGAGCCGCGGCGCGCAGCTTGGCGTCCAGGTTCGACAACGGCTCGTCGAGGAGGAAGACCGTCGGTTCCCTCACCAGCGCCCTGGCCAGGGCCACCCTCTGCCGCTCGCCTCCCGAGAGCTGGCGGGGGCGCCGCTGCAGGAGACGCTCGATGCCGAACAGGCCGGCGGCCCACTCGACCTTCTGGTTCCTCTCCTCGGAGTCCATCCCCTGAGCCTTGAGGGGGAAGGCGATGTTGTTGGCCACGGTCATATGTGGATACAGGGCGTAAGACTGGAACACCATCGCGATACGGCGGGCACGAGGCGGCAGCCGGCTCACGTCCTCGTCGCCGATCCGGATCTCCCCCTCGGTGGGCTGCTCCAGCCCGGCGATCATCCGGAGCAGGGTGGTCTTGCCGCATCCGGAGGGGCCGAGGAGGACCAGGAACTCGCCCTCCTCGGAGCGAAGGTCGACACCGTCGACGGCGACGACGTCCCCGAACTCCTTCCGCAGGTCGCGGACCTCTACTACCGCCACGATCGCCGAGTATGGGTCACCCGCCGCCGACCAGGCCCTGACCCCGCCAGTCGTCGAAGATGGCGTTGATCTGGGCCTCTGCGTCCTCCATTGCTTGCTGCGGGGTCTTGGCGCCCTGCGCCGCCTCGGCGAACATCACCGGGATGATCGACTCCCCGAAGATCTGACCTATTGCCGGGTTGGCCGGCCCGGGATGACCGATGTTTGTCGCCCAGTCCAGGGAGGTGTTGAGCACCTTCAGCTTGTCTGCCGGGTTGGAACCGAACGGGTCGCTATCGATCCACCCGGTCAGATCGGGAACCCGGTCCGGGAACGCCGGGAAGTCATACAGCTTCGAGTTCCACGCCACCGGGGCGAGGTTCTCGGTGTAGTGCAACAGGAACTCCTTCGCCGCAGACACGTTGACGTCCGGCGCATCGGGGACGATCCAGTTGTACATCACGTGGGACGCCACGACCGCCGTCTCCGGGCCCGCCAGGGCTGGGGTGAAGTAGATGTCATCGGCGACCTCGAGACCCTCGTCCTGGGCCGTGCGATAGGCGGAGATCGAGTTGAGTATGTAGCTCAGCTCGCCCGAGTTGAGACCCTGGTTGTTGGAAGCCGCGTTCCACGCGAACACCTCTGGTGTCATCGCACCGGCGAACAACTCGTTCATGTACTCGATCGCCGCGATCGTGGCGTCGGAGTTGAGGATCACGTTCTCGTTCTCGTCCTGGATGCCGGCGCCGAACGACCAGAGCAGGCCACGCAACGCCATGTTGGAGTCGATCTCCTGTGACATCCCGATGCCGAGCTGGACCCCCTCGGATGCGAAGATCTCGGACCCGCCCTGGAGCAGGTCGTCATAGCTGGCGGGGCCATCGGGGAAACCGACTCCCTCCCACAACGACCTCCGGTAGTCGCCCGGATCGGGCACCCAGGATGGGGCGTAGGCGTAGTACTTCTCGGTGTTGGGGTTGAACGACGACCTCCGTGTCAGGTCGAGCATGGTGCCGTATCGGCTCTCCGCCTCTTGCACCACGTCGGCCATGTCGACGACCGAAGGCTCGTGCTGGCTGAGGACCGCGATGTACTGCATCAGATCGTGCTCTGGCTGGCCCGATTGGATCTCGGAGGCGATCGCGGCGGGCACATCGGCGACTGCGATGTGGTCGACGGTCACATCGACGCCCACCATCTCGCCCCACTCCTGGGCGAAGGGATCGAACCAGGCGTCATGGGCCGGGACGAAGTGGCTCCAGAGGAGGATCTTCAGCTCCCCGCTCAGCTGTTCGGCCGGCTCGACGAAGGACATCTCCGGCCCCCCTTCCACCGGGGCGGCAGTGGTGCCGGCGCCAGTGCCGGCGAGTGTCGTGGGGACCGTGGTGGTGGCGCTACTCCCGGTGCCACAGGCTGCGGCCAGAGCCGCCGCTCCACTCAAGTACAGGAACTCTCGTCGGGTGACGAAGAACGGTGATTTGCGAGGTAACAATGTCTCCTCCTCTCGCAATCACGATCCGGCCTCATCGCATGGCCGGATCGGCCAACTGCTGTGCGGCGAGGCCACCTTACCCTAGGCGAGAAGCGCTCAATCGGGACAGCGTGTGCAATCGGACACGCTGTGCGTGCTCAACTGCACACGCTTGATCAGCTCGTGGGTGTGACCATGTTACCGACGGCCAGGCGAAGCTCGTGGTCGGTGAACGGCTTCACCACCCAGGCATCGGCGCCGGCCCGCCTGGCGAGGAACCCGTCGACCTCACGGTCGAGCAGGATGACCAGTCGTGGCATCCCCTCGGGAGCGATGGAGGCCCTGATGTCACGGACCACCGCCATGCCACCCATGCTCCCCACCTGGAGGTCGACGATGACGACGTCGGGGTCGAGCTCCTCGACCCTGGCTGACGACTGAGCCGGGTCGTCGAGGATCTCGATCCGCCAATCACCATGTGTGAGCGACGCCTGGATGTCGTTGACGATCCAGGTGGCATCGGCGATGAGGAGGGCGGACGGCATCCGAGGCCAGAATAGTGGTGTGTCCGAGGCCGACTTCTTGGGTTGGTCCCACTCCTAACCTCGTCGTCGTGGCCCGCGCCGTCCTCATCGCCGCCCTGTTCATGCTCGTCGTCGCCTGCACCGACGAGACGGGGTCCGAGCCCGGGATCGACGTGATCGACGTCAGCGGCCCGCTCGATGTCTCCGCCCTCGACTTCATGAACCAGTCGATCATCGAAGCCGGCAAGCGGGGCCAGGTGCTGGCCGTGCTCCAGATCGATTCGCCCGCCGTCCTCGTCGGTGAGGCCCTGACCCGTCTCGAAGAGACGCTCGTGTCTCCGCCCTTGCCGGTGGCGGCCTGGGTTGGCCCCGCCCCCGCCCAGGCCAACGGGGGAATCGGGCAGATCGTCCTCGAAATGGGGCAGGCGTCGATCTCGGCCGGGTCCAGCATGAATCTGATGCCCGCCATCGCCGGTGAACCGATGGGCACGGGAGAGTCGATGACAGCGGACGAGACCGGTCTGGCCCTCTACCCGTCGATTCGCCAGTATCTCCAGAGCCTGGACGGCGTCACCTTCGAGACCTCGGCGGGACCGGTCACCGTCGAGACACTCGAGCCGTTCGAGGATGGGGTGACCCTGAAGACCGTCACCTTCCGCCAGCCGGGCATCGGGACCAGGTTCTGGCGTCTGGCCGCAACCCCGGAGGCGGCCTTCTTCTTCCTGGTGGTCGGGCTCGCCATCGCCTCGTTCGAGTTCTTCGCCATCGGGCCTGGCGTCGCCGCCGGTGTCGCCGCCCTCTCCCTGCTCCTGGCGGGATGGGGGATCGTCAATCTGCCGGTGAAGCCCTGGGCACTCGGCCTGGCGGTCCTGGGATGGGCCGTGCTGACCGCGGCCTATCAGAAGGGCGGGGTGCTTGCCCTGACCCTGCTCGGGGCGGTGATGCTGCAGGTGGCCGGCACGTTCTTTGTGGATGGGTCGGGCCAAATCGACCCCAGGTGGTATCTGGTCCTCCCTTCGGTCCTGGCCGTCCTCTTCTTCTTCCTGCTCGCCATGCCGACGGTGCAGCGGGCCCGGTTCTCGACGGGCACCATCGGGCGTGACGGCATGATCGGGGAGACCGGGATCGCCCTGGACCGCTTCGACCCCGACGGTATGGTCGAGATCAACGGCGCACGGTGGCGGGCGACCGCCCACCGTGAGGCAGGCCTGGTAGCGGGATCGGAGATCACGGTCGCAGGTGTCGACGGCATGTTCCTCGAGGTGGAGCCGATGGAACGGACCGCGAAAACAGATCCCTGAATCGCCATTTTCTCCCTTGCCGCAGGGCATCCCCCTGAGTAGGTTCGCGCCGGTTGTCGCCAGACAAGGGAGGAGTCATTTGTCCGGAATGGACGATTGGCAACTGGACGCCCTCTGTAGAGGGTCCCATGCCTACCTCTTCTTTCCGCCTTCGACATTCGAGCGCAAAGAGGAGCGGGAGCGCAGAGAGATGAAGGCAAAAGCGATCTGTGGAGTCTGTCCGGTGCGGATGCCCTGCACCACACATGCACTTCAGATCCGGGAGCCTTTTGGTATCTGGGGAGGTCTGACCGAAATAGAGAGAAGGAGCACGCCCCTGGTCGGATGACCATCGGCAGCGGGAGAAACGGGCTCACCGAAGGCGGCGCTCATCACCTCGCCGGATGGTGAGCCCTTCTCGATCCGCCCACTCCAGTATCGGAACCGCGTACTTCCTCGACAGCCCGGTGCGATCCCGGAACTGCGCCACCGTGAAGGGCGACGTCATCGCGGCGAGATGGTCTCGAATCGCCTCGATCTGATCGGGGAGGAACACGAGGTCGTCGGAGATCCGGACCAGACGCCCGTCACGGACCAATCGGTGCAAGAGCTCGCGATCGAGCCCCAGGTCGTCGGCTGCGGGCACAGCCAACCCGCTCCTCAACTTCGCCTCGGCTCTGGCCCAATTCGCCTCGGCCTCCACATCGAGGGTCCGTCGGTGCCGGGTCGATGTCACATCGGGCCCCGTTCGACGCAGAAGGGTGCTCTCCTCGACGAGCAGGCCGGTCAACTCCGGCGTCGATCCCAGTTCGATCGCCAGGGTGGCCAGGGGCAGGCCGGGTCGAAGGGGATGTCGTTCCTGATGCTCGGCCACCAGTCGCTCGGCCTCTGAGCGAAGTTCCTCGAATCTCTCCGGGTCGACGGCAACTCCGCCGGTCACCACTGCCCCCTCGGGGTGCCCCCCTCCACTGTGCGCGGCGAGACGGGCGAGGTCGTCCACGCCGCGGATCTCGAGCAGCGTGGTGGCGATGGCGTCGCGCCCTGCCTTGGGGTCGATCGTGAGGGCGTTTTGGATCGCTCGAGACGGACGCCCCGGGGCGGGGTCGAGGACGACGCCTCCCGCCACTACCTGCCTGCGTCCCGACTCCCTCAGGATGAATCGATCACCGGTCCTGATCGGGAGAGCCATGGCAACTGTGATCAGGGCATGGTCCCTCTCGAGCCGCTTGATGGTGGCCGGATGGGCGCCACTCCCGAGGTGAACCTGGAATGCGCCCTTGGTGCCCAGCGTGTCCACGTATCGAGCGAGGCGGATCACAGCGGTGAACCTGTCACTGAGATCCCACTGCCCGGGCAGGCCCAACATGCTCCCTCGAACGGCCTGCGATCTCTCGATGCCGCTGATGTTGACGGCCAGTCGACGGCCGGGCGCTGATTCTTCGACAGTGGTCTCATGACTCTGCAACCCTCTGACCCGGGTCCGCTTTCGGACCGGGAAGAGCACGATCTCGTCACCGACCCGGATCGGGCCCTCGGTCAGAGTTCCGGTGACCACGGTGCCCGATCCCGCCATCGAAAACGCCCGGTCGATCCAGAGCCGCGGTCGGTCTCCCGGGTGATCGGCCGCCATGGCGCGTTCGGCCAGAGCGGCCCTCAGCCCGTCGAGCCCCCGGCCCGTGCGGGCCGACACAGGCAGGATCGGGGCCGATTCCAGCGAGGTGCCGACCAAGCGGTCGGCGATCTCCATTTGGATGAGGGCGATCATCTCGTCATCCACGGCGTCGGTCTTGGTGAGGGCCACCACGCCGGAGTCCACTCCGAGCAGGTCGAGCACAGCGAGGTGCTCCTCCGACTGAGGCATCCACCCTTCGTCGGCGGCGACCACGAAGAGCGCGACGTCGATCGCCTCGATGCCGGCCAGCATGTTCTTCAGAAAGCGCTCATGGCCGGGCACATCGACGAAGGAGACCTCACCGGCCGATCCGAGCGTTGTCCAGGCGAACCCCAGATCGATGGTCAGCCCGCGGCGTTTCTCCTCCGCCCAACGGTCAGGGTCGCGGCCGGTGAGAGCCTCGACGAGCGTGGACTTGCCATGGTCGACATGTCCCGCGGTCCCGATCAGCGGCAAGCGGACACCATCTCGGCGATGTGCTCGTCGTCCTGCGCTGCCACCGCCCTGAGATCGAGGATGAGATCTTTCTCGTGACGCCGGGCCAGGATCGGCCAGTCCGCATCGAGGAGACGACCGTGCAGGTGATCCTCTCCCTCGAGGACGATCTGCGGTGTCGGGATGCCGACTCCGGGAAGGCTCCCTGCTCCGGTGACCGACGTGCCGTTACGGACCCGGCCACCCACCAGCTCCGCCAAGGCCTCGACCCGGGGAGCGAGGTCGGCCTCGGTCGTCATGGCCATGCGCCACACCGGGATCCGGCGGGCATCACCGTCGGCGTAGGCCTCGAGGGTGGTGGCGAGGGCGGCATCGGTCATCGAGTCGGTCCGGAGAGCCCTGGCGAGGGGGTGCCTGCGGAGTCTGGTCACGAGCTCGGATCTGCCGACGATGATCCCAGCCTGAGGGCCCCCAACCAGCTTGTCGCCGCTGAAGGTGACCAGTCCGGCTCCCGCCTCGAGCGACTGGCGGGCCCCGGGCTCTTCCCCGAGCCAGTCTGGGGGTCTCGTGCCAAGCCACGGCACATCGGCGTCGAGCAGGCCCGAGCCGAGATCGTGGATCAGCGGCAACCCTCGCTCGGCGGCAAGAGCGGCCAACTCGCCCACAGGGACCTCGTGGACGAATCCTTCGAGACGGTAGTTGGACGGGTGGACCTTCAAGACTGCTCCGCAGTGGTGGATTTGGAGGGCGGCGGCGAAGTCCCCGATTCGGGTCCGGTTGGTGGTGCCGACCTCGACCAGGCGCGCTCCGCCGGCTTCCATGACTAGGGGCAGGCGGAAGGAGCCACCGATCTCGATCAATTCCCCACGGGCCACCGGCACGGAGCGGCCGGAGGAGGTAGAGGCGAGGGCGAGGAGCACCGCGGCGGCGTTGTTGTTGACCACCAGGGCGTCCTCGGCGCCGGTCAGAGCCTTGAGCAGGGCGGCGAGGTAGGCGCCCCGCCCGCCACGCCCACCCCCGTCGAGGTCGAGCTCGAGATTGGTGTAGCCGGTGGCCGCATCTCGGGCGGCGGAGGCTGCTTCCGCCGACAAAGGTGCTCGGCCCAGATTGGTGTGGAGGAGCACCCCGGTGGCGTTGATCACCGTCGCACCGGCCGACCGGCGGAGGCCTCTGGCCAGGTCGGTGGCGATGATGCGGGGGTCTGCCTCCCCGCCACGGGAGATCTCGGCTCGAGCCAGGTCGAGGGCGGTCCGGGCGCAGTCGACCCGCAGGGCGAGCGGGAGACCACTATCACCCATCGCTTCGACCAGTTGATCCACCGCCGGCAGCGAGCGATACGGGTTGGTGCTCGACACGAGCCAAGTCTGCCAGGTCGCCTCGCGACCCCGATCATCACGGCGGTGTCCGAGCTCCTTCATAGGATGCACCCATGGAGGCTCCGGTCCCGGCGCGTCCCTCGGCAACGGTCATGCTGCTCCGGGACACTGATGAATCGGTCGAGGTGCTCATGGTGCGGAGGCATGCCCGCGGCTTCTTCGGTGGGCTCACCGCATTCCCCGGTGGGGCCGTCGACCCCGTCGATCGCTCCGCCCTGGCGGAGGCGGTCGTGATGGGCGGTGGTGACGATCACGAGTTCCGGTCTGCCGCCCTGAGAGAGCTGGCCGAAGAGACAGGTCTCGCCCTGACCACGCGTGGTGTCGCCCCCTCTCCCGATGCCCTTGGCGCCGAGCTGTTCGACGAATTGCTTCAGGCCGGCGTTGGCCTCGATGGAGAGGCGCTCACTCTCGTCTCACGTTGGGTGACCCCGGAGGAGGCCCCGTCGAGGTTCGACACCCGGTTCTATCTGGCCCGGGTGGGGGCAACTCCCGAGATCCGGCTCGCCCCCGATGAACTGGTCGATCATGTCTGGATCACGCCGAAGAAGGCGCTGGTCGGGCACGACCGCGGCGAGCTGCAGATGTTCCTCCCAACAATGTCCCATCTCCGCTGGCTTTCCCTGCGGGCAAGCGCCGATGAGGCAGTTGCGGCCGCGAAGGGGGCCGACGGAAGGACCCTGATCGCACCCCGGCGCATGGAGGACGGCAGCATCGTCCCCATCCACATGCCCGACGACTCATGAGGATCCAGCGCGTCCTCGCCAACAATCCCGGCCCGTTCACCGGCCCCGGGACCAACACCTGGCTGGTGGAGGACGAAGGAGAGGTGGTGGTCATAGACCCAGGCCCGGTCGAATCGGCCCATATGGAGCGGATTCTCGGGCAGGTCATGAGTCAGACGCCCGTCGGGGTCCTGGTGACCCACACCCACCCGGATCACGCTCCACTGGCCAACCCTCTCGCCGGCGAGCTGGCTGCCCCCGCCTTCGGGTATGCCCCCGGCCCGGAATTCGATCCCGACATCGTCCTGGCCGAGGGCTCCGGGTTGACTGTGGGAGGCTCGAGGATCGAGGTCATCCACACCCCGGGGCATGCCGACGACCATCTCTGCTTTCGGATCGCCGACATCCTCTTCACCGGCGATCACATAATGGGGGGATCCTCGGTCATGGTGGAGGACATGGGCAGCTACATGGCGTCACTCGAGAAGCTGCGCGGGAAAGGTCTCACCATGCTCCATCCGGGTCACGGAGACGACATGGATGAGCCCGACAGGGTGATCGACTGGTACCTCGCACATCGTAGGCAGCGTCACGAGGACATCCTCGAGGCGATCAGGTCGGGTGCCGCGTCGACCGATGAGATCGTGGAAGTGGTTTACCGAGACGTCGATCGAGCGCTCCACTCCCTCGCCGCTCGCTCGGTGAGGGCGCACCTGCGCTTGCTCTCCGAGGAGGGCCGGATAGCCTCTGCCGGCCCCGACCTCGTGGTCCTTCGCACCAATTCGACATGAGCCGCATCACCCGGATCTTCACCTCCCTGCTCGCCATGGCCCTGGCGCTGCCCGCCCTCGCCCAGGTGTCCGACGACGACATCGACCGTGCCCGCCGAGAGGTCGACGAGATCATGTCAGAGGCTCAGGTCCTGGGCGACGAGGTCCAGGAGGCGTGGGGAAGGCAATTCGCCCTCGAGCGGGAGATAACCGACCTCGGGGCATCGATCGAAGTGGCTAGGGCCAAGATCGCCGAGACCGAGACCAAGCTCGAAGAGGTGGCGGTGGAGATGTACATGGGGTCGTCTTCCGTTGCCTCGATCCAGGTGCTGTTCTCTGCCGCGGGGGAGAGTTATGGGGCGGGCATCGAGTACCTGCGCAATGTCAAAGGCAACGACATCGACGTGATCAATCAGCTTCGGTCGTTCCGTGAGGAGCTCGACCGGCAAACCGGGCGTCTCGAGGAGGCTTCCGCCGAGCAAGAGGTGTTGACGGCCGAGCTCGAAGCTCAGGCCGGCGAGCTCCAGGGACGTCTGGTGGAGGCCCAGGCCGTCTACGACCAACTGGTGGCTCAACAGGCGGCCGAAGAGGCGGCAAGACGAGCCGCCGAGGAGGCAGCCCGTCGGGCGGCGGAGGAGGCGGCGCGTCAGGCGACCACCACGACGGTGGCGGAGTCGACCGAGACCACAGAGGAAGAGCCGGACACCCCGACCGAGACCACCGTTCCGCCGGACGAGCCCACCCCGACCACCCTCCCGCCGGAGGATCCGCCTCCACCACCCAACCCGGGTGGTGGCACTTGCCCCGTCGCCGGGGCGGTCTCGTTCTCGGACTCATGGGGAGATGCACGCTCAGGGGGTCGTGCACATCAGGGGGTGGACATGATCGCGGCCCGAAACACGCCCATCGTCGCCATCTATTCCGGCACGATCGACCGACTCACCAATGGGAACCTGAGCGGTCTCGCCATCTGGCTCCGCGCCAACAACGGCGATCTCTTCTTCTACGCCCACCTGGAGAGCTTCGCGGACGTGAGCGATGGCCAGAGCGTCTCCGAGGGCCAGGTCATCGGTTACAACGGGTCGTCGGGGAACGCACCCGACTTCCTGCCCCACCTCCACTTCGAGTGGCATCCCGGAGGGGGCGCGGCGGTGAACCCTTATTCGTTGGTGAGAGGTCTCTGCTGAGGACCCCGCGTACACGAAAGAGGACCCTTGCGGGTCCTCTTCCGGTTAGCCTCCCTGCTGCCCCCAACCCCACGCACCGAGGCACGTTCTGGGGGCATCTTCGGTGATGCGGAGTGCCTGTTAAAGGACGGTTTGGATTACCACTCGTTGTGACTAGTCCTCCGAAGAGGACCCGTTCCAGACGTCGCGGCGGGGATCCACTCGTTACTCTCTCGCCGACCCGCCAGCGGAGAGCGAGAGATGACCACCGAACCCCCCATGCCCCCCTCATCGGAAGGACCGGTCGACCCACCGCCTCCTCCTCCCACCGAGCCGCCCCTTCCCCCTGCGGAGTCGCCCGCTCCCCCACCGCCCGCTCCGCCAACGCCGCCGCCGCCACCCGTCCCCGGCGCAGCGCCGTTTCAGGTCGGTGATGCGTTCAACTACGGGTGGAAGAAGTTCCAGGAGTACCTGGGCCCGATCCTGATCGCGATGCTGATCTTCCTGGTGGTCGGGGGACTGGTGAACTTCATCGGCACCCTGTTCGCTGGTGGCATCGGGGAGATCACCGATCCCGATGACATCGGCATCGGCATGTTCTTCAGCTTCGGCTACCTCATGTTCTCACTGCTCGGCGCCCTCGTCAGCCTGCTGATCCAAGCGGCGGTGGTGCGTGGCGCCCTGGGCATCACAAAGGGTGAGAGGATCGACCTGAACACTTTTCTCTCCACTGAGAACCTCGGTCAGATCGTGCTGGCGGCGATACTGCTCGCCATCGGGACGGCCGTCGGCTTGATCTTGTGCATCATCCCCGGGCTGATCTTCATCTTCTATTCCCAGTTCACCTATCAGTTCATCATCGACAAGGGCCTGCCCGCCTTCGACGCCATCAAAGCCAGCTTCGATCTGGTGAACAGGAACCTGGGTTCGGTCGTCGGGCTGTTCCTCGCTTCGATCCTGGCCTTCATCGTCGGGGCCATCCTCTGCGGGGTCGGTCTGCTGGTCGCCATCCCGGTCACCATCATCGCCACGGCGTACGCCTACCGGCTGATGACCGGTCAAACGGTCGCTCCCTGACCGCGTAGGCTCGCTGCACTGCCGTCTCCGGGTCGTTGCGAAAGGAGTTCTCATGGATGCGGCCGATGAAATCCTCGCTCAGATCCCCCTTGGAGACCTGGCCCAGCAACTCGGCGTAGACGAGGCGACGGCGGAGCAGGCGGTGCGTTCGGCTGTGCCCGCACTCCTTGGTGGGATGGCTGCCAACGCCCAGGACCCTGGCGGTGCGGCGTCGCTGGAGAAGGCGGTGTCACAACACACGTCCAACCCGCTCGCGGGTCTCGGCCTGGGCGGAGTCGACGCCAGCGATGGTGAGAAGATCGTCGGCCACGTCTTCGGTGACAACACCGATGAGGTCGTAAACAAGTTGGGCGGCGCCACTGGCGGCAAGGGGCTCATGTCCCGGCTGCTCCCCATCCTCGCTCCGATCATTCTCAACATGCTGGCCGGCAAGTTCATGAAGGGACAGGCCGGAGGATCGGCGCCGGCCGGGGGACCCACCCCGTCAGGCCCCGGGACCGGGGAGTTGGAGGACCTGCTCGGCAGTGCGACGGCATCGGCCGGTGGGGGCGGCGGTGCTGATTTCGGTGGCGGGATCGGCGACCTCTTAGGGGGTCTCCTCGGCGGAGGGTCGTCTGGGGACATCGGGGACTTGCTCGGCGGGCTGCTCGGGGGCGGCTCGAAGGGCTGAGTCTTCACCCCTCTGCGAGAAGCATATCGGGGGAGGCGACTCGAAGGCGGAGGGGTCCGGCCTCAGGCCGGCATCTCCTCCAGCTCGGTGAGGATCTTGGCGATCCGGCCCGTGCACGTCTCGAGCTCGGCGGGGGGGACCAACTCGACGAGGCGATCGCCGATCTCTCGGATCGCGTTGGCCGCGGGCGATCTAGCTTCACTCGTCACAACCGGCATGCCGAGGTCGCCCCCGGGCACGACTTCGGGGTCGAGCGGAATGGACCCGATGAGCGGCACGCCGAGATCGGCGGCCAGCTCGGCGCCCCCTCCTACACCAAAGACGTGGTGGGCACGGCCGCAGTCGCACGCGAGGCCTGCCATGTTCTCGATGACGCCGACGATGGGCATGTGCGATCGGCGGGCCATGTCCGCGACCCTGACCGCGACCTTTTGTGCCGCCCGCTGCGGAGTTGTCACGACCACCATCTCCGCCTGGGGCAGCATCCGGGTCAAAGCCATCTGGATGTCACCGGTCCCCGGGGGCAGGTCGATGATCAGGTAGTCGAGGTCTCCCCACTCCACCTGCTTGAGGAACTGCTCGAGCGCCTTCGACAACATCAGGCCACGCCACATCAGAGCCGTCTCTTCGGTCTCGATGATGAGACCTGTCGAGACCAGCTTCACCCCCTGTGCATCGACCGGCACGATGAGCTTGGTGTCAGGATCGGCCTCTAGGCGGTCTTCGACGCCCAGCATGCGTGGAGTCGAGAATCCCCAGATGTCGGCGTCGAGCAGCCCGACCCGGAATCCGGCCTGCGCAATGGTCACTGCAACGTTCACCGAAATGGACGACTTGCCCACGCCGCCCTTGCCCGACCCGATGGCGATGACCCTCGTGGTCGGGGAGACCTGAGTGGCCTCGGCGGATTCCCGGGCACGGGCTCGGGCCACGGACATGAGACCGGCCCGCTGCTTCCTGGTCATCGCGGTGGTGCGCACTGCCACGTCGTCCACCCCGGGCATTGCCTCGACTCGGCGCCTTGTGTCGTTCTCGATCTGGTTGCGCAGGGGGCATTCGGCGATGGTGAGGGCGATCCCTACCTCGACCGAGGTTCCGGCGACGTCGACGTCGGTGACCATTCCCAACTCGACGATGTTGCCGCCCAGCTCGGGATCGCGGACACCTTCGAGCGTCCTGATGACGTCGTCACGGGTGACCATGTCACCCCAATGGTAATTTCCACTACGGGGATAGGGGAATGGAGATGTCCCTGCCAGCGGTTATGATGGGGGCACAGGCCACCAGATCCAGGAAAATGACTCAGATCCTCAGCATCAAGTCGAACAAGCCAGAGAAGACGGTCGACGTCACCGAGACCGCCGTCGCCAAGATCGGCGAGCTCATCGCCGAAGAGGGCGAGGCCGGTCTGGCCCTGCGTATGGCGGTACGCCCCGGTGGTTGCAGCGGCTTCTCTTACGAGATGTTCTTCGACAGTCAGATCGACGATGCCGACATCGTCGAGGAGTACGGAGAGGTGCGGGTCGTGGTCGATCCGCAGAGCGCCGAGATGGTCAAGGGCTCGACCCTCGACTACAAGGACGGCCTCATGGGGGCGGGGTTCTCGATCAACAACCCCAACGTCTCCCGGACCTGCGGCTGCGGCAACAGCTTCTCCTGACACCACGTCGGTGTTGAGCCGGCCCACGGGTAGCCTCCGCTGACAGCTAGCAGGAGTCGCGATTGTCCAAAAAGGTGTTGTCCACGC
Organism: Acidimicrobiia bacterium; assembly: GCA_025928935.1. Lineage (GTDB taxonomy): Bacteria > Actinomycetota > Acidimicrobiia > Spongiisociales > ZC4RG35 > JARDZU01. The sequence goes on from JAICNB010000007.1 coordinate 40,431, forward strand.
CCTCTGCCCCGAAGGCGATGGGCCCCTATTCCTTCGCCACCGAGGCTGGTGGCCTGGTCTTCCTCAGCGGCCAGGTGGCACTTGATCCTGCCACTGGCGACCGGAAACCCGACGACGTCGAGGTCCAGGCCAGGCAGGTCATGAACAACATCGGCGCCATCCTGGGAGATCTAGGGCTCGACTACTCCGACATCGCGAAGACGACGATCTTCCTCGCCGACATGGCGGATTACCCCAAGGTGAACGAGGTCTACGCCTCGTACTTCGGCACCGAGCCGCCGGCTCGCTCCGCCATCCAGGCGGGAGCGCTCCCCGGTGGCTTCATGGTCGAGATAGAAGTGGTGGCAGCGAGATGAACAAACAACAGGTCTTCGACGCGCTCGGGCTCTCCGAGCACAACAGCGGCGTCTTCGCGGGTGACTGGCTGGAGCCGACCGGCGAGCGGGTGGAGGTGGTCAACCCGACCACTGGGGAGATCCTGGCCACCGTCGGGATGGCATCAGCGGACGACTATGACCGTGTCGCAGAGTCGTCGGTCGAGACGTTCGAGCGTTGGCGCAACCTCCCCGCGCCGAAGCGGGGCGAGTACGTCCGTCGCCTCGGCGACGCCCTCCGGGAGAAGATCGAGCCGCTGGGTGCCCTGGTGACCCTCGAGATGGGGAAGATCCTGCCCGAGGGGATTGGTGAGGTTCAGGAGATGGTCGACATCTGCGATTTCGCCGTCGGGCTCTCCCGTCAGCTCTACGGGAACACGATGGCTTCGGAGCGCCCCAACCACCGCATGTACGAGCACTGGCATCCGCTCGGGCCGGTGGGGGTGATCTCCGCCTTCAACTTCCCGGTAGCGGTTTGGTCATGGAACGCTGCGATCGCGGCCGTCTGCGGCGACACCGTGTTGTGGAAGCCATCCGAGAGGACACCTCTGAGTGCCATCGCCGTCACCAGGATCGCCCAAGAGGTCATGGCGGGCAGTGGGTTCGAGGGCGTCTTCAACCTCGTCGTCGGTGATGGTGCCACCGTTGGCAATCGGATGAACCAGGACACCAGGATCCCCCTCATCTCGGCGACAGGGTCGTGCAACATGGGCAGGATCGTGGGGCCGGCCGTCGCCCAGCGCATGGGCCGGACCATCCTCGAGCTGGGTGGGAACAACGCGGTCATCGTCATGGACGATGCAGACCTCGACCTGGCGGTCCGGGCGACTCTCTTCTCGGCAGTGGGCACTGCCGGTCAGAGGTGCACCAGCCTCCGCCGCCTCCTGGTCCATCGGGCCATCGCCGACAAGATGGTCAGCCGTCTCACCGAGGCCTACAAGCAGGTCAGCATCGGCGACCCGCTGGAGGCCGGCACCTTGATGGGCCCGGTGGTAGGCGAGCGCGCAGTGGACCAAATGATGAGCGCGCTCGACGTCGCCCGCGAGCAAGGGGCGAGGATCGTCACCGGCGGGAACCGGATCGATCGTGAAGGGTTCTTCGTCGAGCCCACGATCGCGGTGGTCCCCAAGGATGCGTCGATCACCCAGGAGGAGACGTTCGCACCCATCCTCTGGGTGATCGAGTTCGACACGCTGGAGGAAGCGATCGAGATCCAGAACGGCGTCACCCAGGGCCTGTCCTCGGCGATCTTCACCGAGTCCCTCCGCAACGCCGAGAGATTTCTCAGCGGCGCCGGATCGGACTGCGGGATCGCCAACGTCAACATCGGCACCTCCGGTGCCGAGATCGGCGGCGCCTTCGGGGGTGAGAAGGAGACGGGTGGCGGTCGGGAAGCCGGGTCGGACGCGTGGAAGGCCTACATGCGCAGGCAGACCACGACGATCAACTGGGGTGACGACCTGCCTCTGGCCCAGGGCATCGAGTTCGGCTAGCCATGGACGCCCAGGGATGGGATGAGCGGTACCAGAGTCATGACCACCTTTGGTCTGTCACGCCCAACATCTTCGTCGCCGACCGGCTGAAGGGGGCCGCGCCGGGCCGCGGTGTCGACGTAGCCGCGGGAGAGGGTAGGAACGCGATCTGGCTGGCGTCCCTCGGCTGGGAGATGACCGCGGTCGACTTCTCCGAGGTCGCCACCGCCCGGGGACGGTCGCATTCAGAGGCCGTCGACTTCGTCGTCGCCGACGTAACGACCTGGGAGCCCGACGGGGTCTTCGACCTGGTCCTCATGGCATATCTCCACCTGACTGCTGCCGATTTCGAGAGCCTGGTCCGGCGGTCCAGGGACTGGCTCGCTTCGGGGGGTGAGCTCTTCCTCATCGGCCATGACGTATCCAACGTCGACGACGGGTGGGGTGGGCCGGAGGACCCGGAGATACTTTGGGACGTTCCAGAGGTAGTCGGCTGGCTGGAGGGGATGACCGTTGTCGAAGCCGAGGTCGTCAACCGCCCGGTCGACAGCGACGATGGCCGCCACTATGCCCGTGACGCCCTGGTTCGGGCGCGCGTCCCCTAGACCCGGCTCAGCGCGGAATCGAGATCGTCGATCAGGTCCTCGACGTCCTCGAGGCCAACCGAGAGCCGGACCAGCCCGTCGGTGATGCCCGCCTTGACCCGCTCCTCCGCTGGGATGGCGGCGTGAGTCATCGTGACGGGATGGGTGATCAGCGACTCCACCGAGCCCAGGTTCTCGGCCAGGCTCCACAACTCGACGGAGTCCATCAGCTTCTTCCCCGTCTCCGAGCCTCCGTGGACCTCGAAGCACACCATCGCCCCGAAGCCTGATGCCTGACGTGACGAGAGTTCGAACTGTGGGTGTGACGGCAGCCCCGGGTAATTGACGTAATCGACCTTCGGATGGCCCCCCAGCCATCGGGCGATCTCGAGGGCGCTGGCCGATTGCCGGTCCATCCTCTCGCTGAGGGTCTTCGCACCCTGCATGGTGAGCCAGGCCACCATGGGCGACATGATCAACCCTGCCGAGATGCGGGCGAAAGCCACCCGGTCGTGCAGCTCCTGGCTGTCCACCACCACCGCGCCTCCGAGAGTCGCATTGTGGCCGTCCAGGAACTTCGTCGTCGAATGAATGACGATGTTCGCCCCCAGCTCGAGGGGACGCTGGAAGTAGGGGGTGAGGAAGGTGTTGTCGGTGACGTGGAGGACCCCGGCCGAGGAGGCGATCTCGGAGACCGCCTCCAGATCGGTCACCTTCAGCGTGGGATTGGCGGGCGACTCGGTGAAGACGAGACGTGTCCCGGGACGCATGACTTCGCTGATGGCCGCCGGGTCGGAGGCATCGGCGAAGGTTACGTCCACCCCGAACTTGCTCAGGAACTGGTCTGCGAAGCGATAGGTGCCGCCGTAGACGACATCGGCGATGACCACGTGGTCGCCCGCCTGGAGGAGACCCAGGAACACTGCCACCGTCGCCGCCATCCCCGAGGAATAGGCGGTGGTGTCATGTCCTTGCTCGAGCGCGGTCAACTTCTCTTCGAAGGCTCGCACCGTCGGATTGCCCCCCCGGCTGTAGGAGTAGCCCTTGCCCATGTACTCGTCGACCGAGTCCTGGACGAAGGTGGTCGACTGGAAGATCGGTGTCAGGATGGCGCCGGTCGTCGGATCGGGCGTCACCCCGGCATGTACCTGCTTGGTGCGGAATCCCATGGGGCAATTAAAGCGTGTGCAGATGGACAGCCCAGACGGTGTCTACCGCACACGCTTAGGCAGATTGACGCCATCGGCCTGCGGCAAGAAGTGTCTGCAAGCATTGTTCCGGGTGGTCCTTAAGCATGCGATAGGTGAAGCGGATTACGACCATGCCCGCGGCAGCCGCCGCGTTGTCTCGAAGGCGATCCCGTTCAAAGTCGGCCTGTCTGGTGTGCCAGCGACGCCCGTCTCCCTCGACGATCATTCTCCAGTTAGGGATGTAAGCGTCGACAGTCGCCGCGACTTGGGGGTAATTCATCGGCACCTGCCTGGTGCTCCTGGGAAGCGCCGGTGTTTCGAGCAACCTGTAGAGCAGCCGTTCCAGCTCTGTGGTCGGAGGCTGGTAGGCGTCGTCGGAGCGCTCTCGTACCAGCGACCGCAACATCGGGAGTCCCCGTTGTCGTGCGTTCTCCAGTCGTTCGAAGATGGGAGCGAAATCAGACGCAGTCAGTGCACCGCTCGCCAGTTGATCGTCGAGGCACCGCTCAATGGTTATGTAGTTCTCTCTCAACGACATGGTCAAGATCGTCTCGGCCACGGTCGTGCAGACAAATCCCCGCGCCCTGGTGGTCGAGATCACATCGAAGTGCCGGCTACGAATCACCCTGGCAATTGGTGACCTCGCGTTGCCGGGGAACGGCATGAGGATCTCGGGACGGGACTTCCTGACCCCTTCGAAACTGTGGAGAACCGCCACCGATCGGCCGGCCACGAGGCCGCCTGGATGACTGAGAATCGCAGCTGTGAGACGCTGCTCCCACGTTGCAGGGGAGGCGGCCATGACGTAGACTCCCGAGCAGACGACGCGCCAGTCGCCCGTCCGGAGTCGTTGAGCGATCTGGGACCTCGTGATCCCGATTTCCCGGGCCTGCGCTCGTGACAGGACGCCATGTTGCCTTGCCGCCAGACCGTTGAGGAGTCTCAGGTCCACCACAGTGGGTACCACTAAGGCAATGCCCTGACCGATTCAAGAAGGGCGTGTTCCCCCTCGACGGTGCGTGTGCAGGTCGACACGTCTGACCTGTCCATCTGCACACGCTCAGGACCCCTCAGCCGAATCGATAGCCGACCGAGCGCACCGTGGTGATCCAGGAGGCGCGTTCCTCGCCGAGCTTGGAGCGAAGACGCCGGATGTGGACGTCGACGGTGCGGGCGCCGCCGTAGTACTCGTAACCCCACACCTTGGAGAGGAGCTGCTCCCGGGACCAGACACGGATCGGGTTCTCGACCAGAAAGCGAAGTAGCTCGTATTCCATGAAGGTGAGATCGATCGGGTTGGAGGCGAGTGTCGCCTGGTAGTTCAGGGTGTTGAGCTCGAGGTCCTTGAACGCCACCAGGTGCCCACCAGTCTCCTCCCGGGTCAGCCGCTGCACCCGCAGCCGCAGCTCCAACGGGTCGACCGGCGAGAGGACGAAGTCCGAGATCCCCTTGGTCGATTCGATCAGGGCGAGCTGATCCCCGGAGAGGACGACGACGATGGGTAGGGCGATCTCCTCGGCGATGCGCGCTACCTCGCGCAAACGGCGTATCGGCTGGTCGCCGAGCTCGACGAGGAGCAGGTCGGAGTCGTTGACGGTCCGGTCCTCGGGGACCAGCTCCGGGGCCCCGACGTGGGTGGCCCCGGCGAGGAGGAGCCCGTCGAGGATGCTCTCCGAGCAATCGATGGGATAGACCGCGACGTTCACAGGACCGGGAGATAGCTCTCTAACTCGAACCGCGAGACATGGTGCTGGTAGCGGTCCCACTCCTTGCGCTTGTTGCGGATGAACCAATCGAAGACATGCTCGCCGAGCGCCTCGGCCACCAGCTCCGAGCGCTCCATGAGGTCGAGTGCCTCGGACAGGGTCTCGGGGAGCCTCCTGGCCCCGGCGGCGGCGCGCTCCGCATGGGTCATGTGCTGGATATTGGCCGAGATCTCAGGCGGAAGCTCGTATCCCTCCCGAATCCCGGCCAGACCTGCGCAGAGGATCACGGAGAGGGTCAGATACGGGTTGCATGCGGCGTCGGCCGCGCGGTACTCGACCCGGACGCTGGAGGGCTTGCCCTTCTTCACGGTGGGGACACGCACCAGCGCCGATTGGTTGTTGCGGGCCCACGAGATGTAGATCGGGGCATCGAAGCCGTCGACCAGCCGCTTGTACGAGTTGACCCACTGGTTGGTGATGGCCGTCATCTCCGAGGCATGGCGCAGGATCCCGGCGATGAAGGCCTGTCCGATCTTGGACAGGCCGCCCGGGGTGCCCGGCTCGTGGAAGGCGTTGACATCGTCCTCGAAGAGCGAGAGGTGGAGATGCATGCCCGAGCCGTCGTGCTCCTCCAGCGGCTTGGGCATGAACGTGGCGTAGATGCCATGTTTCAGCGCCACCTCCTTCACGGTCAGTCGGGAGGTCATGATGGTGTCGGCCATGGTGAGGGCATCGGTGTAACGGGCGATGATCTCGTGCTGGCTGGGGGCGACCTCGTGATGCGAGTGCTCGATCGGGATCCCCATCTGCTCCAGAGCGTTGATGGTGTCGCGCCGGTAGTCCTGGGCGACGTCGAGAGGGGTCAGGTCGAAGTACCCGCCGTGGTCGAGCACCTCCGGCTCGGGCCCGGAGTCCTTGAAGTAGAAGAACTCGAGCTCGGGGGCGGCGTAGAAGTTGTACCCCATCTCCGAGGCACGGGCCAGGTTCCGCTTGAGGACATTGCGCGGGTCACCCGAGAATGGCTCCCCGTCGGGGGTGGCGATGTCACAGAACATCCGCGCCACCTGTTGCTCGGTCCGCCAGGGGAGCACGCCGAACGTCGAGGGATCGGGGCGGGCCAGCATGTCGGCTTCCTGGATCCGGGCATACCCGTCGATGGCCGACCCGTCGAAGGTCATGCCCTCCTCGAAGGCGACCTCGAGCTCTGCCGGGCTGATGGAAACCGACTTGAGGAATCCCTGGACATCGGTGAACCAGAGCCGGATGAACCTGATCCCGCGCTCCTCCACGGTCCGCATCACGTACTCGGCCTGCTTGTTCATGCCATGTCCCGACTCGGTTGAGCCCACATTATGAATTCCCACCGCCAGGAAGGGAATCCCCGGCCGTCACCGGCGGAGCGATGGTGAGCCGGACCGCCACGAGCGAGGCGGTCGCGGCCAGACTCACCACGATGGCGATGGCGATAGGCAGCGACCATGCCGTTGCCGCCACCCCGATCAGGGCCGGAGCGGCCATGAACCCGAGACGGGTGCCCACGGTGAGCGCGGCCAACCCCGACCCCTCGCCGAACGAGCGATGGGATCCCGCCAGCTTGTAGAGGACCGGCAAGGCAGCGGAGATGCCGAGGCCCCAGATCAGGAACCCGGCCAATGCCGCCGGAACGGTCTGCAGCACTACGACGAAGAACATGGCGATCACCGAGACGACCACACCGGAGTACAGGGTCGGCACCGCCCCGAAGCGGTCGACGATGTGGTCTCCGGCGAGACGACCGATCAGCATCCCGGCGGTGAACACGATCACGCCCGTTCCTGCCAGGGCCTGCCCGCTCCCGGTCACGTCGACGAGATAGAGAGCACTCCAGTCGAATGGGGCGCCTTCGACGAACACCGCGAATCCACCCGCGAGCATGAGGCCGATGGCCAGCCGGCCGGATCGTGCGCCCTGCCGGGCCCTGGGTGGTGCATCGGGGATCAGGCGCATCGCAAACAGGGCGGTCCCGATCCCGAGAACCGAGATGATCGAGAGCTGGGTGACGAAATCGACGCCGACGAGAACGGCCAGCGCGCTGACGCCGGACCCAATCAGGGTGCCGAGGCTCCACAGGCCGTGCAGCCTGGTCATGACCGACCGCCCGTGTGCCTCCTCGACCCTCACGCCCACCGCGTTCATCCCGACGTCCGCGTTGGCGTCGAGAAAGCCCATTACGGCCAGCACCAGTGCCAGGAGGGCTGCCGTGGGGGCCACCGCCACCAGGGGCAAGAAAAGGTAGACGGCCAGCCCCGCGGTCACCGCGGTGCGACGTGCCCCCCACCCACCGACCACGACACCGCTCAACGACGAGCCGAGCAGCGATCCCAGCCCGCCGAGGGCCAGCGTCAGCCCGAGGGCGTCGAGATCGATGCCGAGACGATCACGGATCTCGGGAAGGCGTGGGAGCCAGCTTCCCACCACGACACCATTGACGAAGAAGAGGAGGGCAACTCCGAGGATGGCCCTTCTTGTGCCGTTCAGGTTCGCCGTCCCCGGCCGGCTCAACCGATCCGGCGTCGGGTGGCCAGCCACTTGCGTCGGAGCGAACGCCGCTCCTCCTCGGTGGTGCCTCCCCAGATCCCGGCCCGCTGATTCGTCTCCAGGGCGTACTCGAGACAGTCGTCGATCACCGCACAACCGAGGCAGATCGCGATGGCACGCTCGATGGCAGCGGTGTCGGTGTCACCGACCGGGAAGAAGAGGGCATGGCGGTAACCGGAGCATGCGGCTCTCTCCCTCCATTCGGCCGCGAGCTCCGTCGTCAGCTCGGCTGGGCCTGTGCTCACCAGTGCGAGTTTCGCGGGTATGGGACCGTTTGCCAAGACGGGCCTCGTTTCAAGCTGGCTCTCCATCTCCTTCGTGCTCTGCGGCTGGGATGTCTTCGACGTAATCGAGGCTCTGAAGCTCAGCGGGCGTCTCCTCGATCACCGCCGCCCTTCTGGTTCGGCTGAAGGTCATGGCCAACAGGCTGAGTAGGGCGATCAAGCCGACGCCGGCAGCTATCTGCGAGATCAAGGTGGAGAACGGCCCGGCGGTCAGCTCGACGAATCCGAAACCGTCACATGACCCGCCGTCACCATCGATGTTGCCCCCGATCTCGAACACGCCGTCGAGCTCTACCCCGGCGGCGTCGGAGACCTGGTCGACGTACTCCGAGATGTTGGCGACGTCACCCGTGTTCTCGCTGTCCTGGTCGATGTTGGGCTCGGCTTCGTCGTTGGATGCGATCACGACGGAGAACCCGCCGATATCGACATAGATTTCCCAGAAGTGGTTCGTGATGGGTGCCGGCGACGCAGCCACCCACGAGAGCGACCCCTCGGGGTCGACCTGGAACGGGTCCTGGCGGCTCGTGTCGGTGACGACGGTTTCGTCGACGGAAGACGCCGCCTCGACGGTGCAGCCTCCATCGAGCTCGCCGCTCTCGGTGATCTCGGCGATGCCGGTGGCTCCCCATGCCACGAGCGCCACGGCCAGCACCAGCGGGACGATGCCGGTCAAGGCTGCGGCCCGGTCGCGTCCGGCCGTGGCGAGCAAGATGCCGAAGAGCGCGAACACCCCTGCCGAACCGAAGAGATTCAACTTGTCGAGGGGCCAGATCCCGGCCTGCTGCAGGATCAGAGCCACCGAGATGCCAAGGAGCAAGCCGAGGAAGAAGCCACTCCATGGTCGGGCGCTCTTCCTCACGCGGACGGTCGCCGAATGCGAATGGTTGTCACCCATCGAGTCCCTCCTGAATCGCTCAGAATCTACGTCGTGTAATCCCCGAGACCCTGGATACCCTCTGAGTGATGCCCCGGATCCGCGCCGCTTCGATCGACGAGCACAAGGCCCTGACGCGCAACTCGCTGTTGGCGTCCGCCAAGGGGTTGATCGCCGAGGCCGGTACCGCCGAGATACCCCTGGGCGAGATCGCTCTCGCCGCCGGGGTGGGCCGGACCACCCTCTACGACTACTTCGTCGACAGGGACGACCTGATCGCCACCCTGGTGGAGGCGGAACTGCCCGGGGTCATCGATCGACTGATAGCAGGCGCTCCAGCCTCGGGCACTGCGGGCGAGCAGTTAGCCGATCTGGCCGGCCGAACCGTCGAGTTCGTGGCCAGCGATCCGGTTCTCGGTCTCATCCTGCACCGGGAGGTGGGGCGGATGGGCCCGGAGGCTCAGGAGCGAGTCCGCGCGGCGCACTCCCACCTGGCCGACGCGATGATGGGCCTGTATCACCACGGTGTGAGGGACGGGGAGTTCAGGGAGATGCCGCCCGATCTGGCCGGACGGCTCATCCAGGACACGATCATGTCGGCAGCCAAGTCTGTGATCTCGGCCCGGGACCCTGGGGAGCGGACCCCGGTCGTGATCGTGCACCTTCGACACTTTCTCTTAGGTGGGCTGCGTCGAGACCGTTAACCATTTGGTAATTCGGATGCTCTAAGGAAATGAGGACATGGAAGGCTTCGACCCGGAACGCTTCCTGAACCGAGAGCTGTCCTGGCTCGAGTTCAACCGGCGGGTGCTGTCGCTGACTGGCAGGCCCGATTTCCCCTTGCTCGAACAGGTCAAATTCTTGGCGATATGGGCGGCGAACCTCGACGAGTTCTTCCAGGTGCGGGTGGCCGGGTTGAAGGAGCAGGTGGCCCACGGCATCGGGTTCACCCCGCCTGACGGGCTCACCCCTAGCCAGCAGCTGGCGGCGATCCGGACAGAGGTGGAGGTGCAGTACGAGGCGATCTCCAAGCAGTTCCTGTCGGAGGTCGCCCCCGCCCTCGCCAACGAGGGGATCGTGTTCAGCGACTATTCGACCCTCGACCCGGAGGACAAGGACTATCTCGACCTCCAGTTCAGGGACCTGGTCTACCCCGTGTTGACCCCGCTGGCGGTAGACCCGTCACACCCATTCCCCTACATCTCCAACCTCTCGCTCAACCTGGCTGTGGTCGTCAGGAGCCCCGAGAGCGGGGTGACCCGGTTCGCTCGGGTCAAGGTCCCTCCGATCCTGCCCCGTTTCGTCGTGTTGCCCGACCTGGAACGGTTCGTGCCGTTGGAGCAGGTGATCGCGACCCATCTGGGTGCGCTTTTCCCCGGCATGGAGATCCTGGGTCAGGACGTCTTCCGTGTCACCCGCAACGCCGACATCGACGTCGAGGAGGACGAAGGCGGGGACCTGCTGATGGCGATCGAGTCGGAGCTGACCCAACGCAGGTTCGGGAACGTGGTCCGGCTCGAGATCCACCCCGATATGGACGAGGAAGTCCTCGATCTGTTGATGCGTGAGATGGGTGCCACCGAAGACGACGTGTACCGGATCGAGGGGCCGCTGGGCCTCGCCGGCCTCTGGGGTTTGTACGACCTGGAGCGACCCGAGCTCAAGTTCGATGTGTTCAATGGGGTGACCCCGGCCCGTGTCGCCACGCCACCCGGTGAGGTAGTGGACATCTTCAAGGTGATGAAGCAGGGCGACCTCCTGGTCCATCATCCCTACGACTCCTTCTCCTCCACTGTTGAGCCGTTCCTCGAACGGGCTGCTCGAGACCCCCTGGTGCTCGCTCTCAAGGTAACCCTCTATCGCACGTCCAGCGACAGCCCGATCATGGCCTCGTTGATCAAGGCGGCCGAGAACGGCAAGCAGGTGGCTGCCCTCGTCGAGCTCAAGGCCCGTTTCGATGAGGAGCGAAACATCGAATGGGCGCAGCGTCTGGAGGACGCCGGTGTTCACGTGACCTACGGCGTCGTCGGGCTGAAGACCCATACCAAGATCGCCCTGGTGGTGAGGCGTGAGGGCGACGGTGTCGTCCGCTACGCGCACATCGGCACCGGCAACTACAACGAGAAGACTGCTCGAACCTATGAGGACATCGGGATATTCACCACCGATCCGGGGATCGGCGCGGATCTCTCCGACCTCTTCAACTATCTGACGGGGTACTCACGACAGACGCGGTACCAGCGGCTCGCCGTCTCGCCCAACGGGGTGCGGAGCCGGCTCACGGAGCTGATCGATGAGGAGGCGTCGCGGCCCGATGGCCACATCACGCTGAAGATGAACTCGCTGGTCGACGCCGCCATGATCGAGTCGCTCTATGAGGCATCCCGGGCCGGCACTCGGGTCGACCTGATCGTGCGTGGCATCTGCTGCCTCCGACCCGGGGTCGAAGGCCTCTCGGAGAACATCCGTGTGAGATCCATCGTCGGTCGCTATCTCGAGCACTCTCGCATCTACCGATTTGGCGCCAGGGGACGGACCCGCAACTACTACATCGGCTCCGCCGACTTGATGCCGAGGAACCTCGACCGAAGGGTCGAGGCTCTGGCCCCGGTCATCGACCCAGATCTCCAGTTCCGCATCGACGAGGTCCTCGATGTCCTCCTGGCCGACGACAACCTGGCTTGGTCTCTTGGCGGCGACGGGAATTGGGAGAGGGTGCCGGCGACGGCCGGGGTCGACTCGCATGTCGCCCTCCAGGAGCTGGCCCGGGCCCGGGCCACTGCCGTGCTCTAGGCACGCCGCTTCGCCTGTTGTCCAGCCATCCACCATGAGGTGGTATCGGCTGCCCGAGGCTACGCAGAAGGCATTGGAACGTTCACCTCTCGTTCACCGACGGGCCAACGGTCGGTAAACGGCACCCCATACGTTCATCTCGGCAATGGGCTCTCCCGCGGCCCGAATGAACCGATCGTGAGCAAGGAGCACATTGGGATGACGTCCCGAACCATCCGCCTGCTGGGTCTCGCAGTGATGACCGCAATGGTCGTGGCCGCCTGTGACATCGACGCCGGCGATTCGACCTCGAGCACCGGGGCAGCGGCAGACACCACGGAGGCCGCACCCGATACGACCGAGGCCATGGAGGAGCCGACCACGTCGGCGGGAGCCGGCGAGGGGGGGGACCTGTCGGGCAACATCGTGGTCTCCGGTTCGTCCACCGTCGAGCCGATCACGGCACGGGTCGGTGAAGCCTTCGACGGCGCCAACCCTGGTGTGGCCACCTCGGTCGAGGGACCGGGCACCGGTGACGGGTTCGCCAGGTTTTGTGCGGGGGAGACCGACATATCAGATGCCTCCCGCCCGATCTCGGAGGAGGAGATCGTCACCTGTGACGGCGCCGGTATCGATTACGTCGAGCTTCACATCGCCACCGACGGGCTGACGGTCATGACCAATCCGGCCAACGAGGCGGTGACCTGTCTCGCTTATTCCGACCTGTACGCCCTGCTCGGCCCGGAGTCGGAGGGCTTCGCCAATTGGTCCGATGCCAACGAGCTCGCCGGTGAACTGGGCGCACCCAACGCCCCCTATCCCGAGGAGCCACTGGTGATCACCGCTCCGGGCGAAGAGTCGGGCACCTACGACAGCTTCGTGGAGCTGGTCATCGCCGACATATCCGAAGAGCGTCTGGGTGAGGACAACGATTTCACCAGGGCCGACTACAACGCCTCGGCCAACGACAACGTGATCGTCCAGGGGATCACCGAGAATCCCACCTCGCTGGGGTGGGTTGGCTTCGCCTTCTTCGAGGAGAACCAGGACTCGCTCAAGGCCATCGACGTAGACAGCGGCGACTCGGGATGTGTGGCCCCCACCACCGAGAGCATCGCAAGTTTCGAATACCCGTTGTCGAGACCTTTGTACATCTATGTCAAGACCAACGACGTTGCCAGCAGGCCGGACCTGACCGCCTTCGTCGACTTCTACCTGTCCGACGACGGTCTGGCCTTCGTGTCGGAGGCCGGGTACGTCCAGATCCCGGCGGAGGACGTCGAAGCGACCCGAGCGGCATGGGAAGACGCCAAGGGTTGAGGTCATCGGTCCCGGGGCCGGGCAGAGGCTCGGCCCCGGAACCTATCCTCCACGAGACGTCAATGGCCACCGTCGATCACCAGCGGGACATCTCGATCGACCTGACCGGAGATGTCCGTCGCCGTCGCCGGGAGAGCCTTGTCAAGGCGACCTTCTTCGCTGCTGCCGCGGTCTCGATCCTGATCTCGGTGGCCATCGTGATCGCTCTCATCGGGAAAGCCTGGGCTTTCTTGTCATCGATCGAGTTGAGTCAGCTGTGGGCGGACGGGTGGTTCCCCCGCCGGGGCCGGTTCCAGTTGCTTGCCTTGATCGTCCACACACTGATGGTCACCGGTATCGCCATGGTGGTGGCGGTGCCCTTCGGCCTCGGGTCCGCCGTCTACCTGTCGGAGTACGCCAGATCTGGGGTCCGAAGGGTCCTCAAGCCCACCCTCGAGATCCTGGCCGGAATTCCGTCCGTCGTCCTCGGTTTCTTCGCCCTCCAGTTCATCACTCCCAACATCGTGCGCGGGCTGTTCCCCGGGGCCCAGAGTGCCAACTTCCTCGCCGCCGGTATCGCGGTCGGAGTACTCACCATCCCGTTGGTGGCCTCGGTCTCCGAGGACGCGATGAGGGCCGTGCCTTCCTCGCTGCGAGAGGCCTCATACGGGCTGGGCGCCAAGCAGTGGCACACCGCCCTTCGCGTCGTGTTCCCGGCGGCTATCTCCGGGATCATCGCTGCCGTGATCCTGGGAATCTCGCGGGCCATCGGTGAGACCATGGTCGTGGCGCTCGCTGCCGGGCTGAACGGCATCATGACCTTCAACCCGACCGAGGGCGGGCTGACCATGACGGGGGCCATCGCCAACCTGGCGGTGGGATCCGACCAGGTGGCCGGAGATGTCGCCGCCTTTCAGTCGCTCTTCTTCGTCGGCCTGGTCCTCTTCATCTTCACACTCGGGCTGAACATCCTCAGTGGGCGGATGGTCCGGCGCTACAGGCAGAGATACTGAGGATGACGACCGACACCGCAGCCATCACCACCACCGAACTGGTCCGCCGATCGATCGAGGGGCGTCGCTTCAGCCTGGTCAATGCCCTGATCGCCTTCACCCTCCTTTTCACGCTGCTCTCCTCGGTCGTGATCCTGGTCACGCTGCTCGCCGACACCATCGCAGCGGCCCTCCCGGTCTTCGCCACCCGGGGGCTCTCTTTCATCACCGCCTCCCTGTCACCCCGAGCCGAGGCGGCCGGCATCTGGCAGGGAATCATGGGGTCATTGGCTTTGACCGGCTTCGTGATCGCGGTCGCTTTCCCTCTCGGTGTGGCCGCTGCGGTCTATCTGGAGGAATACGCCCCGGACAACCGGCTGACCAGGTTCCTCAACGCCAACATCCGCAACCTGGCCGGGGTGCCGTCGATCGTCTATGGGATCCTCGGGCTCTTCCTCTTCGTCGAGGTGTTCATGCGTGGCATGCTCGGTGCCTCCGAGGGGATCGCCGGGCGAAACGTCGTGGCCGGAGGTCTCACGTTGGCCGTGCTCGTGCTACCGATCATGATCATCACCACATCTGAGGCCCTCCGGGCTGTCCCAAGCGGCCTGAGGGAGGCCTCCCTGGCGGTGGGGGCCACCCGCTGGGAGACGATCCGACATCATGTCCTGCCTGTTGCGGTGCCGGCAATCCTGACCGGATCGGTGCTCACCATCGCCCGGGCTTTCGGCGAATCCGCACCACTGCTCCTGGCCGGCGCCCAGCTATCGCTCTTCTTCAGTGTCGCCTCCGACTCGTCGTTCTATGACTTGATGCTGACCCAGCCCTACACAGCCTTGCCCATCATCGTTTTCAACTTCGCCCGTCAGCCTCAAGCCGAGTTCGTGGCACTGACCGCCGCCTCGATCGTCGTGCTGCTGGTGATGCTGCTGTCGGTCAACGCGGTGGCGGTCCTGGCCAGGGACCGCTATGAGCGGAGATACCGATGATCGACCAGGAAGGCGAGCCGATGACGACACAGGCGGAGACCGGCCCCAGGCTCGAGGTACCGATCAAGCTCCCCCTGGACACGGCGGATGGCGCTATCGAGCTGCCGGAGCAGCGAACGCCGATATTCGTGTTGGAGGGGCTCAACGTCTACTACGGGGCTTTCAGGGCGGTTCGCGACGTCGACATGAGCATCCGTCAGAATCGGATCACAGCCCTGATCGGGCCATCGGGATGCGGCAAGTCCACCGTTCTCCGCTGTTTCAACCGGATGAACGATCTCATCGAGACCGCCCGCGTGGAGGGCAAGGTCCACTATCACGGGGTGGACCTCTACGGGGAGAGAGTCGATCCGGTCGAGGTCCGCCGACGAATCGGGATGGTGTTCCAAAAGCCCAACCCGTTCCCCAAGAGCATCTACGAGAACGTCGTCTACGGGCCCCGGATCGCCGGGTTCAAGGGCAACTACGACGACCTCGTCGAGGAGTCACTGGTGAAGGCTGCCCTCTGGGACGAGGTGAAGGACAAGCTCAAGGAGTCAGGCATGGCATTGTCCGGCGGCCAGCAACAGCGTCTCTGCATAGCCCGGGCCATCGCCACCAGCCCTGACGTCGTTCTCATGGACGAGCCATGCTCGGCGCTCGATCCGATCGCCACGCTGAAGATCGAAGAGCTGATGCTGGACCTGAAGAAGGACTTCACGATCGTCATCGTCACCCACAACATGCAGCAGGCAGCCCGAGTCTCAGACCAGACCGCGTTCTTCACGGTCAACGTCAGCGAGGAAGGGCAGCGAACCGGGTACCTCGTAGAGTTCAACGAGACGGAGCAGATCTTCACCTCACCCGAGAAGAAACAGACCGAGGACTACATCACGGGGCGCTTCGGATGACCAGTGCCGCAGACACCAACGTTCATTTCCATCAAGAGCTGGAGAACCTGGAGCACGCCGTCATCGGGATGGTGGACCGCGCCGAGCACATGGTGGAGATGGCAGTGGAGTCCGTGGTCAGCGGAGATCTCGAGCTGGCCGATCAGGTGGTCCGTCTCGACGAGGAGATCGACAAGATCTATTTCGACGTTCATCACCAGTGGACCACGCTCATGGCCCGATTCCAGCCACTCGGGTCCGATCTGCGAAAGATGACCGTTCTCCTCCAGCTCAACGCGACCTTCGAGCGGATGGGTGACCAGTGTGTGAACATCGCCAGGGTGGCTCAGCAGAACGAAGGGCTGCCGCGTGTGGAGAGGATCTGTGACCAGATCCAGGAGATGGGGGATCTGGTCAGACCCATGATTCGGACCTCGATCGAGGCCTATCTCCGCCAGGACCTGGACGAAGCTCGGCTCCTGCCGGCGATGGACCAGCCTGTCGACCGGCTCAATGCCAACATGTTCAAGGAGATCGTGGCGGTCGCCTCCGAACCTCAGATGCTGGAGTGGGCCACCAAGATGATCATGGCTTCGCGGGCCTTGGAGAGGGTTGGCGATCAGGCCGTCGACTTCGCCGAGCAGACGGCGTATCTCATCACCGGACAGCGGGCCCAGTTCGTCGAAGCCGGTCTGGACGAGTCGGTCAATGAACAGAGCGGATGAGACCCGCAGACACCGCGTCCTGGTCGTAGAGGACGAGCCCGGGCTGGCCGAATCGGTCAGGTACGCGCTCGATGTCGAAGGATTCGACGTGCTGGTTTCCGACACCGGTGTCAGTGGTCTCGAGTCGGCTCGTGTCAACGACCCAGATCTCGTGGTGCTCGACCTGATGTTGCCCGGCATGTCCGGTCTCGATGTCTGCCGTCAGATACGGCGCTCCTCAGACGTGCCGATCATCATGCTCACCGCCAAAGACGCCGAATCGGACAAGGTGGCCGGACTCGAGCTGGGAGCGGACGACTACATGACCAAGCCCTTCTCCATGCGCGAGCTGGTCGCCCGTATCCGCGCTCAGCTGAGGAGGGCGGCGAAGAGCGGGGCGCTGGCCGAGTCCAACGAAGTGCTTCGGGGTGGCCCGATCGAGCTCGACATCGACGCTCACCAGGCGCGCGTCGACGGGGAGCCGGTCGACCTGAGACCGAAGGAGTTCGAGCTGCTGGAGTCGCTGATGCGTCGGAGGAACCGCCTGGCGGCTCGTCACACGCTCATCGACGAGGTGTGGGGGCCGAGCTACTTCGGCGACACCAAGACGCTGGATGTCCACATCAAGCGTCTCAGGCAGAAGCTGGAGGCCGAACCCTCCAGCCCACAGGTGATCGTCACTGTCCGGGGTCTCGGCTACAAGTTCGTCGATGAGCAGTAGGGGCCCGGGTCGGACACCGCTTGCCCTTCGCTTCCTTCTCTACTTCGCCCTCGTCTACTTGGCCCTGATCGGGGCGATGGGCTGGTTCCTCTCCCGATCGGTGGATTCCGCCTTCACCGAGGGTCTATTCGACCAGGTGGAGTCGGCTGCGAGCATCGCGTCGCTCGGGATGCCGTCGGATGGGGCCGGGCTGGCTGATTGGGTGGAGGAGGCCTCCGACGTGGCGGGCTATCGTCTCACCGTCATCGACCAGGACGGGGTGGTCCTGGCCGACTCACACTCCGATCCCGCAACGATGGAGAACCACGCGACCCGTCCCGAGGTGGCGGCCGCCCTCGCCGGGGAGCGGGGCCGTGACCTCAGGGACAGCGACACGACCGGGTTCGACCAGCTCTATGTCGCCATCCCCACCGACGACGGTTTGGTGCTTCGGCTGTCTGCCTCTACGCGCGAGGTGGCCGCCGAGACGTGGCCCTACCGCAGCTCGGTGATCCTCATCTCGGTAGTCGTCGGTGTGCTGGGTCTGCTCCTCGCCCTCTGGCTGGCGCGGACCATGACCCGGCCGATCATCCAGCTGACCGAGCAGACCAGGGCACTGATCACCGACGAGGGCGATCACAAGGTGTCACGCTCGTCGGTGCAGGAGATCGACGCGCTGGCCATGGCCATCACCGACCTCGACGCATCCAACGGAATGCGTCTCAGGGAGTCGGAACGCTCGTCGTCGACTCTCGAGGTCGTGCTTGCCGCCCTGCCCCAGGGAACCATCCTCCTCGACGAGGCCGATTCGGTGGTCTACGCCAACCCGTCTGCCCATAGCCTGCTCGGTGCCATCCCATCCACTCTCGCCGGTCTGGCCCCCTTCTCCTTTCAGGATGCGGTGCACGAGGCGCGAGCCACGGCCGAGACGACGTCGACCATCGCAGAGCACGGCAAGCCATCACGGCTGCTGCGGGCCATCGCCACGCCATTCGCCGCCGATCGGAGGGTGCTGCTGGTGGTGGTCGATGTGACCGAGAGGGAGCGAGCGGCCTCGGTGCGTCGAGACTTCGTGGCCAATGCCTCCCACGAGCTGAAGACGCCCGTGTCCGCGATCATCGCCTCCTCCGAGGCCCTTCAGCTGGCGGTGTCGAGGGGAGACGCCTCGGCGCTCGACTTCGCCCGCCAGATCGGGGGCTCGGCGACACAGCTCGATCGTCTCGTCGCCGACCTGCTCGACCTGTCACGTCTGGAGCGCGACGAGCCCGAGTTGGAGCCTTTGGGCTTTCATCATCTCGTCCGTGAGGAGGTCGAGAGAGTTCGCGCCGCGGCTGAAGAGCAAGAGGTCGAGCTGACCATCGACCTGGCCGATGTGCCGGTCGCCGGCAGCCGGCGTGATCTGGCCATCGCCGTCCGCAATCTCCTCGACAACGCCATCAGACACACCCCGACCGGTGGGAAGGTCGGAGCCGAGCTCGAGGTGGTGGGTGAGGAGGCCGTTCTCAAGATCAGTGACACCGGTGAGGGGATCCCGACTCGCGACGTCGAGAGGGTGTTCGAGCGCTTCTACCGGGTCGACAACGCACGGTCGCGGGCCACGGGGGGGACCGGTCTGGGACTCGCCATCGTCAAGCACGTGGTGGAGAGTCACGGGGGCAGCGTCACGGTGGAGAGCGAGCTGGGGGCAGGCTCGATCTTCACGCTGCGTCTGCCCGTCCTGGGCGACCAAACTTCCACGCACAACTAGCCTTCGGGGGTTCCCGCCATGACGATCCTCGAATCCATCTCGAGCCCTGCCGATGTGTGTGAGCTGACCGCAGAGGAGCTCGCTGCACTGAGCGAGGAGATACGTGCCTTCATCCTCGACAAGGTGTCACGATCGGGCGGGCATCTCTCTCCCAATCTCGGCGTGGTGGAGCTGACCCTTGCCCTCCATCGGGTGTTCGACTCTCCGACAGACCGCTTCATCTGGGACGTCGGCCACCAGGCCTACGTCCACAAACTGCTCACGGGCCGTATGGAAGGCTTCGACCATCTCCGTGTCACCGGTGGCCTGTCGGGTTACCCGAGTCGGGAGGAGTCTGAGCACGACTTCGTCGAGAACAGCCATGCCTCGACCTCGCTCTCGTACGCGCTCGGCCACGCCCTGGCCGGCTATCCCGGCTACACCGTGGCCATCATCGGTGACGGCGCCCTCACCGGGGGAATGGCATACGAGGCGCTGAATCACATCGCGGTCACCAGGCCGAAGCGGCTGATCATCGTCCTCAACGACAACGGGCGGTCCTATGCCCCGACCGTGGGCGGTCTGGCCGCTCTGGCCAACCTGGCCCAGTACCGGTTCGACCCCCGCTACGAGAAGACGAAGAACATCTTGGGCCGGATGCTGCGCGGGCTGCCGCTGGTGGGGGAGACAGCAGACGAGCTGGCCGGCAGGCTCAAGGACGCGGTGAAGCAGGTGTTGGAGCCGTTCACCGTCTTCGACGCACTCGACCTCAAGTACACCGGCCAGATCGACGGCCATGACATCGAGCTGCTCGAGGACACCTTCCGCACCGCCAAGCGATACGACCGACCGGTGGTGGTCCATGTCGTGACCGAGAAGGGCAACGGCTACAAGCCTGCCATCGAAGACGAGCTGGAGAAGCTGCACGGGGTCGGCTCGTTCGACCTGGAGACGGGCCGGGCGCTCAAGACCGAGCTGAGGCTCACCGACGTGGCCGGTAACGCATTGGCCGAGGCGGCCGCCTCCCGACCCGATCTGGTCGGGATCTCGGCAGCGATGGTGACGACGGCGGGGCTGATGCAGATGTGGCAGAGGTTCCCCGACCGGGTCTTCGACACCGGGATCGCCGAGCAACATGCGGTCACCCTGGCGGCAGGGATGGCGCTGGCCGGGAAGCGGCCGGTGGTGGCCGTCTACTCCTCCTTCTTGCAGCGCGCCTTCGACCAGATCGTGACCGATGTCGCCCTGCACGATCTCCCGGTCACCTTCCTCATCGATCGGGCAGGCATCACCGGCCCCGATGGCCCTTCCCATCATGGCGTCTTCGACCTGTCCTACCTGCGGATGATCCCCAACATGGTGGTGGGGGCGCCCGCCGATGCCACCGAGTTGTGCGCAATGATCGAGACCGCTGTCGACCACGACGGGCCGATCGCAATCCGTTATCCCAAGGGGGCGGCGGTCTCGGTGCCGTCGGTCCCGACGACACCGATCGAGGTGGGGGAGGCCCAGCTTCTCTCCGAAGGGAGCGACGTGCTCCTGGTGGCGGTGGGAAGGATGGTCGAGGTCGCGGAGAAGGCGGCCGCCGACATCCGGGCCCGTGGCTTCTCCGCGGGCGTGGTGAACGCAAGATGGGTCAAGCCGCTCGATCCACGGATACTGGAATGGGCCGCCCCGGCATGGCATGTGGTCACCCTGGAGGACAACGTCGTCACCGGCGGCTTCGGGGCCGGTGTGTTGGAGGCGTTTGCCGAGGCGGGCCTGGTCAAGGAGGTCAGCTGCATGGGCATCCCCGACCACTTCCTCCCCTTCGGGTCACCAGCAGACGTCGCCCAGTTCGCACGTCTCGACGCCGAATCGGTGGCCTCCCGGGTGCTGGCCCTGCTCGGCTGACCGTCGGTCCTCAGAGGACCGCTTCCAGGAACCTCTTGGTCTGGGCGTGTTGGGGGTCGGCGATGACTTGGCCGGGGGGGCCTTGCTCGACGATCAAACCCTCGTGGAAGAAGGCCATGCTGGTGGCGACTTCCCGGGCGAACCCCATCTCATGGGTGACAACCATCATGGTCATCTGCGTTTCGGTGGCCAGGCTCCTCATCACTGAGAGCACCTCGGAGATGAGCTCGGGGTCGAGTGCCGACGTCGGCTCGTCGAACATCATCACCTCAGGCTCCATGGCCAGGGCTCGGGCGATGGCGACCCGCTGTTTCTGACCGCCTGAGAGCCGGATCGGGTGCTCGTCCCTCTTGTCGGCCAAACCAACCTGGGCGAGGAGCTCCTCGGCCACGGCCACGGAATGGGCACGGTCCTGGCCCTTGACTGTGACTGGTGCCTCGATGACGTTCTCCAGGACTGTCAAATGGGGGAACAGGTTGAACTCTTGGAACACCATGCCCGCCTTTATCCGCACGCTGCGGATCGCCTCCCGCTGGCGATGGGTCCGGGGGCCAGGCTCGAGACGGACGCCGCCGACTTCGATCGTCCCGGACGTCGGTTCCTCGAGGAAGTTGATGCAGCGCAGGAGAGTGCTCTTCCCCGACCCCGATCGACCGAAGATTACGACCACCTCTCCCCGTGTGACATCGAGGTCGATGCCCTTCAGAACCTCGTTGTCTCCGAATGACTTGTGGAGTTGGCTCACCCTGACCACTGGCTCGGTCATGCCGGCTCACTCTCCACGAGCTCGACCCCGGGCTGCGTGCTGACCCTGAGCGTGCGCACGTAACCGGTGGAGAGGCGCTGCTCCAACTTGGCTTGGAAGACCTGGAAGATGGTGGTGAGGATCCAATAGAGGGCGGCGGCGACCACAAAGGCCTCCAGAGGTCGGAAATCGGCCCTGCCCACCAATTGGGCGCGGCGGAAGATCTCCATTTGGGCCACCACCGAACCGAGGAGTGAGATCAAAGCCGAGTCCTTCAACATGGCGATGAACTCGTTGCCGGTGGGCGGGATGATGAGGCGGATCGCCTGAGGGAGGACGATCCGCCTCATGCGCTGGCGATAGGTCATGCCGAGAGCCTCGGCCGCCTCCACTTGACCATGTCCCACCGATTGGATGCCGGCCCGGAAGATCTCGGTCATGTAGGCGCCGTAGTTGAGCCCGAGTGCAATGACTCCTGCCTGGAGCGCGGTGAGGGTCAGTGAGTCACGCAGACCCGGGAGATTGGGCGGGGCGAGCTGGGGTAGGGCAAGGAAGATGAGGAACATCTGCACGATCAGAGGTGTGCCCCGGAAGAATGAGGTGTAGAAGCCGGTAACGCCCTGTGCGACTGCGCTGTTGGAGAGACGCCCCAATGCCCCGAACAAAGCGAGCGTGACGGCGAGGATGATGGCCAGCCCGCAGATGATGATCGTCCAGGGCAGGCCCTGGGCGATGAACCAGAGGTGATCCAACATCCACTGGACGTCGAAGTCGGCCAACGAGAAGAGGAACACCACGATCAGGGCGATGACCCCCCAGACCATGCCGAGCTTCACCTTGAACGGGATGTCGGCGCTCCATTGCTCGAGGCGCTCTCTCATCAACCCCTGATCTAATCGCTATGGGCGGGGGCGCCAGACTTCCGTCTCACGCCCCCGCCGCCGAATTTCAAGAGGTCTTCTTGGTCAGATCGAGGCCGAACCACTGGTTCGACAGCTCACTCAGCGTCCCGTCCTCGTGCATGCCCTCGATGATCTCCGACACCCTTGCCACGAAGGAATCAGTGTTCAGCGATGCACTGGCGTCTATCGCCGCCGCCAGCGGCTCGTAGAACAGCGGGTCTCCAACGACCTTGATAGGCAGACCCGCGTCGATCGCAGCCTGGATCGTCGTCGCCGACGACATCACCGCTGTCAGCCGGCCCTGGACCAGCTGCTCGATGGCGGTGGTGTCCGTGTCGGTAGTAACGATCTCTGCGTCGTCGATCACGAACTCGAAGCTCTCCCCTGGGATGTCCAAATTCCCCTGCAGGTAGGAGTCGTATGTGCAACCGCCGCACACTCCGATTGTCTGCCCATCGAGGTCGGTGGTCAGGTCCGTGATGGAGTCATCGTCCGCGGCCACCGCCACCACAGCCGGTGTGTAGTAGTAGGGAGTGCTGAAGTGGAGCACCTCTTCGCGCTCCGGGGTGATGGTCATTGATCCGACACTGAGATCCCATCTGCCGTTCCAGTTCCCGGCGATGATCGTCTCCCACGCCGGGGCCTCCCAGGCCACTTCGACTCCGATCTGGTCCGCGATCGCCGTGGCCACGTCGATGTCGAAGCCCTCGTATTCGCCCGTCTCCTCGTTGAGGGAGGACTGGGGCGGGTAGGCCGGGTCGGTCGACACCGTCAGCACGCCTTCCTCCTCGATGGCTGACAGGAGATCACCCTCGGTGCCTTCGGTGGTTGCGGGCGCCTCCGTGGTTGCGGGCGCCTCCGTGGTTGCGGGCGCCTCCGTGGTTGCGGGCGCCTCCGTGGTTGCGGGCGCTTCTGTCGTTGCGCCGCCTTCGCCACCCCCACACGCAGCGGCAAGGAGCGCCATGGCTGCGATCAGCCAGATCATTGTTCGTTTCATTCGTGCTTTTCCTCCTGGATCTGCCACACGGGCACTGGCCGATTGTATAGATGGCATTGGCCCTTCGTTCGATGGCGAGACATGGCCCGGCACTACCCTGCTGACCTCGAACCCGAGTGGAGGATCTTCTCATGAAGCGACATGTGGTCTTGATCGCCGTCCTCGGCCTGGTCCTGGCCGGATGTGCCGCCGAAGACGGTGCGGGCGGTGGCGGCGTGTCCTGTGAGAAGGAAGACCTCACCCTGGTCCAGGAAGGGGTCCTCACCATCGGGACCGACGATCCGTCGTTCCCACCCTGGTTCGACTTCGACGGCGGCCCGTCCACAGGCACCGGGTTCGAGAGCGCGGTCGCCTACGCCGTGGCAGAGGAGCTTGGATTCACCCCCGAAGAGGTGGAGTGGGTGGTGGTCCCGTTCAACAATGCCATCGCACCCGGGGAGAAGGACTTCGACTTCGACCTCAATCAGATCTCCATCTCCGAGGAGCGTGACGAGGCGGTCGACTTCTCCGACGGGTACTACAACGTCAACCAGGCCCTGCTCGGCTTCGCCGACTCCGAGATCGCTGCGGCCACCACGATCGACGATCTCAAGGGCTTCCAGCTCGGGGCCCAGGTGGGCACCACCAGCCTCGACTTCATCAACGACGTGATCCAGCCCGACACCGAGGCCCTGGTCTACGACACCAACGCCGACGCCAAGGCGGCCTTCGACGCCGGCCAGCTCGATGGCCTCATCCTCGACCTGCCGACCGCATACATCATCGCGGCGACTGAGATCGAGGGATCGGCGGTGATCGCCCAGTTCCCGTCCGCCGGCGAGCCGGAGCAATTCGGGATGCTGTTCGAGGAGGGCAACCCGCTCCGCGAATGTGTCAACCAGGCCCTGGCCAACGTCGACCTGGACGCGATCCAGCAGGAGTGGCTGTCTGACGTGGTCGACGCCCCCGTAATCGAGACCAGCTGACACCGCTCTGAATGACTGAGGCCGAGGCGTCGCGCCGGGGGCCGGGCATCTCTCCGGGTCGGGCGCGGCGTCTCGCCTATCAGAGAGGTCAGCGACGCCGTTCGCTCCTGATCGGGGCGGTGAGCACCCTGGTCGTGTTCGGCGTCGTCACACTGGTCGTCGTCAACTCGCCGGGCTGGCCGACGGTGAAGGAATCCTTCTTCAGCTGGGAGGACTTCAAGGCCTCGTTCCCGGAAATCCTGACCGGATTCGGCCGAAACATCAGGATCTTCCTCATCGCCGAGGTCTTCATCCTCATCGTCGCCCTGATCGTCGCCATCATCCGCAGCACCAGGTCGCCGCTGCTGACACCGCTCAGGCTCGCCGCCACCGCCTACGTCGATCTGATCCGGGGCATCCCCACCATCATCCTCCTCTTCCTCCTCGGCTTCGGCGTCCCGGCGCTGAGGCTCCAGGGGGTGCCCAACAGCCAGGAGTTCTGGGCCATCACCACGCTGGTCATCTCGTACTCCGCCTACGTCGCCGAGGTGTATCGGGCCGGGATCGAGTCGGTCCACGAGAGCCAGACCGCAGCAGCCCGTTCCCTTGGGCTGAGCTCGGCGCAGAGTATGCGATGGGTGGTGCTTCCTCAGGCGGTGCGCCGGGTCATCCCGCCGTTGCTCAACGACTTCGTCGCCCTGCAGAAGGACTCGGCTCTGCTCGCCCTGCTTGGTGTTCAGGAGGCCTTCCGGCGGGCCCAGATCTACGTGGCGGGCACCTTCAACTTCACCGCATATCTCGCTGCCGCCCTCCTGTTTCTGATCTTCACCATCCCGCTGGCCAGATTCACCGACTACCTGATCCGCAGACAGCGAGAACGCGTCGCCGGGACCTCGTTGTGAGCACCGCTCTTCTCGAGGTGCGCGGTCTGTGGAAGGAGTTCGGCGACCTGACCGTGTTGGCAGATGTCAGCCTCTCGTTGCGGACCCACGAGGTCATGGCAGTGGTCGGCCCCTCGGGCTCCGGCAAATCGACCCTGCTCCGTTGCATCAACCTCCTGGAGCCGATCGACGACGGTCAGATCCTGCTCGACGGCGTCGACATCTCCGACCCCGAATTCGAGGCGGACCAGGCCCGGCGCCGCATCGGGATCGTGTTCCAGTCGTTCAACCTGTTCCCCCACCTGACCGTCCTGGACAACATCACCCTCGCCCCGCGCAAGGTGCTCAAGACCAGTGAGGAGGAGGCACAGATCACCGCCCAGCACCTTCTCGACCGTTTCGATCTGGCCGACAAGCGCGACGAGTACCCCGACCGTCTCTCCGGTGGCCAGCAGCAGCGAGTCGCCATCATCCGCGCCCTGGCCATGAGCCCGGCGTTGATGCTCTTCGACGAGCCCACGTCCGCCCTCGACCCGGAGCTGGTGGGCGAGGTGCTCGAGGTGATCAAGACCCTGGCGACGGAGGGCATGACGATGATCGTGGTCTCCCACGAGCTCGGCTTCGCCCGCGACGTCGCCGACGCGGTGCTGTTCATGGACGAGGGGAGGGTGGTGGAGAAGGGACCTCCCGATCAGGTGTTGGTCGACCCCACGACCGATCGTGCCCGCCGCTTCCTCAGTTTGATGGCGGAATCGGGGTGAGCCAGACCGGTGTCTCCGACCCTTTGATCCACAGGCCCTTGACGGTCGGCTGGATTGTCACGTCGACCACGTCGAGGAGATCGGCGGACAGCGCATTCATGTCGGCTTCGCTGCGGGCGGTCGCGACGAACTGATCGATGATGCGCTGAGCGTCGTACTTGCTCCGATAGAGCCGGCGGTCGATCAGGTCTTGGAGCCGCCGTCGCAACGGGTTGAACAACGCGGCGACCAGAAGCGTCGACACGGCGATGCCCAGGGCCGAGTCCTCGCCGACCAAGCCCCCGATGGTGGTCTGAACCAGGAAGACGGAGAGGATGAAGATCCCGATCAAGAGCCCGGTCAGCACTGTGTAGAGCAGGGTTCGCCTGATCACCCGATCCAGGTCGTAGAGGTGAAAGCGCAGGACGGCGATGGCGATCGAAACCGGGATTCCCATGATCGAGATGACGAACAGGAGGTCGAGCAGGCTCCCGGTCTCGCTCTCTCCGGCTGCGACAATTGTCCCCCCGTAAACCGTCGCGAACAGGGCGACGGCGAAGACCAGCCACTTCATCTGCTGGCGCTCCGCACCGGACGCCCCCCGGAAACGAAGGACCAGGGAAATCAGCGCGGCGGCCGCGACGAGCACGAGACCAGCGGACCACACCGAGTTGAAGACAGCGGTGAAGAACTCCTCCGGAAGGAAGCCGATGGGGTTGGGCAATACCCAGGCCAGGGATTCGTCGACGTTGAGCGGGCCGATCTCTTCGCTGAAGGCGGCGGAGAACATCATGAAGAGGACCATGGCCTCCTCGAGCCAGACGACCCATCTCCAGCGGGGCGACGGCAGGCTCCCGGTGGGGAACACGAGGATCAAATGCAGGATGGGGAAGATCAGGAGAACCCACGACCAATTGTCGAACCAGAGCCGGAGCCAGAGCCCCACTGTGAGCTCGGTCGGCTGCGCGCCGGTCTCCAGGGATCCGAAAGCGAAATCGATGACCCCGGCAGCCAAGAAGACGAGCCCGGGGATCATCAGCAAGAGCCCAATGATGTTTCTGGGCTGACGGGACACGATAACGGCACCGGTGAGAACAAACATCGCCGGGACCATGGACCACGCGATCCCCCCTGCCGTCTCAACCGGCGAGCCGGTGAACATGCCGCTCCCAGCGTCGCTCCACAAGCCGAAGACCGTTGCAATGAGCGCAAGCCCGGCGAGTACCCAGACGATCCGGGCAGTGATGCGTTCCGACACTTGGAGGCCTTTCGGAAAAGGGGGGCGTCAGGCTATCGAACCGGCCCGGCCGCCGCTGCTCGGCTAGGGTCCACCCCGGTGCGCTACGAGGCCTCGTGACGCCCCCAATAGCGACCCAACGGAGGTTCTTGATGAAGGCAAGCAAGCTCTTAGCCGCCTTGGCCGCCCTATCGCTGGTCCTTGCGGCATGCACCGAGGCGGCCGACACCACCACCACGGCGGGTGACGGCACAGAGGCGCCGGCCACCACGGCCGCAGACGGTGAGGAGACGACGACTTCCGCCGCAGCCGGCGAGGGGTCGACGACTACCGCTGCAGGTGCGCCCGCCGGTGATGGCCGGCTGGCAGAGGTCCAGGCCCGAGGCTCACTGCTCTGTGGTGTCAACAACACCGTCCCCGGGTTTGGCTTTGTCGACGAGACCGGTGAGCACGTCGGGTTCGACATCGACTTCTGTCGGGCCGTCGCCGCCGGGGTCCTCGGTGACGCCGAGGCCGTCGAGTTCGTCGATCTGACCGCTGAGCAGCGCTTCACCGCCCTGCAGTCGGGCGAGGTCGATGTCCTGATCCGGAACACCACACGCACCTCGAGTCGTGATGGCGGGCTCGGTGCCACCTTCCTCACCACGACCTTCTACGACGGCCAGGGGATGATGGTCGGGGCCGACGGCGGGTTCACCGCCATCGATGACATGACCGACACGACGATCTGTGTCCTCTCCGGCACGACGACCGAACTGAACCTGACGGCAAGGATGGCCGAGATCCCATACACGCCGCTGACCTTCGACGAGAACCCGCAGATCCAGGCGGCCTTCATCGAGGGGCAATGCGACGGTTGGACCTCGGACAAGTCCCAGCTGGCCGGGGTGCGCTCGGCCTGGCCAGAGGACCAGGGTGGCCCCGAGGCGCTGGTGATCCTGGAGGAGACTTTCTCCAAGGAGCCCCTCGGCCCGGCGGTGCTCGATGGCGACTCGCAGTGGGCCCAGGTGGTGGACTGGATCGTCTTGGCCACCATGCAGGCCGAGGAGTTCGGCATCGACTCGACGAACGTCGACACCTTCACCGAGAGCACGGACACCAACATCCGCAACTTCCTCGGGTTGCCGGTCGAGACCGATGAAGGGACGGCGCCATTCGACCCGGGTCTGGGCCTCCCGACCGACTTCGCCGCGCAGGTGGTCACCCAGGTCGGCAACTACGCCGAGATCTACGACCGCAACGTGGGCGCGGGCTCGCCGCTGGGCCTGGAGCGCCTGCTCAACGAGCTCTGGACCAACGGCGGTCTGCACTACCC
>JAICNB010000070.1 GCA_025928935.1 Acidimicrobiia bacterium
ACCCGCTCCACGCCGGCCGCCGACAGACCCTGGCAGACATCGAGCATGAGAAAGCCCAGGGTCTCGGGGCGGAGGGACAAGGATCCTGCCCAGGGCATGTGATAAGGGGCAACCCCGACCGGGGATACGGGTAAGACCGGGGCCTCGAGGCGGTGTCCAACTCTGACGGCGATGGTGAGGGCGGCGAAGGCATCGGTGCCGAGGGGCAAATGAGAGCCGTGCTGCTCGACGCTGCCGGTGACCAAGACGGCGGTGCCTCGTCCTAGCGCCCTCTGTGCCTGGGGCTGGGTCATGTTGGCGAGGAGCATCTCTTCGAAGTCCATCGTTTTCCTCCGCCAATCCAGGCTGCGCAAACGGTTGTCCAACGGAGAGCCTAACCCTCGGGAAAGCGGCTGTCAGCTTCAGACTGGGGCCGTGGAGCCCCTGACCACTAATCGGGCAGACACCAGCTGGGTCTCCGGGGCTCTTTGCGGCTCGGCAATCGTTTCGAGGAGTAGGCGGGCCGTCCGCGCCCCGAGTTCGGATTGGGAAATCCGGACGGTGGTTAGCGGAGGCGAGAACCGATCCGCATAGGGCATGTCGTTGAAGCCGACGACGGAGACATCGTCCGGGCAGGACCGGCCGGTGGCACGGATGGCATCGATTGCCCCCAGCGCGAGCCGGTCGTTGGCGGCAAGGACAGCAGTGGTGTCGGGGCGCTGTTCGAGCAAGGTGCCTGTGACCCGATACCCCTCTTCCTCGGTCTGACGATGCGTGAACTCATAGCTTCCGGTTAGGTCGGCGGCATGTAGCGTCTCCTCGAAGGCTTGGAGCCGGTTCACGGTGGATGACACGTCTTCAGGCCCGCCGACGTGGACGATCTTCGTGTGACCGAGCGCGATGAGGTGTTCGACCGCCATCCTGGTGCCGCCGTGGTCATCGGGCAGGACCGCGCTTATCCCTAGGTCGCCCGCCGCCCGGTTGAACAGGACCACCGGGATCTCCTCTTCGATGATGCCGGCCAAAACGGCGTCGGGGCCACGGGCGACCCCATACATCAGGCCCTCTGCCTGGACGCCGAGCATGGCGGAGACTTGGGACTGGGCATGGGCCGGGTCGTCATCGGTACTGGCCAAGATCAGGGAGTAGCCCTTCTCGTAGAAGACGTCGCCCGCCCCTCTGGTGATTTCCGCCTGGTACAGGTTGGCCACATCCGGAACCACCATCCCCACCACGAGGGTGCGACCCGTTCGGAGGGCTCGAGCAATGGTGTTGCGGCGATAACCGAGCCTGCGGGCGACTTCCCTAATCCGCTCTTCCGTGTCCTGGGTGATCCGACCTGTCGCGGCCTGGTCATTGAGGACACGAGACACCGTCGAGACGTGAACGCCTGCCTCCCGTGCGACGTCGCGCAGAGTGGGCGATCTCGAGGCTCGGGTGTCGCCGTTTCCGGGCGCGGTCACGAGAGACGGGCCACGCGAAATAGCTGGAGGGGAGTCTCAAGGCCTTTCAGCGCGTGAGATCCCCGGTCCTCGAAGCCGAGGCCGGTCCCTTCCGCCAGGGCCCGCGTGACGGCCGATGTGAGAACTTCTGAGGGCTGAGCAGCTGCCATGATTCTCGCCGCCGCGTGTACCGCGATTCCCCGCACGTCGTCGGATAGAACCTCGACCTCGCCGGTGTGGACCCCGCCGCGAATTTCGATGCCAAGGTCGCGGATGGCATCTCGTGTCGCCAGCGCGCATCGCAGGGCAGACTCGGCGCTTTCAAAGATCGCCAAGAAGCCATCGCCAGTGGTCTTGATCTCACGGCCATGAAAGCGCTCGATTTGCCGCCGTACGGCCCGGTTGTGGTCGCCCAGGCGCTGCTTCCAAGCCGCGTCGCCGACCTCGGTGGCCATCTTGGTCGAGCCGACGATATCGGTCATCAGCATGGTCGCGACGGCGCGGGCCCGCGAAGTCGGAAGGCCGAAGTCGGTGACATTGCCTGAGATGTCAAGAAGGACGGCGGGCTCGTCACCGACCACCCAGGCATCGTGGCCGGGCGGGATGTCCATGACGTCGCTGGGGGAGAATTCGTACACCTCACCGTCGGCCATCTCGAAGGCAATTCGTCCGGCGATCAGCACGTGAAGATGGTGAAGCTGGCAGAGCTCGGTTCCGACTGCACTCTTGAGATCGGTTGACCAGCGCCAGCCCGGCTCGAGTATCGCGCGACCAATTGCCAGCGGCCCGATGTCGACCAATGTGCCAATCCCGTTCGGGAAATGACGGGTCTCATCAGGTCGGTCGAGGCTCTTCCAGCGGATCAATCGAACGCGGGAGCCGTCCTCGCGGGGTGCTCCACTCAAGGTCGCTCGATTCTATGGGCCTGGTGGCGACGTGATCGGTAGGGCCATCAGGCGCTGGTGATGTAGCGGGGGAGAAACCGGGACCAGATTTGGGCTCACAGGTTCGTCCGAAAGACTCCACCCTGGTACAAACTTTCGTTCAGCTCTCATCGGAGACGAAAGCACTCATGCACCCCGAGGACTCATCTGGATTTCGACTCATTGGGCACTCCGATCTCAATGGGCACGGAGACGGAATGCAGGTGATGCCTCTGGGAGACGTCCTCTACGTGGCCCATTTCGGGCCGAGCGGAAAAGGGACCACGATCCTCGACATCTCCGATCCGACGGGGCCGAGGGTGGTCCGGCAATGGGATGCTCCTCCGCGATCTCACACCCACAAGGTGCAGGTGGCCGACGGCCTTCTGATGACCAACCATGAGCTGTTTCGCAGTGATGGCCCGGCCCCGGTAGGCATGGCGATCTACGACCTCACCGATCCATTTGACCCTCGGCGGGTCGGCTTCATCGACACCGGCGGTCGGGGGGTACACCGCATCGTCTACGAGGGTGGCGACCTCGCCTACATCTCGGCCACGCCGGAGGGCTTTACCGGCCGGATCTGGATGATCGTCGACGTGTCGGACCCCACCCACCCCACCGAGGTCGGTCGATGGTGGTGGCCCGGCATGTGGCGAGCCGGAGGAGAGACCATGGAGTTACCGGCCAACGAAGAATGGCTTGTCCACCACGCCATGGTTCACGGCGATCGTGCCTACCTGGGATTTTGGAACGGAGGCATGGTGGTGATCGACATCTCGGAGCTCAGCGCCCCCAAGACTGTGTCACGGCTCGGATGGGACGAAGGGGGACACACCCACACCTGTCTCCCGCTCCCCGATCGCAATCTGGTTGTGGTCACTGATGAGGCGATCAGTGAGGGATGTCAGGGAGACCGGCACATGGTGAGAATCGTCGACGTCACTGATGAGCGGGCTCCATTCGTTCGCTCCATTTGCCCAGTGCCAGAAGGCGACTTCTGCGAACGCGGATTGCGGTTTGGGTCTCATTGTCTGCACGAGAATCGTCCCAACAGCTACCGCAGCCAGGATCTTGTCTTTGTGACGTACTTCAATGCCGGCCTGCGGGTCTATGACACTTCGGATGCAGACGAGCCGGTGGAAGTGGGGCACTGGATACCGGAATGTCCTCCCAACCAGTTGGCCGCGCAAATCAACGACGTGTACGTGTCCGACGACCTCACCGTGTACACAACTGATCGGATCAACGGTGGGGTCTACATCCTCGAGCCCGAACGAGCTATGGCGGCTCGCATGACCCAAGCAGCCTGGTGAAAGCGCAGGGGAGTAGCCAATGACCACATACGACGTCCATGCCCACTGCATCCCCGCCGAGCTCTTCGACCTCTTTCGGTCCGACGGCCCGCGCCTCGGCATCGAGCTGAGAAACGATGGCAAGGGCGAGTACGCCGTCATTCGTGATCGGGTGCGACTGCAACCCTTCAACCCCGTCCTCAGCGATTTGGAGGCGCGTATCCAGGCGATGGATGCGACGGGAGTCGATGTCCAGCTGCTCTCCGGTTGGATCGACCTCACCGCCTACGCCCTCGATGCCGACGCTGGGGCCGAGTATTCGCGACGGTTCAATGAGATCATCGCCGCCGAGGCGGGCCGCTTTCCAGACCGGCTCATTCCCCTCGGGACGATCCCTCTGCAAGATCCCCGGCGAGCCGCCCAGGAGTTGGACTATGCGGTAGGCGACCTGGGGATGGCCGGTGTGCAAATCGCGACCACCGTCGATGGCACCGACCTCGACCAAGCCGGACTCGACCCCTTTTGGGAAGCGGCCGCAGGCTTGAGATGTCTCATCGTCCTGCACCCCTGTGACCCTCTCCCCGGGGTCGACCTGTCCCGCAATTTTCTCGACAACATGGTGGGCCGCCCGGCCGAGAGCACCATCGCCGTGGCCCACCTTTTATTCAGCGGCGTTCTCGAGCGGTACCCCGAACTCGTCATCTGTGTTGTGCACGGCGGCGGTTTTCTTCCCTATCAGCTGGGGCGTATGCAGCGGGGCTTTGACGCGGTGCCCCGGTTGGCGGCCCAGAACATCTCGACCCCGCCGTCCGAGTTGGCCCGTCGGCTCTACTACGACACCGTGCTCCATGACCCATCCCCGCTCGCTTTCCTCGTGGGCCACGTCGGAGTCGACCATGTCGTCATGGGGACGGACTACCCCTTCCCGATGGGCGATCCGAAACCGGTGAACATGGTCAACGCCATCCCCGGGCTCTCCGATGAGCAGCGACAGCTAATTCTCGGGGACAACGTCTCCCGGCTGCTCCAAGGAGTCGACCGCTAGGTCGGCGGGCGACCGGTCCTCGTAAGCCCACAACTGGGGCATGAAGCGGGCGATCGCCAGGGCACCGATGACACAGGCGATTCCGCCAGAGACCACAGAGAATCGCACCGAGGTCAGGGCGGCGACGGCACCAGCCTCGAGGTCGCCCAGTCTGGGCCCGCCACCCACCACCGCGGTGTGTACCGCGGATAGTCGACCACGCAAGGCGTCAGGCACCACCAATTGGAGGATGGTGTTGCGAAAGACGGCGGAGACCACGTCGGCACCACCGGCCACTGCCAGCAGGACCAAGGCGAAAGGCAGGTAACTGATCAGGCCGAAGATGGTGATGGCGAGTCCCCAGACCACCACGGCAATGACCACGACCCGGCCCCGTCGCGAAACCGCGCTGACCCACCCCGAAGTCAAGGCGGCAATCAGCGCCCCCATACCCGGAGCGGCGTAGAGAAGACCGACAGTCGTTGCATCGCCCCCGAATATCTCGGTGCCGAGAGCGGGGAAGAGGGCGTGGGGCATGCCGAAGATCATGGCGTTGAGATCGATGAGGAACCCCGACTGCAGCAGGGGCTGGCCCCTGAGATAAGTGAGGCCCTCTCTGATCGAGGACATGCTGACCGCCCGCCCGCCACCTTCCGGACGGAGAGGACCCACCCAAAGCAGGGTGAAGGCGGCGGCGGTAAACGCAACGGCCTCGGCCGCGTAGGTGAACGGGAGGCTGTACCGAGCAATGAGAAGCCCCGCCAGAGCTGGTCCGACTGCGGCGGCGACTTCATGCATAGTGGAGTTCAAAGCGAAGCCCGAGGGCAGCAGTTCCCGACGCAACAAGGCAGGGATCGCAGCCATCCGAGCGGGACCATTGATTGCGCTGAGGGCGGCGTTCAGGGCGCTCAGCGCATAGAGGGGCCAAAGTGCCGGCTCGGCAGCGGAGGCGTTCAGCATCAGGCCGATGGCCGTGACGGCCAGCAAGACATGGCCTACAACCAGCAGCTTGCGGCGATCGAAAGCATCGGCCACCGCTCCGCCGACGAGCGATACTGCCATGAGGGGTATGAACTGGGCGATTCCCAAGGCGCCGACGGCCAGAGTCGAGCCGGTGATGAGGAAGACCTGATAAGGAACCGCCACGATGGTGATCTGCCGGCCGAAGTGGGCCAGGAGCTGGCCGAGGTAGAGGATCCGGAACCGGGGCGATTCCCGAAGGGGGGTGATATCGACGACGAGCCGCCGACGGGGACTGAGATCGCTCAAGGCCAATCTGCCAAAGTGGGTTCTCCGATAGAACGATTGTGCATGACCACGTGAGCGCCATATTCAACCCGGATCTCGAGTCGCTGACCTGCTTCGACTGCGGGGCACGTCATGAGCCCGGCCGGCTCCTCTCCACGTGCGAAAGATGTGGACTTCCTCTGCAGGTCAATATGCGGTTGAAACCAGAAACCGATCCGGAATCGGTCATCGACCGGTCGTTTTCGTCGCTTTGGAGGTACCGGGGGGTCCTGCCGATCCAGCCCGAGGGGGCCATCACCCTGACCGAGGGGTGGACACCTGTGGTGCCGGTCGATGCCACGACCTGGGTCAAAGACGAGGCGCGGAATCCCACCGGTTCGTTCAAGGCGCGGGGGATGTCGATGGCGGTTTCGGGGGCCGTCGCCCTCGGAGTCGAGCGCCTGGTCGCACCTTCAGCCGGGAATGCGGCAGGAGCGCTCGCGGCCTATGGCGCCGCCGCCGGCGTCGAAGTGCTGGTGGCGATGCCCGAGGATACGCCCCGGGCATTCGTTGAGGAATGCCGCCACTACGGAGCGCGGGTGGAGCTCGTCCCGGGGACCATCTCCGACGCGGGGCGTTGGCTTGGCGACAATCGGTCACCGGGTGACTTCGACCTCTCGACTCTGAAAGAGCCCTACCGGGTCGAAGGCAAGAAGACCATGGGCTACGAGCTCTGGGAACAGTTCGAGGGAGACCTCCCCGACGTGATCATCTATCCCACCGGTGGCGGGACCGGCCTGGTGGGGATGTGGAAGGCCTTTGACGAAATGGAGACCATGGGGTGGATCGGCCCCGCTCGACCGCGGCTGGTGGCGGTGCAATCGGATGGCTGTGCGCCGATCGTGGAGGGGATGCGAAATGACCGGGAACGGACTCAACCCTGGCCCGATCCCAAAACCAAGGCCTATGGGCTGAGGGTTCCCAACCCGATCGCCGGATTCCTGTGTCTTCGTGCCTTGCGCCAGACGAAGGGCACCGCCGTCGCCGTACCCGAGAAGGACATCATTCCGGCGGCGGCGGCCATGTCCGCGGCAACCGGGGTGGACGCTTGCCCGGAGGCGGGGGCGGCGTGGGCCGCCCTGGGGACTCTCAGAGATCAGGGGTGGACGGGAGGCGAGGACCGGGTACTGGTGTTCAACACCGGGACCGGCATCAAATACCGCTGAACCTCAGCGGCCCTCGGTGCGGGGGTCGAGGACATCGCGCAGACCGTCGCCGACGAGGTTGAACGAGAGCGCCCAGAGGAACACCATCAGGCCGGGGAAGGCCGAGGTCCACCAGCGGCCGGCGATGATGTCGGCTTGGCCCTCGCTCACCAAAGTGCCCCATTCCGCTTGGCCGGCAACGGCCAACCCGATGAAGGCGAGGGTCGCTCCCAGGAGCACGGCGTGGCCCATGTCCAATGTGGCCTGGACGGCGACCGGCGTCAACGAGTTGGGGAGGATGTCTTTGCGGATGATTCCGAACTTCGAGTCTCCGATCGTCCGCGCGGCGTCGACATAGTCTTCCTCGCGCACCTGGAGGATCTGGCTGCGGATGATGCGGGCGTAACGCGCCCACATGATTGCGGCCAGGGCCACGACGATGTTGACGAACGACGGTCCCAGAATGGCCGCGATCGCCAGCGGGAAGACCAGCGTCGGTATGGAAAGGAAGACGTCCACCGTCCTCATCAGAAAGGCGTCGACCTTCCCCCCCACGATTCCGGCCGTGCAGCCGACGATCAGACCCATCAGGACTGCTCCGGCCACCACATAGAGCGAGAGCTGTAGTGACAGCCGCGCACCCCAGACGATGCCATAGAGGACATCTCCACCGAGCCGGGTCGTTCCGAGGGGGTGACCTTCGGTCCCGGGTGGGACGGCGACCGCGGTCAGGTCGCGCGGCATCTGATAGGCGCCGCGGGGGTTCTCGTCCACGATCAGGGGAGCGAAGATCGCCATCGTCAGCATGGCCGCGATGAGTGTGGCTCCAAAGGCCGTGCTCCCGCGGCTGAACACTTCCCTGGTCGTCGCCCACAGTCGCCGAGCCTTGACCCTGATCGGGGTGTCCCGGAGCACACGCGGCGCTGTCTCGGTGCGGACCGTCTGAAACCACATAATCAGGTCTTCCTCAGCACGACGCGGCGATCAAGATACCCGTAGGTGACATCGACGAGCAGGTTGATGCAGAGGAAGAGGATGCTGGTGAAGATGACGAAGGCGAGGGTGGTGGCCTGATCACCGCTCAGAACGGAATCGGCCATCCAACTGCCAAGGCCGGGCCAGCCGAAGATCGTTTCCACTACCACCGTTCCCTCGAACATGATCCCGATTGAGAGACCTATGACCGTGACCGTGGGGATGAAGGCATTGCGGCGGGCGTGACGACGGACGACGAGTCGCTCGGGGAGGCCTCGGGCCCGAGCCGCATCGACATAGTCCTTACCCATCTCCTCGAGGAGCGACGAGCGCATCATTCTGGTGACGATGCCGACTGCCCCGTATCCCAGGGTGAGGGCCGGAAGGACGAGGTGCCAGACCGCATCCTTGAGGCCGGCCCAGCTACCGGCGAGGATCGAATCGATCACGTAGAAGTTGGTGGGATGAGGGATGCTGGCCCATACCCGGAAATCGGATCTCCCGTGCGGGAACCAGCCGAGATAGGACCAGAAGATGATGAGGAGCACGATCCCAAGCCAGAACGTGGGCATGCTGGCTCCACCAACTGCGAACACACTTGTGAGCTGATCGGACAGCCGGTTGCGACGTCTGGCGGAGAACGTGCCGAGCCCGATCCCCAACGTGACCGCCCACAAAGAGGCGGCGACGCCCAACTCGAAAGAGGCGGGGATCCGCGACCTGAACACATCCACCACCGGCGAGGCGGCGACCGCCGACCACCCCAATTCACCCCGGATCACTCCTCCGAGCCAGGCCAGGTATTGCATGGGCACCGGCTCGTCGAGGTTGAACCGCTCCTCCAGCGCGGCGATCTCCTCATCGGTCATCCCCGGTTCTAGATAGGGACCGATCGTGGTGCCGCCGAGCCGGGTCATCGAGAAAACGAGGATGCTGACGACCACGATTACGAAGGGCAGTGCCAGCAACCGACGCGTTATGTACCTATGCACGCTTCAGACTTCCTTCGGCGAGGATCGGTAACGACCTGACAGTACCGCCGGACAGGAATTGTCCCGTCCGGCGGTGCGATGCACTCCGAGCAGTTCGGGTGCAACTTCTGTCATTGGATCCGAGCTACCTCACTTGCTGTAGAGCGCCCAGTACTGCGACGGCCGGGCCCACATCGGGTTCTCGACGTGACCCTGCACCCACTCACCGGATGCCGAGGGAGCGCCCTCGTTGGCCGGCATGATCCACATCGCCTCCTCGAAGAGAACGTTTTGGATCTCAGAGAGGATGCTCAGGCGCTCCTCTTCGTCCAGGGTGGTGCGAGCGGAGTTGATCAGAGTGTCGATCGCCTCGGGATCGGAGTAGCCGTCGACGAAGCTGTTGACCGCCCCGTACCTGCCGTCTGACAGTGCGCTGTCGAACAGGTAGGCGTCCGGCGTGCTGTATTGCGAGCTGGTGTACGACCACATCGCCACCGGCAAGGGGTCAGTCGCCAGAATCTCGTCGAACTGTGCCTCCGGCACCGCCATCACATTGACATGAAAGTTCGGGTTAAGAGCTTCGATGCTGTCTTTCAGCGTCAGAGCGGCACCAGTGAACCCCTCGTGAGTTTGGTCGCTGGCTATGGAGATGGTGAATCCCTCATCCCAGTAACCGGCCTCGCGGAAGAGCTCCTCCGCCCGAGCCGGATCGGTCTCGTAAATCGGAGCATCGGGGTCGTACCCATACATCTCGACGGGGAGGATGAAGCTGTTACGACCACCGAGTCCGCCCAGGATCCCGTCGATCATGCCCTGGTAGTTGTAGGCATAGTTAAAGGCTTGCCGTACCCGCACGTCCTGGAAGAAGTCGAGCGGGATGGTGTCGCCCTCGGGTAGGCAGTCCTCGCAGATGTTCATGTTCATGCCGATCTGGAGCACCTGAAGGTCAAGGATGCTGGTGTCGACGACCGCGTGCTCGATAGGCTCGATCGAGGGCACGTCCGTGGGGCTGATGTCGACGATGTCGTACTCCCTTGCCTGCAAACCGGTGGCCGGCGTGTCGACGATCAACTCCCAACGCACGGGCAGGTGGGCCGGCTCACCCCAATAGTCGGGGTTGATGTCGAAGGTCATGCGGTCACCGCGTTCCCAGGTGGCGAGGGTGTACGGACCGGTCCCCACCATGTTCTGGGCCATGAACTCGTTGGGCTGACCGGCGACCACGCCACCGTTTGCTTCCACCGCGTCCTGGCTGACGACTGATGCCACTGGATGGGCAGCGAGGAAGGCGAGGAAGGAGGCGTCGACCTCGTTCAGGGTCACTTCGAAGGTGAGGTCGTCGACTACCCGGGTCTCGGCCACGTTCTCAAACAGTGGTGCCTGGCCTTCGGGAAGGTTCATCTCGACGACGCGATCCCACGAGTACTTGACGTCCTCGGCCGTCATGTCGGTGCCGTCGGAGAAGACCACGCCCTCCCGGAGCGGGAAGGTGTAGGTAAGCCCGTCCTCGGAGAGCAAGCCATTCTCCTGGCTCGGAACCTCGGTCGAAAGCTGCGGGATAACCGAACCGTCCTCCGCGTCAATGAAGACCAGCCGGTCGTAGACATTGAGGATGACGTCCATGCCGACATCGTTCCCGTTGACGGCAGCGGGATCGAGGTTGAAGACGTCGTCGTTGACAGTGGCCACCAGCACGTCGGGGTTGGGCACGTCACCGGTACCTGCCGCCGCCGTCGTACCAGAGCTCGATGTCGTTTCGGTAGTCCCTGTGGCGCACGCCGATCCAACCAGCGTGAGGACGGCGCATAAGGCCAATATCCTCGCCGCAAACGATTTTCGTCCCATGGGAGGCCTCCTCAAATTGTCTCCAGACGAGCGGGCTCGATCGCCAGCCCAATCGTTTGCACGCTAACCAGGGGCGCCGTCCTCTGCAACCGATCCCAGAGGTCGTTTGGGGCCGAATCAGCCGATGCGGCCCAGTCCCCGGGGGAAGTCATGGAGGGAGCGGTGCCCGTTTTGAGTTACCGCAACGAGATGCCCGGTCTGTACTCCGGCCCGTTCGTCGGTGGTGATGACGTTGGGCTGGATGACCAATGCCATGCCCTCCTCGAGTGTGAGGTCGGGTATGGGCAGGTTGGGGCGGCTCTTGGCCCCTAGGACCGGCGGCAGGTACCCACCGCCATAGCCATGAACAAGGTCGTCATAAATGGTGAACCCCATCTCTTCGATGACTGCCGATGCCTCGACCAGGTCGGCGGCATGGGCGCCGGGACGAATTGCGGCGGCGATGGCATCGAAGGCGGCGTCGGCCGCCCGATGGAGGTCAACGAATAGCGGCGTCGGGTCGGCGGCGATGCTGAAGGTCCGCAATACCTGGGCGGCATACCCCCAGTAGGCGGCGCTGATCTCGCAGAAGAGGATGTCACCGGCTTGCAGTCGCCGGGTCGACTGGAACTGGGACGGAACGCACTTGTTGGGATCGTTCATCGAGGTGACGGCGAAGTAGTGGATGTGGTTGGTGCCGCCCTCGGCCAGGTAGGCACCTTCGACAATCGCCGCCAACTCCCGCTCATCCATCCCGATTTCGACTTGGTCGACCAGGGCGGCGACCGCCTGATCGGAGAGCCGGGCAGCCACCTCCAGTCGCGCGATTTCCTCCTTTGACTTGATCAGCCGCAGTCGTTGGTACTCGGCATCCAGTTCGACCAACTCCCCCACTGCGCTCGCCAATCGCAAATGACTTCGGTGACGTAGGGGTCCCAATACTCCGACCCGCTGACCCGGCCCAACCCGAGCCCGAAGCAGCTCTTCGACGCGGGCGATGGTCGAGGGCCCGCCCCATTCCACCTCGCAGTCGGAGGCGATGGTGCGCGCATTGGGCAGATGGTTGTAATGCTGCACGAAGAGGCGCGGTGTCTCCTCGGGCGTGAACAGCAGGGCGGCTTCGGTGGTAACCGGCCAGTCGGTCAGCCAGGGGACGGCGGACCCGACGCGCTCGGCGCCATAAGCCAGGAGATGCGAAACTCCGGCGCCCTCCATCAGCTCGACGATCTTCTGGCGCCGTCCGACGAGCTCTTCCTGGCTGAATTTCGGATAGAGGTTTTCGGTCATCTTGCTGACCCTATTCCACCCGTTGGGAGAGCGCCCACCTCGGGTTTGACCGAGTTCACATCATCAACGACCGTCCCAATGTCGGCGACCGCGGCGCGCTCGAGGAGATGGGAAGCAACCATGAGGTCCTGTGCTCCAGTCCCGACCGATTTGAAAAGGGTGATCTCATCCTCATTCCGCCGACCTTCGGCGCTTCGGGCGACGAGGGCGCTTAGCTCCTCGGCCCGAGTCGAGTCGAGTCCGTGCGTCATAGCCGCCTGATGGGCGTCTCCTGCCTCGGCGAGCACCAAATCGGCCGAGTCGCACACGATCCGATCGAAACTGCTGAACAGGCTGGGATCGATCTCGACCCGATCACGGCTCGCCGGACCCACCGAATTGACATGCATTCCTGGTTGCAGGTGCTTGGCGAGCAGGACGGGAGCACGCGCCTTCGTGGCCAACGTCACCAGGGTTGCGTCCTCGATGGCCTCCTCCAGCGAGGATGCCGCCACCAGGTGGCCAGCTACGAATCCTGACATCTCCGTCACAAACTCCGCTCGATTCACTGGGGTGCGGGCGAAGACCCTGATTTCGTCTGCAGGTCGGACCAACTCGAGCGCCCGCAGCTGACCGCGCCCTATCGGTCCCGTGCCCACGATCGCCGCCACCTCAACGTCCTCACGGGCGAGATAGTCGGTGGCCACGGCGGAGACTGCCCCAGTTCGTAGGTTGGTGATCTGGAGCGCGTCGACGATGCCGATCAGCTCGCCGGTGCTGAGCCGGTGAACGTAGATCGTGTACCGCATGCCAACGCCTTCGGTTCGGTGCAGCACCTTGAAACCGAAGAGGTCCAAGCTGGCGATGAACGCTGGAAGCGAGCGAAGCCAACCAGTGGGATGGGTCAGGTCGACCCTGGCGAGGCCGGTCTGGTTGGGCGACAGGGAGAAAAGCTCGCGCATCGCTTCGAGGACCATCCGATCCTCGATGAGAGCGTCGACGGCCGCAGCGTCGAGAATCCTCATCCTCAGGCGGGATTGCGGCCGATGAAGAACTCGGCAAAAGGCTCGTCGGAGAAGGCGATCTGGGCCTTGCGCAATCCCTCGACCGAGGTCCTCATCTGGCTCTCCGACAGCTTCATCGCCGGTTGACGGATCGGCCCCCCGTTGTAGCCGTTAAGCCAGGACTGGAACTTCCACAGATAGCGGTGCACCAGGTTGGCGCCGCCCGAGCTCATGGTCGCGGCCCGGGCGTTGCGGGCGGGCTGGATTCGCCAATACTCCTCCATCGCTCGCTGGGTATCGCCCCCGTGGAGCAACTCGAGTAGCCGGGGGACGTACGACCCGTAGTACTCGTAGTTGCTCGTCCCGATCCATTGCATGCCGAACAGGTCGACCCACATCGGGGCGTTGAACTCCATCGGGTCAGAGAGAAGGACATCGGAATTCTCGAGACGGCGGAATGTCTCATAGGTGTTAGTGGTCTGCTGACGGCCGACCTCGTACTTCACCGCCACGATGGTGTCTACCTTGGTCAATCGCTCGAGAACGTCGGCCGGGAATCCACGAACATCGAGTCGTCTCAGGTTGGAGTGCTCGACGATGAAGAGGACGACTGCCAAATCCGTTGCCTCGCAGATCTCGACGGTGTAGTCCTCGACCTGTTGGGCCGATGTCGGATAGAAGCTGTTCGGATGCCCCAGCAGCATGGCGTCGACACCGAGGGCAGCGGCATCGTTGGCCATCGTGATGATCTCGGCCGGCGAGTCGAACACCCCTTGGAGCAAGAACCGATGCTCGCCATCGGCCTCGTCCACTGCGATCTCAATGAACCGCAGCATCTCCTCAGTTGTGGTGCCCGCCTCCGAAACGAGAAGAGCTCCCCAAAACCCGAGCTCCATGTTGCGGCGGACGTCGTGGCGGATGGCGGCTTCGTTGAGCGACTTCAGGTCCGCCGTGTACGAGGGGATGATGACGTTGCACGCTCCCCGCCAAGTCTCGCGAGCCCAACCCTTGGCCTCTGCTCGTGTGTACCCGGGCGTGACACAGCCTTCCTCTGGCGCAGAGCCAGCGTACCCGGGATGCGCAAACGTATGTGCTGCTAGCGTCGGTCCGTAGCTGGCTGTTAGCGCGAGGAGGTGACCGCCATGACATCCAGGGCGAAAGAAATTGCCTTTGAGAAGGTGAGAGGGCTCTGGATCGCGATTCCCACCCCGTTCACCTCGGCCGGAGAGACCGACGAGGGGGCACTGCGCAAGTCGGTCGACTACTACATCGAGGGCCTGGCGGTCGATGGCATCTTCTGTGGGGGAGTCATGGGCGAGTTCTGGGCGATGACTACCGAAGAGCGAGCTTTGGTGCACGAGCTCGTGGTGAATGCCGCCGCCGGGAGGGTGCCGATCATGGTCCACATCGGTCACCACACCTACTCGGAGGCGGCGCAACTGAGCCGTCACGCCGAGCAGATCGGAGCCGATTTCGCCATCGCGATCAATCCCTACTTTCCGATCAAGCCCTCCGATGAGATCGTGCGCGACTGGTACCGGGGTCTGACAACCGAGTCGTCGATCCCCTTCTTCCTCTTCAACACCTCTTATTCCGGATACGCCTTGAGCCCTGAGCTGATCGCCGAGCTCGCCAACCTGGAGACGGTGTGCGGGATCAAGAACCCGAAACCGAGGGAACATCTCCTGCGC
Source organism: Acidimicrobiia bacterium (assembly GCA_025928935.1). Lineage (GTDB taxonomy): Bacteria > Actinomycetota > Acidimicrobiia > Spongiisociales > ZC4RG35 > JARDZU01. Next base: position 14,827 of record JAICNB010000070.1, read on the forward strand.
GTCCAGGACCTGGTGGGAGACAAGATCGTTGTTTGTGACGCCGACGAGGCCGACT
>JAICNB010000005.1 GCA_025928935.1 Acidimicrobiia bacterium
AGGTGTCATACACCACCGGGCGGTCTTAGGCTCGACCGGCTTTGAGGCGTTTCGAGCTATTCCTCATCTTCGCCGAGGTGTTCGCGGTCGCCTGGGCCGCCATCTTCGGGGTCCGGACCCGACGCGGCATCGCCGCCGCGATCTTGCTTGCCGCCTTCGTCGCCCACTGGCAAATCGAAGGTCTCCGTTGGCAGATGATCCCTGTCTACCTGGCGGCCCTTGGGCTGGCGGTGGGGGACCTGCTTTCCATGGAGAGACGGCTCGACTGGACGCGTCGGATCTCCCGCGGCCTGTTCGGGCTGGCCGGGCTCGCCCTTGGGGCGATCCTCCCCTTGGCGCTGCCAGTGCCGGAGCTTCCCGTACCGACCGGGCCCGAGCCGATCGGCACGGTCAGCCTCGCGATCGTCGATTCCGAGCGCGAGGAGATCTACGGGCCGGCGCCAGGTCCGGGGAGAAGCATCATGGCTCAGGTGTGGTACCCGGCTCTCACCACGGGGGATTCCGATCCGATCCCATGGAGTGAGGACTGGGATGTCGTGGCGCCGAAGGTCTCGAATCTGATGGGGTATCCGGGCTGGTTCCTCAGTCACACCGGCTACACCCTCTCGAATGCGAGCTCCGCCGTGCCAATCGCCACCGGCACGTTCCCGGTCGTCGTCTACAGCCACGGATGGACCGGCTTTCGCACCAATGCCGTCTACCAGATCGAGAGCCTGGTCAGCAATGGCTTCATCGTCGTGGCCATCGATCACACCTACGTCGCAGCCACCACGCGTTTTCCCGATGACGAGGTCGTGTCTTTCGACCCTGCAGCCCTGGCCGACCCGACCGAGGTCGGCGAGGAGGCTTTCGTCGAGTCCACCGAAACCCTCCTCGGGGTGCTCACCGACGACATCGTCACTGTGGTGAACGCCCTGGAGGCCGGCCCGAATGGCCCGTTCGGGGACCTGGCATCCAGCTTCGACACGACCCGACTCGGCGTCTATGGGAACGAAGCCGGCGGAGGGGCGGCGATCACGTTCTGTCTCGAGGACGAGCGTTGTGATGCGGTGCTGGGCCTCGACCCATGGGTGGAGCCGATCCCCGATCGGGCCCTGGCCATCTCGGCCACCCGGCCCTCGCTGTACATGAGGTCCGATGACTGGCAGGGCTCGGACAACGACGCCATCCTGCGCGGTATCGCCGAGCGGTCGACTGCCACGACGTACTGGGTAGGGGTCGACGGGACGACGGAGACCGACTTCCTCAGCATGCCGCTGTTATCGCCGATCGCATCCAGGCTCGGATGGAAGGGTCCGATCCCGGCGGGGACGATCATCCCGATCGTGGACCGCTATCTGCTCGGGTTCTTCGAGGTGTACCTGCTGGGCACCGGGTCGGCCGCCATCGACACCGCCTCGTTCGATGAGGTGAGTCTCGAGGTGATCCTGCCCGAGTGAACCGTTCTGTGAACCGGGCTGTGGTCATACGACGCGCTCCTTCACAGAGAGTTCAGCCGTCCGGACGTTGCTGGGTGTCGCCGGTGATCTGTTGTCCCGGTTGCTCCCCGCTCATGATCGAGTCGATCGTTGCGCCGAGGACGAGGGCATCCGATTCACCGATGATCTTCCCCACCACGATGCCTTCGGCATCGATGAAGAAGGTCTCAGGGATACCGAAGACTCCGTAGGCGATGGCGGTGCGGCTGCCGGGATCGGCCAGGTAGTGGGTGGTGGCGGACGATCCGGCCTGGTCGAGATACGAGAGCGTCTCGGTCGCCTGCTCCTGATAAGCGATCTGGACGAACTGAACGTCCTGTCCGGCGAACGAGTCGGAGGCTGCAACGAGGTCGTCGTGCTCTTCCCGGCACTCCAGGCACCAGGACGCGAAGAAGTTGAGCACCACGATCTCACCCCTGAGCGAGGACAATTCGGTGCCTTCGGAGCCATCGAGACCGGGCAGGTCGAAATCGGGCGCGGGCATCCCGAGGAGGGGGGAGTCCACCAAGCTCGGATCGGAGCCGAACCTGCTGGCGAGCACCACAGCCAGCACCACGGTCGCCGCCACCACGGCGAGACCGGCCCAGCGCAGGGCCCTCCCCTTCATGGACAGCTCTCGCCGGCCCTGGCTGCGTCCAGGTCCGACTCGATCTGGGATCGGGTCTCAGGCGCCAGGTCGGGCTGGGCGAGCAAACCCTCGAATGCGTCGATCGCCTGCTCGGTCTCGGCCGACCCACACCAGAGCACGCGCGCCCGCACATAAAGAGCAAGCTGAGAGCCAGGATCGATGGCCAGGGCCTGGTCGATGAGACGAACGGCCGTCTCGACCTCGCCGTTCCCGTCGAATGCCATCCATCCCAGGCGGACCAGGGCAGTGATCGCCTCCGGGTCGGTTGCGCTCGGGTGCTCGGCCACTTCGAGATAGTGGGGGAAGGCGGAGCGGTAGTCGCCGGCCTCGAAGTACCGCTCGGCCAGAGCCAGCCGCATCCCGACGATCTGCGGATCGTCCTCGTTGGCTGCGATCACCGCCTCCATCGTCTCGTTGCTGACATCGGAGAGGTCTTCCTCACCGAGGTCGGCGGCGCCTGCGGCCACGGCTGGGCGGTCCTGGAGGGAGTTGGCGGCAAAGACCACTATCCCGGCGAACACGAGGACGAGAACCGCTCCACCGATGATCAGCCTGGCCCTGCTCCTGCCCGGGGGCGGAGGCTCTTCGACGTCCTGGCCCGGATGACGCCGCCACCAGAGGATCACGATCACGCCGAGGACGAGGGCGGCGACGGGCGCAATCCACAGCGCCAGTGTGTTCCCCGAAGCCGGCGGGTCGAGGAGAACGGCGCCGGAGTACGAGCCGAGCAGCTCGTCGACGATCACCTCGTCGGACGTACCAGATGAGACGCGCTCGGCGACGAGGTCCATCATGTCCTCGGCCATCTGCGATGGAGAGTTGGCTATGGACTCGCCCTGGCAGACCGGGCATTTGATGCGGGATCCGATCTCCGCGACACGGTCGACGGTGGCCGGGCGGGTCGACACCAGGAAGAACAGGACGACCGCCATCACGACTATGACCGTGATCGAGACGATGTTGCGGGCGCGGTCAGACATCGGCCATGACCCTGGGCTCAGGCAGAACCCGCTCTCGACGTCGGGCTGCCAGAGACCAGAAGCCGCCGGCAGCCGTCACCAGGCCACCCAGCCACAGCAGCCAGATCATCGGTGAGGTGTCGAGCCCGAGAAGGACGGTCTCGGAATCGAGGTCCCTCATCGTCAGGTACAGGTCGCCCCCGGGCCGGCTCATCACGGCCGGTGTGATGATCCCGCCCATCTCGTTGTCGTAGAAGTTGGCCCGCGGCTCCAGGGTGGTGAGCACCCGGTCGCCCTGGCCCACCTGCACCCGAACCCCCTGGACCAGCCGGTTTGGCTCTTCACGTCGGAACGGCGCCTGGTAGGTGAGGGTGTAACCGGCGAACTCGACCGAATCTCCCGGGGCCAGCTCCACCTCGGCGTGAAGGGGGAGATTCGCAGCGAAGGCAATGCCGACGGCCACCAGGGCGACGCCGATGTGGCTCACCTGACCGGCCCAGAAAGGCTGGTCGTTGCGTATGACAGTCTTGGCCTCGGTGTACACAGAACTTCCCGATTTCGCCGACCTCTTGCCGGCGAGCTCGATGAGGAGCCCGACGATGGCGGCCGCGACCCAGACCCCCAGGACGATGGCCAGGATCACCCATGCGACCCTGGTCACGGTGAGGGCCACCACGAGGCCGGTGGCGAGGGCGACGATGGCTGGCCCCCGTAGCCGTCTCCAGAGGAGCCCGGCCGGCGCTCCCCGCCATGGGGTCACAGGCCCGAACCCCATGGTGAGGAGGAGCATGAAAGAGAGGGGGACAGCGAGCCGGTTGAAGAACGGCTCGCCGACACCCACCTGGGATCCCGTGAATGCCTCGAGGAGGAGCGGGTAGGTGGTGCCGATGAGGACGATGAACGCATAGATCGTGAGGAGGAGGTTGTTCACGAGGAACGTCCCCTCCCGGGAGACGAAGGTCTCGATGCGGGGTGATGAGGCCACGAGGTGAGAACGCATCGCGAAAAGGGTGAACGACCCGGCGAGCACCAGCACGAGGAACCCGAGCAGGGCAGGCCCGATCGCCGACTGGGTGAAGGAGTGGACCGAGTTGATCGTTCCCGACCGGGTGAGGAACGTGCCGAGGATGGTGAGGGCGAAGGCGCTTATCACCAGCACGAAGTTCCACGCCTGGAGCATCCCGCGGCGCTGCTGGACCAGGCCGGAGTGGATGAATGCGGTGGCTGCCAGCCAGGGCATCAAGGAGGCGTTCTCCACCGGGTCCCATGCCCAGTAGCCGCCCCATGAGAGCACCTCGTAGGCCCACCATCCCCCGAGCAGGATGCCCAGGGTGAGAAACGACCACGCGACGAGGGTGGCCCGATGGCTTCGTCGGAGCCATTCCGGACCGGGGACACCCAGTGCCAGCGCACCGATGGCGTAGGCGAACGGCACGGTCAGCCCCACATATCCGATGTAGAGGACCGGGGGGTGCACTGCCATCAGGAAGTGGTTCTGCAACAGGGGGTTGGGCCCCGGTCCTTCGACGGGCGTGTCGACGGCAGCGAAAGGCCACGGGCTGGAGGCGGCACACCCCGTGGTGAGCGCGTCGACACAGACCTCGAACGGGTTTGCCACGGTCAGCATGAGGCCGAAAAAGAAGATCCCGACCCCGCCCATGACCGCCAATGCAGCGGCGCCGAGACGGTCGGCCGGGCGACGCGCCACCACCCAGGTGAACACGGCGAGGACGAGGCCCCACAGGATGATCGAGCCCTCTAGAGCTGCCCAGGCGGTGGCGACGTCGAAAGGGAACGGCGTCGTCGTGGCGTGGTGGTTGGCGACATAGGCCAGGCTGAAGTCGTCGGTGAGCAGGGCGATCTGCATGGCGGCCATGGAGACGACAGCTCCGGCCAGGACCAGCTTGGCCGGCCGGCGTAGGTCACCCTCACCGCCTCTGGCGAGCCCGATCCCCCTGATCACGAGGAGGACGGATCCGATCAGGGCGGCGACGACACCGGCCGATCCGAGCAACCCCAGCATCAACCCTCGGGGTCGCGATAGGCCCCGCCCTCTTCCGGGACCTCGTAGTTCTCGTCGTGACGGATGAGTGCGGAGTCCGCCTGGAAGACGTCACCCGACCACGTTCCCTCGAGGAGGAGCGGCACGTCTTCGGCGAAGAGGGAGGGTTTTGGCCCTGAGAGCGTCACCGGTATCTCGGCGCCACCGTCGGTCACCTGAAAGGAGGTGGTGGTGCCGTCCTCGGAGACCGAGCCGGCCATGACTATCCCGGCGAGGCGGAATCGCTCCCCGTCAGGGAAGTCGAGGCGCTGATCGATTGCCTCAGAGGGGTAGAGGTAGTAGGTGAGGTTGTCGTCGAGGCCGCTGACGGTGATTGCTAGGACGATGGCGATCACCCCCCCGATGCCGAGGTAGACGAAGCGACGCTGGTTCACGGGTTCAGCCCTTGGCTCGCCGATAACGGAGATGCAGGCGTGCGGCGTACCACACGAAGGTCGAATAGCAGATGAAGAAGGTGCCGTAGACCACGACCTGGTCAGACATCTTCCACCTCGGACAAGAGCGGCGGCGTCACGGCATCGCCGGCCGGGACAGTGTCTGCGGCTTGCTCCTCCTCGGCCTTGGCCACCTGGATCCGGGCCGCGGTCAGGGCCACATAGAGCAGGGTGAAGGCGGCGAAGTTGACCAGCAGCGCGATGACCATCGAATCGGGCATCGTGGCCCCGTCCGGGCGGATGGACTGGGTCTGATGAAGGCTGCGGAACAGATTGACCGAGAAGTAGACGAGCGGCACCTGGATCACCGCGATCGCCCCGAGGATGGCCGATCGGCGGGCCCTCATGATCGGGTCGGGGATGGCACGCCGCAGGGCGAGATACCCGATGTAGACGAAGAACATGACCGCGGTCGAAGCCATCCTTGGATCGGCCCAGTCCCAGGCACGGCCCCACACCGCTTGACCCCACACCATCCCGGTGAACAGACCGGTGGCGGTGAAGATGACACCGGTCTCCACCGAAGCCTCAGCCAGCCTGTCCCAGGCGTTTGTCCTGCGGATCAACCACATGATCGAAGCCAGAGCCGTCACCCCGAAAGCGAGGAAGGCCACCCACATGGAGGGAGCGTGGATGTTGACGATGCGGGTGAACTCGCCCTGGAGACGATCGGTCGGCGAAGTGAATGTGAGATAGAGGCCCGCGCCGATGCTGATCGCGGCGATCACCATCAGGATGCGAGTTATTCTCATCTCGAAGCCTCCTCGATGGGCCGGGCCAGCCCGACCCCGGCCACCGCCAGCGCCAGGTCGGTCGCGAACAGCAGCAACAACCAGGGCAGGATACCGGTGTCCCGGGCTAGTGATTCCAGGGTCTGTGAGCCTCCGAGGACGAGGGGAATGGCCAGGGGCGCCACGATCAGGGAGGCCAATGCGGTGCGATTCCTCAGACCGGCGGTGACCTCACCAGCCAGAGTCCCGAGCTCGGTGAGGCCTATCGAGGTGAGGAGGATGGCCGCGGCCGCAGGGATCGGCCACCCCTCAGGGAGCCGGGGGCTGTAGAGGAGAAGGGTGGCCACCATCAAGGCGAACATGAACCCGAGCATGAGGAGCGAGCCCGACATCGAGCGGCCCACGAACCGAGCTGCCGGATCGACGCCGAGCAGGGCGTAGAGATCCCGTCGCTCCGGCCGGTCGTCGGCTGCCTGGCGCAGGGCCACCTGCATGCCGAAGAGGACGCCGATGGCCCAGAACACCGCCGGGCCTATCCGGGTTATCGCCGCCAGATCGATCCCGAGGGCCAGGGGGAACACGAGCAGGGCAACCACGGCGAAGGGAAAGATGATGCGGAGAACGTCGCCGATCCTCCGCTCGACCTGGAGATCGACCCTGGCTATCTCCACTGCCTGGTCCCAAAAGCTCACGCCGGCGCCTCGATCCTGCCGGAAGAGATCGTCATGACTCGATCGGCCCGGGAAGCGAGATGGTTGGCGTCGTGAGAGACCATAACCACCGAGCCTCCCGCCGCAACAGAGCGTTCGACCAGGGCGTCGACCAGGTCGCGTGCGCTCGTGTCGAGACCTGAGAACGCCTCGTCGAGGAGGAGGAGGCGGGGCCTGGTCAGGAGCAGCCTGGCCGCCTCCGCCCGTCGCAGCATGCCGTGAGAGCTCTGCCCCACCTTACGATCGGCGGCACCCTCCAGGCCCACCACCCTTAGGGCGCGATCGATCCGTGAGACGTCGTCTCCGGCGAGGCGGGCCGCGTGCTCGAGGTTCTCCCGGAGACTCAGCTCATGGATCAAGGCGGGGACGTGCCCGATCAGGCCGATGTCGTGCCGGACCGCATAGACCTCCGTCGTCCCCAGGGTGGCACCCAGGACCCTGCCTGAGCCCTCGTCGGGCCGCGCCAGCGTGGCGAGCAGGCGAAGCAGTGTGGTCTTGCCGGATCCGTTGGGGCCGGCGATGCCCACCACCTCGGCGGAACCGATACTCAGGGAGATGCCCCTGAGGACGGCCAGACCACCGAGGGAAACCCCGGCCCCATCGAGGATCACATTGGCGCCCACCGCCTCAAGTCTCATTCGACACCATGCCGGACTCAAGTCGCGGCCATCGTTAGGTTGGGCGACCAGATGACTCAGGAGATCGTGATCGATCGCCGCTTCCGGGGCCCGCCCAACAGCGGCAATGGGGGCTACTCCTGTGGCGTGCTCGGTGATCGGTTCGACGGAGTGGCAACCGTCACCTTGCGCCGTCCCCCACCACTGGATTCCCCGCTCCAGCTCGTGGACGATCGGGGCCTTCTGCGTCTCCTCGACGGGGACACTCTGATCGGGGAAGCAGCGCCCGACACGCTCGAGATCGAGGTCCCGGCGTCGCCCGGGATGGAGGTGGCACGCACCGGATCGACTGGTTACGTCGGCTTCCAGGCCCATCCGTTCCCGACCTGCTTCGTGTGCGGTCCGGAGCGGGAGCCAGGTGACGGTCTTCGCATCTTCCCCGGACCGGTCGGGGACGGTTCTCTGGTTTCAGCTCCTTGGTCCCCCGACCCGTCGCTGGACGGAGGAGTCGGCCTGGTACACCGGCGACATGTCTGGGCCGCTCTGGACTGCCCGTCATACTTCGCCCTGCCCCGAGCTCCGCTGGCGTTGCTCGGTCGGCTCACGGCTCGAATCGATCGGATACCCGAAGTGGGGGAGCCACTTGTTGTCATGGGGTGGCACGTCGGGTCTGAGGGGCGCAAGCACTTCGCCGGGTCGGCGCTGGCGGACACGGGAGGCGAAGTCGTGGCGCATGCCCTCGCCACCTGGGTCGAGATAGACCGTCTACCGGGCTGACGGTCGCCCGAGACGGGTCACCGGCTCGGTCGGCAGGGACAGTGTCCCGCTCGCTTCGACGATGCGTAACGGTGTCTTCTGCATCCATGTCCAGATCAGGCGTGCCTCCTCGGCCGTCTCCACCGAATCCGGGACGTTCGCCGCTTGCTGCCCACCGCTGTCGGGGGCCGGACGAAGCGGTGGGGTCGACCCATCGCTCCAGGAGCACACCAGACGCCCGTGGTCGAGCACCACATGAGATCCGTCATCACCCACGATCTCGGCGACACCCAGCGTGTGGAGGGCCACCCAGCATCTTGTCGTCTCAATGGCACGGGCCAAGGCATCGTGGCGGTCGCGGGCCCATGCCGCCTCTTCGTAACGCAGTTCCGATGAGAGCTGACCCATCTTGGCCACCAATGGCTCGAGCAGGATCGAGGGATGAGCGGTGATCCCCTCGACGATCTGATCGACGGCTCTTCGGTAGGTGGCGATGTCCAGGGTCCCATCACATGGGCAGTAGGCCACCCCCATCTGGGCGGGGGCACAACATCCAGACCTAGACCCGGGGCGGGTTGCGCACCTTCGGATCATGGTCGCCTCCCATAGGGCGGCCACCACGAGATCGGCAGCCGACTTCGACCGGAATGGGCCCAGATGAGCCAGAGCGCCGGTGCGCAGGGTCCTCACCACGGAAAGCCGGGGGAAGGCCTCGTCGGTCAGCTTCACCCAGTGCGAGGTCTTCGGCGGCCGGGACCGACGGTTGTAGCGCGGGCGATGAGCGTGGATCAGTCGTAGCTCGGTGACCTCTGCCTCCAACGGGGTGGGGCACACGATGTGGTCGACCGTCTCCAACTCCCGCATCAGATTTCCGATGCTCCGGCGCTCGTCTCCATAGAAGTACTGGCGGACCCTGGCCCTCAGGTTGGTCGCCTTTCCCACGTAGATCGGGTTGCCGTGCCGATCCCGGAACAGGTACACGCCCGGTCGCCGGGGGAGATGGTTCGTCAGGGCGATCTTCGAGTAGTGGGCCGAGCCGCGGGCCCTCGGGAGCTGGAGCAGATCATCCAGGTTGGTGACGCCCAGGCTGCCGGCCCGCTCCAGGAGCCCATGGAGCACGTGGGCGGTGGCACGGGCGTCCTCCAGGGCGCGATGGTTGGGGGTCACCGGGCTGCGGAAATGGGCGGCGAGACTCTGCAGTCGCAGGTTCCTGACCTCGTCCCGGACCAGACGTCTGCCCAGTGCAGCGGTGTCGACCGTGTCGTTGCCCAGCTTGGGGTACCCGTGCTCGATGGCCGCGGCGTTGAGGAAGGAGACGTCGAAGCGGACGTTGTGCCCGACGATCACCGAGTCGCCTATGAACTCGAGGAAGGCCGGTAGGGCGGCGGCGATGTCGGGGGCCTCCACCACCATCGCCTCGGTGATGCCGGTCAGGATGGTGATGAAGGGCGGGATGGGGAGACCCGGATCGACCAGGGTTTGGAACGTACCGAGCAGTTCACCGCCCCGATATTTGACCGCCCCGATCTCGGTGATGGCGCAGTCACGTGGGGAGCCTCCAGTGGTCTCCAGGTCGAGGACACAGAACATGACATCGAAGAGGGGGGTCGACAGATCGTCGAAGCTGGGCTGGAGAAGGGCGGCCACGCCCCTCCGAGGCTAAAGCGAACATATGTTCGATGCAACGTTCTAGTTCATTCTGCTTGTCCGTCGTTGCCGCAGCGCCTCGTAGGCGAGGATCGCCATCGAGACGGAGACGTTGAGGGAGTCTGCGTCACCTTCCATCGGGATCCTCACAAGGGAATCGGCAGCCGATCGTGCCCGGTCGGACAGTCCGTGGTGCTCCGAGCCGGCGATGAGGGCGCATGGGCCGGTGAGGTCGAGGCTCCAAAGGAGGTCGGTGGCGCCAGGGTCGGCGGCGTGGATGCTGATGTCGTGCTCCCTGAGCCATGTGATGGCCCGGTCGAGGGTGGTGACGGCGATCGGGACCGAGAACAGCGTGCCGGTCGATGAACGGATGACATTGGGGTTCAACGGGTCGGCTCCGGTGTCGGTGACGATCAGGCCGGCGGCGCCCACGGCGTCAGCCGTGCGGAGCAGAGCGCCGAGGTTGCCGGGTTTCTCGATGGCCTCGGCCAAGAGAAAGAGAGGGCTCGGGGGTATTACCAGATGGCTCAGCTCCATCTCGAACCTGGCGAACACGGCGATCACCCCTTGAGATCTGCGCCGGTAGGAGGCCCGGTCCATGCCTTCCGGGGCGACGGACAACTCCACCTCCGCAGGGACCGGAGGACCGGGGAACCTGGTCGGGTCGTAGTAGATCTCCAGCGGCCTCAGCCCGGCCGCGACGGCACGCTCCAGCTCCCTGATCCCCTCCACGAGGAACACCCGCTCCCGATCGCGTTGACGGCGGTCACGGAGCGCCATCAGTCTCTTGATCTTGGGGTTGGAGGCCGAAGATATGTCCATCAGCCTGCCCACCGCTCGTGGTGGATCACGGTCTCACGGGGCTTCTTGCCGCGGGCCAGGCTGCCGGAGCGACGATCGGCCATCGGATACCCAACAGTCACCACGCCGATCGGAGTGTGATGCGACGGGATCCCGAGCAGGGACCCGAGTCGCGGGACAGAGTGGACACCGAGAAAGCCTGCCGCCAAGCCCTCGTCCACGACCGCGAGGAGCACCGCCATCAGCGCGGCCCCGGAATCGACCCACCAGTAGGGGACCGGCCACTCGATCTCCTCTCCATCGGGGCCGAGCTTGTCGGGCTCCCGGTAACGGTCCCGATACACCTGCTCGCTGACCGTGATGACGATGTGGGCCGGTGCCCTCGAGATCCAGGGATCGAACCCGCAAGCGACGTATTCCTCCTCCTCGGCGATGACGGCGATAGCCCGACGTGTCGCCTGATCGGTCACGATGACGAACCCGAGACCCTGACTGTTGCCGGCTGAAGGCGCCGTGAGCCCGGCGTCGACGATCCGGTCGAGGGCTTCGTCCGGGACCGGCTCCGGTCCGTAGTTCCTGACCATCCTCCTCTTGCGGATCACATCTCTGAACTCCATGCCCCCAATGTTGTCATCCTGCGCCGGTCCGGGCACCACGGGAAACCGATTGGTGACAGCGATCGTTGTATCCCTTATGGTGTGGGACGGCGGTCCAGGGGTCCAACTTGGGCTGTTGCCGAAGATGGAGGACAGGGGCGAGTGACCCCAGCTGCGGGGAACGAGATGAGGGTCGTGTGGACGCGGGGGAGCGGCTGCTCTGAGTTGGCGACTCTCCTCTCGGAGGGCGAGGCAGATCGCATCACAGGCGACCTGGTCCAGCAGTGCATCGACCATCGCGCCGACTTGCTCGTCTCCCGGCGCTTTCCTGGGTCGTTCGACCTGGTGAGTGTGGCGGTTCCGCTCGACTTCGTCCCAGACAAGGTGACCCGCGTCGTATCTGCCGTCGCCGGCGGCCCACATTCCTTCCTGGCCGCGGACACGGCGTCCCGACTGGGGCGGAGCCTGGACGTCGAAGCCGAGATGCTGTCCGCCATCAGGCCGGGCGACGATGTACGCGTTGCCGAGGAGCTACTCGATCACCTTGCACTCTCCGTGCCCGAGACCCGGGGTCGTGTGGTCGAGGTCGACGGGATCCCGGAACTGGTGGAGAGCCTCGAGGAGGGAACCCTGGTCGTGTTCGGCGCTCCGGGAGGATCCTGGTTGCAGCGGTCCATGTTCGGCCCCGGCGCCAAGCTGAGGAGTAGGGCGCCGGCCGGGGCGATCATGGTGCGCAGCGCCCCCGATCGGGTGTTTCGTTGGATGGGGGACCCGGTCTTCGTCAGCCCGTTGCGTCTCGCCTACGACACCCTTCGGGTCCACGAGGAGAAGGTGCTGGCGGTAGCTGCCGAGGGGCTATTGGTCGGGTTGGTCCGCCGTGAGCGGCTCGTCGGGGCCGGCGATGCGTCGGTGGGCTCTGTGATGGAGGAGGCGATGTCGGCCAAGGTCGACGAGACGATCGCCGAAGCGATGACCCTCGAGCCCACGTTCGGGCGGGACCCAATCCCGGTGACCGATCACAACGAGCACCTGGTCGGCGCCTTGTCGTTGCCTGTCGGCTGAATTCGGGGAGAATCTCGCGGTGAGATCCAGGTTCTCGTTCCGCTCCTTTCTGTGGCTGCTCCTCGCTCTCGTCATCGTCTTCCATGTGGCCGGGGGCTGGTACTTCTCCAATGAGCTGATCGAGGATGCATTCATCCCCGATCCCGAACCGATCAACGCCGTCCACGGCTCCTACGAGCTAGAGGAGGTCACCTACGACTCCCCGCTCGGCCCTATGGAGGCCTGGTATCTACCGGCCGGTGGCACGACGTGGGTGGTGCACGTCCATGGCCTGGGCGCCACCCCCGCCGAGGCCGAGCCTTTGTTCGCCCCATTGCAGCAAGCCGGCTACCCACAGCTATCGATCACGTACAGGAATGACGAAGGTCAGCCCCCGGACCCCTCCGGCTACTACCAATATGGGGCCACCGAGTGGGAGGACGTCTCGGGGGCGGTGGACTATGCGATGGCTAACGGGGCCACCAACGTCGTGCTGAGCGGGTTCTCCACCGGGGCGGCCCACGCAATGTCGTTCCTGTCCAGACAGCCCCGCGAGATCGTCGGGGGGATGCTGATGGACGCCCCCAATGTGGATTTCGGTCGAACTGTCGACTACTTGGCCGGCCAGCGGGACCTTCCGGTCGTGGGCCTCCCAGTCCCGATCACGGTGTCGACGACGGCGAAGTTCATCACCTCGCTCCGCATCGGGGTCAATTGGAAGCTGCTGGACTACATCGCAGACGCCGACGAGACCATTCGCCAGCCGGTCCTCATCCATCACGGCACCGCGGACCTCAGGGTCCCCATCGAGACCAGCCTCGACCTCCAGGCGACCAATCCCGACTTGATCCGCCTGATCCAGGTCGAGGGCGCCGGGCATATCGAGTCCTACGACGTCGACCGCCAGAGTTACGTCGACTCTGTGCTCGCCTTTCTCGCCGAGCTCGGATGAGCTGACCCCTCCTACTGTGGCGCCCGGACCCCGGGAGGTGCTTTGGCCGATGATGTGATGATCCGTCTGGAGAACCTGAGAAAGGTGTTCCCGGGGAGCCCCCGACCCGCGGTCGACGATCTGTCGATGGAGATCGGTCGTGGGGAGTGTGTCACCCTGATCGGGCCGTCGGGGTGCGGGAAGACCACCACGTTGAAGATGATCAACCGCATCATCGAGCCCACCTCAGGCCAAATAACGATCGACGGCAGGAATGCGATGTCCATCCCTCCGCACGAGCTGCGGCGATCGATCGGGTACGTGATCCAGCAGATCGGGCTGTTCCCCCACAGAACCATCGCCCAGAACATCGGCACCGTCCCGGCGCTGCTCGGCTGGGACGACACCCGAATCTACGACCGGGTGGAGGAGCTGGTCGAGACGGTAGGGCTCGACCCTGAAATGCTGGGCCGGTATCCGTCCGAGCTGTCGGGTGGCCAGCAACAGCGGGTCGGCGTGGCCCGTGCCCTGGCTGCGGATCCCCCGGTCCTCCTCATGGACGAGCCGTTCGGGGCGGTCGACCCCATCGTGCGAAAGCATCTTCAGGCCGAGTTTCACCAGCTTCAGGACGACCTGGGCAAGACCGTGGTCTTCGTCACCCATGATGTGGACGAGGCCATCTTCCTCGGCAACCGGATGGCCATCCTCGAGATGGGAGGCGTCCTGGCCCAATACGACGCACCGGAGAAGATCCTGGCCGAGCCTGCGTCACCATTCGTCGAGAGGTTCCTCGGTGGCGAACGAGGCCTCAAACGACTGGCTCTGCTCCCGGTCAAAGACGCGGGGTTGGCGCGAGGCCCGTTCGTCGACGTCACCGCCGGCCCCGACGAGGCCCGTCGGGTGATGGAGGCCAACTCGGTCGACTGGCTCGGACTGCTCGACGGCGACCGCCTGCTCGGCTGGGTCGACGGGTCACGTGTCGGCTCGTCGCCGTTGCGAGAGTTGGAGCCGAGGCCGTTTCTGGTGACGCTCGACAGCGAAGACTCACTTCGAACCGCACTCGACGCCGTCGTCACCGGTCATGCCCGGGTGGCCGTTGTGGTCGATAACGGCATGTACCGGGGCATGCTCGACCTCGAGGCCATCGCAGGCGAGGTGACCGAATGACCCTGGTCGGGCAAAGCACCCCACTCATCGACTGGGACTGGGTCGGTCGCAATCTGGATCAGATCGTCGACCGCACCTGGCAGCATCTCGGGCTCACCGCGATCTCGGTGCTGCTCGGACTCGTCATCTCGGTGGGCCTGGCCGTTGTCGCCCTCCGCTGGAGATGGACCTACCCCCCGATCACCTGGGTGACCGGTCTCCTGTACACGATCCCCTCCCTGGCCCTCTTCGCCCTTCTGGTGCCGATCGTCGGCCTCAACGCCACGAACGCCGTCATCGCCCTGACCTCGTACACCCTCCTCATCATCATCCGCAATCTCGTAGCCGGGATCGATGGGGTCCCGGCCTCGGTGATGGAGGCGGCTGACGGCATGGGCTACACGCGGCAGGGGCGTTTCTGGAGGATGGAGGTCCCCCTCGCCCTGCCCGCGATCATCGCCGGGCTCCGCATCGCCACCGTCACCACCGTCGGTTTGGTGACGGTCACCGCGGTCTTGGGTCTTGGGGGATACGGGTTTTTCATCCTGCGAGGTCTCAACACATTCTTCTGGACTCAGATCCTGGTGGGGGTAGTGCTTTCCGTTGTCCTGGCGACGCTGCTCGATGTCGGATTCATCTGGTTGGAGAGGCTGCTCAGCCCATGGGCGAGGAGAGGGCGATGACGGTCTGGGAGGAGGTGAGGGCCTTCCTCACCGACCCGGCCACATGGTCGGGGCCCGACTCGATCCCTGCCAGGCTGTGGGAGCATCTCTGGATCTCGGTCGTCGCGGTCGTAATTGCGGCGATCCTGGTCCTTCCTCTGGCCGTGTGGTTGGGCCACATCCGTCGAGGGTCGGGGGTGGCCTCGACGGTGGTCAACATCGGCAGGGCGCTCCCCTCGTTCGGGATCCTCGCCATCTCCTTCCTGATCCTGGTCCAGCTGGGGGCAGGGGTGGGAGAGCCGTGGGCGGTCCTGGTCGCACTGATCGCTCTGGCCGCCCCTCCGTTGTTCACCAACACCGTCACCGGAATCCAGTCGGTCGAAGCCTCGACGGTCGAAGCAGCGAGGGGCATGGGGCTGACCGGGAAGGAGGTGCTTTCGAGGGTGGAGATCCCTCTCTCCACGCCTCTGGTCGTGGAAGGCCTACGCATCGCCACGGTCCAGGTGATCGCCACGGCCACCCTGGGAGCGCTCGTGGCCTGGGGTGGCCTGGGTCGTTACATCGTGGACGGGTTCGCCCGTCAGGACATGGGGCGGCTGATCGTGGGCGCGGTCCTGGTCGGCCTGCTCGCCGTCCTCGCGGAGCTCGGTCTCGGGGCGTTGCAGCGAGCGTCCGCGCCGAAGGGTGCGCGCCGCGGCGATATCGGGAATCCGGCACAGCGCTCTACCGTTTGAGTCGGAGGCACGGGTGGTACCCGGCCCCCTAGCTCACAACAGAAGGAGATACCCATGCGGAGAACGCTCCGCTACCGCGCCGTTGGGGCGGTCCTGGGTGTGGCGTTGATCGCCGCCGCCTGTGGATCGGGTGACGACGCAGGAGAGGGCTCGATCGAGGGCGACCCGATACGGGTTGCGTCCTTCAACTTCAACGAGTCGGTGATCGTCGCCGAGATCTATGCGCAAGGTTTGGAGTCGAGTGGCTACCAGGTGGAGCGTCAGCTCAACCTGGGTAACCGGGAAGTGGTCAAGCCCGCGCTCGAGTCGGGGGAGATCGACCTCGTGCCCGAGTACACCGGGACAGTGGCCGGTTTCCTCGAGGTCGAGGCGTCCGCCGACTCGGACGCGACCTGGGAAGCGGCCCGGGCGGCTTGGGAGGAGCAGGGGATCACCCTCCTCGCATACAGCCCCGCACAGGACAAGAACGCCTATGTGGTGACCGGCGAGACCGCGGACGAATTCGGCCTGGCAACGGTGTCCGATCTACAGCCGGTGGCGGGTGAGATGACCTTTGGCGGCCCACCCGAGTGCCCTGAACGCCCGCTGTGCCTGCAGGGTCTGACCGACGTGTATGGCATCGAGTTCGCCGAATTCGTTCCCCTCGATGCGGGTGGCCCGATCACTGTCGCCGCCCTGGATGGCGGTGAGATCGACGTCGGCTTGTTGTTCACCACATCCGGTGTCATCTCAGCCAACGGCTGGGTGTCACTCGAGGACGACATGGGGCTCAACCCGGCAGAGAACGTTGTCCCTGCCATCAGGACCGAAGTGGTAGATGCCTACGGAGATGATCTGGTGGCCCTGATCAACTCTCTCTCGGAGGCCTTGACCACCGAAGACCTGACCGAGATGAATGCCAGGGCCGACCTCGAACAGGAGGACCCCGCTCTGCTCGCCGAGGAGTGGCTCACCACCAACGGCTTCATCGAGGGCTGACCCTGACTTTTCTGTGCGGGTTTTCCACGCTTCTAGCCGCGCGAAGCCGCACAGAACGCGAATCTGTCCCAGGCATCTCGTACCTTCGTCGCCAGGAGGTACGAGATGCTGATCGATTGCGAGCAGTGTGCGATGCAGGCCACCAGCGCCTGTGACGACTGCGTGGTGACATTCCTGCTCTCGGACGGCCCGGTGGATCTCGACGAGTCCGAGGTGGCCGCCCTGGCCAACCTAGCCGGTGAGGGTCTGGTGCCCAGGCTGCGTCTGATCCCCACCGAGCGCCGGGCCGGTTGAAGGTCCCGATTCCCCGTGGGGCCGGGGTTACGCTCGCCGGCACATGGTCAAGTTCTATGCGATCGCTCTCGCCCTGGGAGTGATCGGCCTCATCGTCGTCATCCTCGGCGGGACTCTCGCCGAGAACGTGGGCAGGGAGGATCGGGACCCGGGACGCCGGATCGGCCCATCGGGGCGGGCAGCGATCGGTGGACTGGTCGGGTTCGGCATGGCGGGGCTGTCCGCCGAGTTCTCCACACTCGACCTCGATTGGCCCGCCGCCCTCGGTGTCGCCGTCGTCGGGGCCGCGGTTGGCTCACTATGGGTGTGGTACTCCTCCCGCGAGCAGGACTCAGATGCTGGTCCTGTCTGACATCCACTTCGCCCTGGAGCCATTGCGCCGGGTCGTGGCAAGCGGAGAGACGCTGGTGATACTCGGCGATCTGGTCAATCTCACCGACTACAGGACAGGGGAGGGGGCGGTGGCGGACGTCCTGGGGATGGAGTTCGCCCGCGCCTCGGCTTCGGCGCGCGGGTCGGGTGACTACCAGCGGATGAGGGGCCTGTGGCTGGAGACGGTCGGTGACCGCGTCGATGAGGTGAGGCAGGCGATCGGCGACGCGATCGGCGCCCAATACGCCCGGGTGTCGGAGGCGCTCCAGGGGGGGCACGGATTCGTCATTCACGGGAACGTCGATCGCCCCCGGTTGCTGGCCGATGCGCTGCCCGAGGGCTTCGAATACGTTCACGGCCAAGCAAGGGATATAGATGGCGTCCGCTTCGGGTTCGTCGGTGGTGGGGCGGCTACCCCGCTCCAGGCGGAGGGTGAGGTGTCCGACGAGGCCATGACCGAGCTCCTCACCGGTCTCGGCGAGGTCGATGTTCTATGCACCCACGTCGCGCCTGCCGTCGACTCACTCCAGACAGACGTGATCACCGGACGAGCGGAGCGTGGCTCGGCGCCGGTCTTCGACTTCATCCAGTCGAACCGCCCGCGCCTCCATCTGTTCGGCGACGTCCACCAGCCTCAGGCGAGCAGTTGGCGAATCGGGCCGACCAGATGCCGGAACGTCGGTTATTTCCGCGCCACCGGGCGTCCCCTACGTCTTCACCCGGCCGATCTCGGAAAGACGGCAGACGGCTAATCTCGCGTCGCCGGCCCATGACCGAAGGAACCTTCCAAACCCTGGAGATCGACGCCCCTGCCGAGGCCCTGTACGACGTGGCCGCCGACATCGGCTCCTACCCCGAGTGGGCGACCGGGGTCAAGGAAGTCCAGGTTCTGGACACCACACCCGAAGGAATGGTCCATCGCGCCCGCTTCGTCCTGGAAGGGTTCGTCAAGGAGATCGAATACGTCCTCCGCTATACACACGACCGCCCCAACATGCTGAGCTGGGTCGCAGAAGAGGACTCCAAGGATGTGAGGATGCTGGAGGGCTCGTACACCTTCAACCCGGTCGATGGCGCGACCGAAGTCGTCTATGCCCTGACCGTGGAGCCCAACTTCACCATGCCCGGGTTCATCCGTCGCCAGGCGGAGAAGCAGATCGTGACAACGGCGCTGCGTGGCCTCCGCAAGAGGGTGACTGGACGTCCGTGAGATGAGGATCGTCCTCGTCACCGGTAAGGGAGGCGTGGGTAAGACCACTGTGGCGGCCTGCACCGCGCTGAGGGCGGCTGATGCCGGACATCGCACCCTGGTCACGTCCACCGACCCCGCCCACTCCCTGGCCGATGCCATCGGGATCGGCCTCGGATCCGATCCCGGTCGGGTCGTCGAGCACCTGGACGGGCAACAGATCGACACCCAGCGTCAGCTCGACCGTTACTGGGGTTCGATTCGTCGGCAACTCATGGATGTCCTCGATTGGGGTGGGGCCGGTGGGATCGAGGCCGAGGAGTTCCTCGTCTTTCCCGGGATGGACGAGCTATTCGCCCTTCTCGAGGTGAATCGCCACGCCCGCTCGGGGGCTTACGACGTGATCGTCGTCGACTGTGCCCCGACTGCGGAAACCCTCCGTCTTCTCTCGCTGCCGGAGGTGCTCAGCTGGTACTTCGAGAAGGTGCTACCCACCGAGCGACGTCTCATGAAAGCGGCCCGCCCCATCCTCAGCCGGCTCACCGACCTCCCGTTGCCCCAGGACGAGGTCTTCACCACGGCCCAATCGGTCTTCGAGTCGATCGAAGGAGTCAAGGAGTTGATGTCGAACCCGTCGGTCACCTCGGCGAGGTTGGTTGTGAACCCGGAGAAGATGGTGATCGACGAGGCGAGGCGCACTTACAGCTATCTGGGGTTGTTCGGATACGGTGTCGACGGTGTGGTCGTCAATCGCGTCCTTCCCGAAGAGGTGGCCGATCCCTACTTCGAGCGGTGGAGGGCGATCCAGAAGGGTCATCTCGACACTGTGGATGACGCCTTTGCCGAAGTGCCTCGTCTCCGTCTCCGGCTGTTCGACGATGAGATGGTCGGGGTGGACCGTCTCCGGTTCATGGCGGACGAGCTCTATGGCGGGCTGGACCCGATCTTCGACTTCAAGGCCACGCACCCGTTCCGGGTCCTCGACGACGACGGGGGGGTGGCCATGGAGGTAGACATCCCGTTCGTGGACAAATCCGACCTCGACGTCTACCGCCACGGACACGAGATCTACATCCAGGTCGGGCCCTACCGCCGGTCCTTCATCCTCCCAGACGCCCTCCATCGCCGGGAGGTGACCCGGGCCCGGCTCGACGGGGGCACCCTGCGAGTCTCGTTCTCCGACCCGGATGCCCGGTCATGAGGGAGCAATCCGACGCCATGCGAGCTCTGGGCCGGGCCGGACGCCGGGCCGGGTATCACCTCATCCAGGCCGTCATCGAGGGACTGAAAGCGGTCGAGGCGGTCTTCGAGGAGATGAGCCGGATCGGCGACAAGGACGAGCCCGAGACCCGTGACGATGGCCCCCGAACCAAGATCGAGGTGGAATGACCCAAGAACCGAACACCGTCAAGCCGGACGACGTCCTGCCCCCGGAAGGAGTCTCGCTGCAGGGTCGCCAGCTGGTCAGAGACGCCGTGCTGATGCTGCCGAACCTGGTCAAGCTGGTTGGCCGGCTGCTCAGGGACCCTCGGGTGCCCCGTCGATCGAAGGTAGCCCTGGGCCTGGCCGCCGCCTATGTGGCAAGCCCGATCGACCTGGTGCCGGAGTTCATCCCGGTGATCGGTTGGGCCGACGATGTGATCTTCATCCTCCTCGCCATCGATTCCCTGGTCGAGCGGGCAGGCCCGGAGGTGGTGCAGGAGCACTGGGATGGCCCCGGTGACCTCCTCGCCTTGATCAGGGAGGTGCTTGGTGTCGCCCGCAGCATCATTCCCAACAAGCTGACCAGGGCCCTGGACCGTATATCGGGATGAGCTCTCGGTCTTGAGTTCTGGGTTTCGGGAGCGGACCTCCCTACCGTTTCCCCCGCAACCGACAACCCCCAACCCACGACCCATGCCATGAACTTCCGCCGGATCGGCTCGCTGCCCCCATACGCCTTCGCCGAAGTCAATCGTCTCAAGACCGAGGCCAGGCAGGCCGGGGTCGACGTGATCGACCTCGGCTTTGGCAATCCCGACATCCCGTCGCCACAGGTGGCGGTCGAGACGTTGGTCGATGCGGCCCGACAACCCGCAAATCATCGCTATTCGGCATCACGGGGTATCGACGACCTGCGCCGGGCACTGGCCGGGCGATACCGGCGACGGTTTGGTGTGGATCTCGATCCAGAGACCGAGGTGATCTCGACGATCGGGTCCAAAGAGGGGCTGTCACACCTGATGTGGGCTCTGCTCCAACCCGGTGACGCCGCCATCGTCCCCGACCCTTCGTACCCGATTCACATCTACGCCCCGGTCATCGCCGGAGCCGAGGTGCGGACAGCGCCCATCGGCTCGGAGGCGGACTACTTCGAGGTGGTTCAGCGGATGTTCCATGACTCTTGGCCGCGGCCTCGGGTCATCATCGTCAGCTTCCCGCACAATCCCACCGCGCACACCGTAGACCTGGGCTTCTTCGAGCGGCTCGTCGAACTGGCGCGGTCGAACGAAGTGGTCCTGGTCCACGACTTCGCCTATGCCGATCTCGGGTTCGACGGCTATCGCCCACCCTCGGTGCTGGAAGTGCCGGGAGCCAAGGACGTCGCGGTGGAGATCTACTCGATGACCAAGGGGCACTCGATGGCCGGTTGGCGAGTGGGCTTCATGGCAGGCAACGCCGAGGTGGTGGCCGCCCTGGCCAAGCTGAAGAGCTATCTCGACTACGGCACCTTTCAGCCGATCCAGATCGCGGCGGCCGCCGCCCTGGACCAAGGAGATGAGTTCGTCGACGACGTCAACCACGTCTATCAGGAGCGGCGCGACGTCCTGGTCGACGGTCTGGCCGAGCTCGACTGGAAGATGGAGCGACCCAGAGGCACCATGTTCGTCTGGGCCCCGATCCCCGTTCCCTACGAGGAGATGAGCTCCACCGATTTCTCGATCCACCTGCTCGAGTCGGCCGGCGTGGCCATCAGCCCCGGAGTCGGCTTCGGCCCGAGGGGCGAGGGGTTCGTCCGATTCGCCCTGGTCGAGGAGGCAAGCAGGATCGAAGAGGCGGTGGCCCGGATCGGGCAAGCGCTCGACCGTCTGTAGCCTGGGCCGATGCCCTTCTCAGACGGGACAGCCGACTTTCGCTCGGACACGGTCACCCGGCCCACCCGGGAGATGCTGGAGGCTATGGCCTCCGCCCCTGTCGGTGATGACGTCTACTCGGACGATCCGACCGTCAACCTCCTCGAGGAGGAATCGGCCGCCGTCACCGGCAAGGAGGCCGGGATGTACGTCCCCACCGGGACGATGGGCAACCAGCTGTCGATCATGGCGCAGACCCATCCCGGTGAGGAGGTCCTGGCCCACGAGGGCAGTCACGTCCGCAGCATCGAGGCCGGGGCCCCACAGGCGCTGTCCGGTGTCGGCTTCCGCACCGTGAGCGGTGACGGTGGGCGCATCGAGCCCGAGGACGTCGAGCGAGCGATGGACCTCTCGGGTTTCTTCCCACGAATTGGGCTGATGGTCTGGGAGAACACCCACAACCTCTCCGGAGGAAGGGTCATCCCGATCGATGTGATGGAGAAGACCTCCGAGGTGGCCCGTGCCCACGGTCTCAGCATCCACGTCGACGGGGCCAGGATCTTCAACGCCGTTGCCGCCAGTGGCGTCCCGGCCGATCGATATGGGGCGGTGGCCGACACGATTCAGTTCTGCTTCTCGAAGGGCCTGGGCGCACCGGTCGGGTCGATCGTCTGTGGGCCTGCCGAGCTCATCCGCGAGCTGCGCTATCTGCGCAAGCGTCTGGGAGGGGGGATGCGCCAGGCCGGGGTGATCGCAGCCGCAGCCAGGGTGGCCCTGGCGGGGCGTGATCGCCTGATCGAGGACCATGCCCTGGCCCGTCATCTCGGGGACGCCATCGCCGATCGCTACCCGGGCTCACTCGACGGCTCGCAGGTCGAGACAAACATGGTGAGGCTCGACTTCGCCGCACTGGGGATCGACTGGCCCGAGATGAAAGAGCGATTGGACGGGGCCGGGATCAAGGTCAATCCCCCGATTGGCGGTGCCTGGCGCATCGTCACCCATCGTGACGTCGACGCGAGCGATGTCGAGCGTCTGCTCGGTGTGCTCCCGTAACCGCACGACGGCAGGCCGAGTCGGATACGGGTGAGTGTCGCAATCCTCTTCCCCGGTCAGGGGAGCCAGTCCGTGGGCATGGGGGCGGACCTCTTCGAAGCAAGGGACGATCTGCTCGGTGACAGAGCCGACGAGATCCTCGGCTTCTCTCTTCGCAAGCTTTGTCTCGACGGCCCGGAGGAGGACCTGACCAGGACCGAGCACGCCCAGCCCGCCCTCTTCGCCCTGTCCTACGCCCTCTGGGAGATGGCCCGCCGGGAGGGGGCGCTGGTTGCCCACGGCGCGGCCGGGCACTCACTCGGCGAGTACACCGCCCTTGCCGCCGCCGGTGTGTTCGACTTCGACTCGGGTCTGGCACTGGTCGCATCCCGTGGCCGGGCCATGGGCCGCGCCGCCGAGTTGGAGGCCTCGGGCATGGCTGCCCTCCTCGGAGCGGACCGCGACATGGCTGAGGAGGCGAGCAGTGCACGCCGGGAGCTCGGGGGCAGGCTGCAAGTGGCCAATGTCAATGCCCCGGGGCAGGTGGTGGTCGCCGGGGGAAGGGACGATCTGTCCTGGCTGGAAGCCAACGCCTCGGAATTCGGGATCAGACGTGTGGTGCCATTGAACGTGGCCGGCGCCTTCCACAGCTCTTTCATGGCCCCGGCCCAGTCCGACCTGACCGCGGCCTTGAACGAGACGACACTGGCCGACCCACTGTTCCCGGTCTGGTCGAACACGACGGCAAGACCCCACCGACCCGGCCAGATCGGCCCGATCCTGACCCGTCAGCTGGTCGAGCCGGTCCTCTTCTCCGATTCCCTGCTCGACATGGCTGCTGCCGGAATCGACACCTTCGTGCACGTCGGTCCCGGTGACGTCACTGCGGGACTCGCCCAGAGGACCATGGGCGAAGCGACGGTGCTGGCCATCTCGGGGATCGATGACATCGGGTCCGCGGTCGAAGCCGTCGTTAGCATTGACCAACCCTGAGGAGACCACAATGCGGAACGCCGAGATAACCGGGTGGGGTAAGTGCATGCCCCCCAACGTCCTCACCAACCACGATCTCGAGCAACTGGTGGACACCTCCGACGAGTGGATCACGACCAGGACCGGCATCAAGGAGCGCCGCATCAGCCACGTCGAGGCCTCGGAGCTGGCTGCGGTGGCCGGTCTCCGGGCCCTCGCCGCGGCGGGCAAGAGCGTCAACGACGTCGATCTCCTCCTGGTTGCGACCTGCTCTGGTGACTCCATCATCCCCTCGACCGCCTCTGTGGTCCAGAGACACATGGAGGCATGGAACGCTGCCGCGTTGGACCTGAATGCCGCCTGCTCGGGATTCGTCTACGGACTCGTTGTGGGGACAAACATGATCCGGGGTGGGACCAACAACACCGTGCTCCTGATCGGGACCGAGAAGCTCCACTTCGTGACCGACTTCACCGACCGGACAACGTGTGTGCTCTTCGGAGACGGGGCGGGGGCGGTGGTCCTGGAGCCGACGGAGGACGCGATCGGCCTTCTCTCCTCGGAGTTGGGCATGGACGGGTCGGTAGGCCACATCCTCGGCGTGCCCCGGGACGGAACCGCCGGCGACCCGGGCCCGATCGATCCCAGGGCCTCCGCGATCGGCATGGAGGGGCCCGATTTGTTCCGGCGAGCCGTGACGACCATGGGTGACTCGGCGGCCCGTGCCGTCAAGGACGCTGGTCTGTCGCTCGACGACATCGACCTGGTGATCCCTCATCAGGCAAATACGCGGATCATCGACGCCACCGCTCGCCGGCTCGGCGTGGACGAGAGCAGGGTCTTCGTCAACATCCATTCGTACGGGAACACTTCGGCGGCCACGATCCCCGTCGCGCTGACCGAAGCCCTGGAGCAAGGCCGGGTCCATCCCGGTGACAACATCGTGTTCACCGCGTTCGGCGGTGGACTCAGCTGGGGCTCGGCCGTCTACCGGTGGGGAGAACGGGTCGAGCCGCTGGAGGTGAGCGATGCCGAGCTTCCCCCACCAGATCGCACCACGATGGAGCTGTTGCAGGCCAACTTCGACTTCTTCGGCCTTCCCGAAAAGCTCACGTGAGTGAAGACCCCCACGGGAGGGTCGCCTTGGTCACCGGCGGTTCCAGGGGGATCGGCCGGGCCATCGCCGTCCGTCTCGGCGCGTCCGGGCACGTGGTCGCCGTCAACTACTCGACCAACGCGGGAGCGGCAGGCGAGGCTGTCCAGATGATCGAAGACGGGGGGGGAAGAGCGAAGGCATATCGAGCGGATGTGTCCGACGCGGCGCAGGTCGAGGCCATGTTCGACTCGATCGGGAGTGACCTCGGGCCGGTCGCGGTGCTGGTGAACAACGCCGGGATCACCAGGGACATGCTGCTGCTGCGGATGAGCGAGGAGGACTTCGATCGGGTCCTCGCCACCAACCTACGATCGACGTATCTCTGCACCAAGCTCGCCCTCCGCTCGATGATCAGGGCGCGTTGGGGCAGGGTCGTGTCCATCGCTTCGGTGGCCGGAATCACCGGCAATGCCGGACAGTCGAACTATGCCGCCTCCAAGGCCGGGATGATCGGGTTCTCTAAGGCCGTGGCCAAAGAGGTCGGATCCCGCGGCATCACCGTCAACGTGGTCGCCCCGGGCTTCATCACCACGGAGCTGACCGAAGATCTCAGCGACGCGGTCAAGCAGGAAGCAGTGGGTCGCATCTCTGCAGGGCGCTTTGGGGTGGCTGACGAAGTTGCTGCGGCCGTCGAATTCCTGGTCTCCGACGCTGCCTCGTACGTTTCGGGCCACGTCCTGGCCGTGGACGGCGGTCTCGCCTTGTAACTTTCCGCCCGCCAAGACAAGAAGGAGGAACAAAATGGACAGAAGCGAAGTATCCAACCGACTCGGCGAGGTGCTCGTATCCGAGCTTGGGCTCGATGCGTCGAAGATCACCGAGGAAGCCCATTTCGAGGAAGACCTCGACGTGGACAGTCTCGGGGTTGTGGAGCTGTTGATGGCACTCGAGGACGAGTTCGGAGTGAAGATCCCCGATGAGGAGGCGGAGTCGATCATGACGGTCGGCCAGGCCATCGACGTCGTCCACGGAAAGCTCGGGGGCTGATCTCGATGGCACCGGATCGACGGCGGGTCGCCGTCACCGGGCTCGGGGCGGTGACGCCCCTCGGCGAGGATGCCGGCTCGACATGGGAAGGGATGCTGGCCGGCCGATCGGGGGTCGGGCCCATCACACAGTTCGACGCCGACGGTTATCGCACGACCATCGCTGCCGAGGTGAGCGGTTGGGAGCCCGAGAAGCACTTCGACAAGAGAGAGGTCAGGCGGGTCGATCGCTTTGCCCAGTTCTTCCTGGTGGCAGTCCGACAAGCCATGGAGCAGGCCGGCATCTCGTACTCGGATGATGACCCGGCAGCGATCCGAGCCGGGGTCGTGGTCGGGGCCGGTTTTGGCGGCATGGGCTCCTTCATCGACGAGATCGTGACTTTGACCGAGCGCGGCCCGGATCGGGTGAGCCCCACGGGTGTGCCCAGGGTCATCCCCAACATGGCTGCGGGTCTGGCCTCGATCGAGCACAACCTGCTCGGCCCGGTCAGCTGTGTGGTCACCGCCTGCTCGGCATCGGCCAACGCCATCGGCGATGGCGCCGAGCTGATCCGCCGCGGCGCGGCTGACGTCGTGATCGCCGGGGGATCGGAGGCGGCCATCACCACCTTCGGCATTGCCACTTTCGCCCAGGCGCGGGCTCTCTCCACGAGGAACGACGATCCGCGGGGAGCGTCCCGCCCGTTCGACGCCGATCGTGACGGTTTCGTCATGGGGGAAGGGGGCGCCGCCCTGGTCCTTGAGGACATGGAGCAGGCAACGGCACGGGGTGCCACCGTCCTGGCCGAGTTGACCGGGTACGGGATGTCGGCGGACGCCTACCACATCACACTGCCCCGCCCCGGTGGGACGGGTGCGGCTCGGGCGATGGTCAACGCGGTCGAGGATGCCGGCCTCTCACCGTCGAGCATCGGCTACATCAATGCACACGGGACGTCCACCGAGGCCAACGACTCGACCGAGACTGCCGCCATCCGCATCGCGATGGGCGAGGCTGCCGACTCTGTCCCGGTCTCCTCGACCAAGTCCATGACCGGGCACATCCTGGGGGGAGCGGGCGCAGTCGAGGCGATTGCCTGCATCCTGGCCCTGCGTGACCAGGTGCTCCCACCCACTATCAACCAGGAGACCCCCGACCCTGACTGCGACCTCGACTACGTGCCGAACGTGAAGCGCGAGGCGACTCTCGAGCATGCCATGTCGAACTCTTTCGGGTTCGGTGGGCACAACGTCTCGCTCGTCTTCAGCAAAGTCTGACGAGCGTTCTACGCCTTGCGTTGGTTTTCGCGCCACTCGGCGAGGGACCGGTAGACCAGGACAAGTACCAGGCTCGCCCCGATGGTGACTACGAGAAACGAGATGATCGCCACCAGGGCTGCCCACCCGAAGCAAGTCGTGAAGCCGCCGGCTCCATCGGGCTGACGACAGCTGAGATCGGTGACGATCCAGCCCAACACACCGGCGATGAGCCCCAGGGTCAGGGATGGGATGGCTATCCACGGGTTGGGCCGGCGTCTCAACGTTTGGGGTGGCCCCGCTCGTCCAGGTCGGCAGAGTCGAGCACCTCACGTGGAGCCAGCTCCGGTGGGATGGGGTGGACGGTGCCTTTCTCCCGGGGCGGGTGGAAGGCGACCCCAACCGTTGGGTGCCAGGCCAAGGCCACGATCGACACCCCACCGCACAGGGACACCAGAGCTGGGGCCAGCCATTGGCTGAAGGCGAGACCGATGGCCACTGCCGGCCATGCGATCCTGACCGCGATCAGGCCTCCGGGGAACACACGAGCAAACCAGAGTGCGGCGAGGGGGGCGGTCAAGCCGGTGACCAGCGTGGTGGCAGAAGGTCGGTCCCAGGCGGCCAGCCCGAGCGGGAATGGAAAACCGATCAGGACCAGCGGAACGAGGACCGCTCGAACAGGAGGGCCGGCCGCAGAGGGGAGACGACGGAGGGCGCCGGTGAGCGGGGGGAGGAACAAGGCCACGGCGCCCACGACCGTGGCGACCAGGGAGATGACCCAGAGCACGTCGATCGGTCTGGCTAACGCAATGACGAACAAAGCGGCCAGCGCCCCTAGCGAGGTCCGATGTGCCCACCGTCCGCCGGTCACGGTCAGACCGACCATGCCAACCGTGGCGAGGGCGAGTACGCCCACCATCATCAACAGCACGGACTCCGGGGCGAATGGGCCGGGGTCGACCGCGAGGGCTGCCGCCCATGCCAGCGCGGCCACGAGCGGTGCGGTGGCGAGAAGCGGGACCGTCACGCCCCGAGTCTCGCAGCGGGGACCTTCAAGCCGAAGTTGGGCTCTCCGGGCTGCCTGCGCGCTCGAGAACCCGGAAGCCGGGCTTCTCGCCGAAGCGGGGTGAGTCGCCAGGGTCCCACTCTGTCTCCACCCGCCAGGCCGGTCCGGGGCGAAGGCTGACGACGGCTCCGTGCCCCGGCTTGCCTTCGTGCAAGCCGGAGAGGGGAGAGCCGATCAGTCTCAGGACGGCTGATTGGATCGGGTCCTGATGCGAGACGATGACGACGTCACCGTGGGGGTGCTCCTGATCGAGTCGCCGCGCCACTGTGGCCATTCGGTCCGCCATCTCGACGAGGCTCTCACCGGCGAAGGGGAGGTTCTCCGGGTGCTCCAGGTAGGCCTCGAGGTCGCCCGGGAAGACGCTGGGGATGTCCCGCCACGCATGACCCTTCCATCTACCGATCACGGCCCACTCGGTCAGGCCGGGATCGACCTTCACCGGCACACCGGTGCGCGCCGCGATCGCTTCCCCAGTGCGCAAGGCGCGTTCCAATGGGGAGGACCAGATGGCCACGACCGGCCGGGGGCCGAGATAACGTCCCACCCGTTTGGCTTGCTCGATGCCGTGTGGGGAGAGGCCGAATCCTGGGAGGTCGGCGTAGACCAGATGGGCCGGATTGTCGACTTCGGCGTGACGAACCAGATGTACCAGGGCAGCCATGCCGCTCATTGTGGTCGGAACCTGGCGCGACCAGAGGTAACTCCGCAGTTAACTTCGACGGGCATGTGGGCCGAGCCGATCTTGCACGTTGATCTCGATGCCTTCTTCGTCGAGGCGGAGAGATTGCGTGACCCCGGCCTGATAGGGAGGCCGGTGGCCGTGGGCGGCACAGGCGGCCGCGGGGTGATTGCCAGCGCTTCGTACGAGGCCAGGTCCTATGGCGTCCGCTCGGCACAGCCGACCTCGATCGCACTACGACTGTGCAAGGAGCTGATCGTCGTCCCACCGGCCCACAGCCGTTACGGAGAGCTCTCCGCGCAGGTCTTTGCCATCTTCAGGGAGTTCACGCCGGTGGTGGAGGGTCTGAGCGTGGATGAAGCGTTCCTCGACGTGTCGGGGTTGCGACGGCACTACTCAGGCCCGCTCGAGGTGGCGACGGCACTCCGGGAGGCGATACGTGGCCGCGTGGGGCTGCCTGCCTCGGTGGGCGTCGCCGCGTCGAAGTTCATGGCCAAGCTCGCCTCGGAGGCGGCCAAGCCCGATGGTCAGCTCCATGTGCCAAAGGAAACCGAGTTGGCGTTCTTGCACGCTCTCCCCGTCGAGGCGCTCTGGGGTGTGGGGCCGGCCACGCTCGCCGGGCTGCAGCGTATCGGTGTGGTGACCATCGGGGACCTGGCTGAGCTGCCCGAGGCAGCCCTGGTCCGATCGCTTGGGCCGACCCAGGGGCGCCACCTCCTCGACCTCGCCCATGGCATCGACCCCCGGCCAGTCACTCCGGACAGTGGGGCCAAGTCGATCTCCGTCGAGGAGACCTACGACCGGGATCTCGAGGGTGCCGAGGTGATGACTACCGCTCTGCTCGCCCAGGCCCAGCGGCTCTCTGACCGGCTTCATCGCGCGGGCTTGGCGGCGAGGACGGTGACTCTGAAGGTGCGGTTCTCGGACTTCAGCACGATCACCCGGAGCGTGACTGCGGGCGGTGCCGTGGACAGCCCGCGCGCTCTGTTTGCGGCGGCCAACGGTCTCCTCGGCCAGGTCGCACTCGAGCGCCCGGTGCGCCTGCTCGGGTTGGGGGGGTCCGGGCTGGAGCCGGCAGATGAGCCCAGACAGCTGCCCATCGAGTCCGAGGAAGGTTGGTCGAGGATCGCCGAGGCGGTAGCCGGAGTTCGCGATCGATTCGGTGAACATTCGGTGGAGCCGGCCCGGCTGCTGAATGCCCCGGACCGGAAGCAGGGACGTACCCGGTGAACTGTCTCCGTGCCGGGTGTATTGTGTCAGAGGGCTGTTAGCGGATGGCGAGAGGTCGATGATGCCCCTCGATGATCACGAACAGAAGATCCTGGCGGAGATAGAGCGGCAGTTCTACGAAGAGGACCCGGAACTGGCGCGCGCCGTCCGCGAGATCGCGAAGCCGTCGCGCATCGGTGTCCGGCTGGCCATGCTCGGCGTCGTGGCCGGTCTAGCGGTCGTGATCGGATTCTTCGCCGCCAACACCGTGGTCGCCTTCCTCGGGTTCGCCCTCCTGGTCGGATCGGCGGTCGCCCTGGTCGCCGGGCTGAGGTCACGCGCATGGCGCTCGACCCATGACGAGACGCAGAGCCAGGAGCCCGGGGACTGGCAGGATCCCTTCCGTCGCGACTGATTCCGAAGCGCTATTGTTGCCGACCCAGCGACGGTCTCCGGAGGTTCCGACGCTTGTGGTGGAGGGCAACGGTCCACGACTCCGGGCCGGTGCGGGTTGGCATTAGGAAGGGACGAGTGGACCAATCATTCACAGCCGAGCAGGCATGTCGGCTGACGAACTGCACGCATCATCAACTTCGCTATTGGGATCGTGTAGGACTGGTAACACCCTCGGTCCAGACGACAGGTGGCAGACCCGGGGTCCGGCGTCTCTACTCCTTCCGGGACCTGGTTGCCCTGCGGGTGGTGCGAAGTCTTCTCGACAACGGCATGTCACTGCAGAGGGTCCGGCGGGCCTGGGACTATTTGCGTCGAGAAGGCGGTATGGACGATCACCTGGCCGAGGTGAAGCTCGTTACCGACGGCCATACCATCTTTCATGTCGGCTCGGACGAGGGTGAGCTCATGGATGCCCTCCGTACCGGTCAGCTGGCCTTCTTCGTCGCCATCGACGAGATCGCACGAGAGGTCGAAGAGGATGTCACCAGGTTCGAGCTCGATCGCAGCACCTTCCTGAACATGCTGCGAAGGGTGGAAGACGACATCAGCGAGGAGCAGGCCGCCTCCGGCGGCTGACCCTCGCTACTCCCTGTCGATGAGCGACCGGGGGTTGAACACCGCCAGGGTCCGGTCCCATCTCTCGTAGTTCCTCCCGATCCAGGTCTCGGCGTGGGTGAGGTCGGAGACGTGCCCGAGCCCGTACCGGTTCCCGTAGACCGTGGCCGAATATGAGGACGCCAGCGGGACCAGGTCCCGAGCAGTGGCGCGGGCAAACTCGAGCGGGGTCTGATGGGCCGGAACCGGCGTCCTCAGGTCGGTCAGGCGGTCCACGATCTCTTCCCATGCCGCGGTGATGTCCCCTTCGTGGAGACGCTTGATCCGACGTCGGCGACGCAGCGCCTTCAGCATCGGGATCAGGCTGATCAGCAGGGCGAGGGCCGGGAGGGCCAGCCATGCTCGGGAGAGTCGGAAGCCCGGGCCTGTGCCGTCGGTCGGCGCAGCGAAATCGGTCAGCCCCTCCTCGAACTGGCTTTCGAAGAACCCGGGCTGATCCAATGTCAGCGGGCCTTCCGACTCGGGGAGGTATGGAGCCGGGTCGAACTCGGCGGTGATGCTGTCGGGCAGCGCGTCGTCGCTGCGAGGCGTCGGGTCGAAGCGCACCCATCCGAATCCGTCCATCCACATCTCGACCCAGGCGTGTGCGTTCCGGTCCCGCACCACGATGAGCTCTGTCCCGTTGGTCTGCTGCTCCACCGACCCCGGAGTGAAGCCCCAGACGACCCGGCTTGGGATGCCCACGGCGCGCCCGAGCACGGCCATCGCCGCGGCGAACTGCTCGCAATAGCCGGTCCGGAAGTTCTCGCTCTCCTCGTCGTCGAGCCAGGCATCGAGGTTGAGCGCTCCGTGCCCGGTGGAGACTTCGGTCGAGTACTCGAACTCCCCGCTGTCCCTGAACCAGTGCTGGAGGAGCCAGGCGGCCTCGAATGGAGTCGACGCCCCGGCCGTCTGCCTCCGAGCGATCTGCACCAGGCCGGGCGGCAGGTCAGGCAGATCGTCGAATCGCTCGAGGTCGGAGGGTTGGGTGACCTCTCCGGGGGGCGGGCCCGGCTGGAGTGACGTCTCACCTGCATCGGCGGCGTTGGCGAAGAGAGGGCTGAGGGTGCCATCAGGCAACGTGGCCAGGGCACCCAGGTCCTCGTCGGAGAGGGGAAGCACGGATTGCACCTCGTACTCGTCGTCTTCGTCTAGCTCGGGCTGGTAGATCACCGAGCCGTCTGCCGTGATCTGAAACCCGTTGACGTCCACGGTGTCGGAGCGGAAGAACTGCCCGACGCCGACAGTGGGGACCACCGCGGATCGAAGGTCGACGATCCGCACTCTCTGGGTCACCTCCTGGCTGGTCCCCCGATAGGCATGCTCGGGACTCCCGCCGGCGAGCCCGGGCTGATAGAAGTCGGCTCGGTCGGTGGTCGGCCGCCAGGCCTCGCCATCGAAATCGTCGAGGCTCTCCATCCGCCAATAGACCTGGTCGGCGGGTGGGGCGTTCGGGTCGAGCGTGGCCACGAACATGACGGCGTTGGAACGTCGGATGAAGCTCTGCTGCAGGTCGGCGAGACGATCGAATGTCGTGCCCCCGAAGCCGGGCCCGTACCCGCCCCCGTATCGCCACCGTATGTTGCCGTTGGCAGGCACGAGTGACGAGGCGGTGTCCGTGAGCAGCAGCGATGTCCCGGCCAGGACGACGGCGACGATGAGCGCCATGCTCCCGGCCCGCCGGGCCAGGGGCCGGCCCTCGGAATCGCGGGCCCGACCGGCCTCGCTTCGTCTCTCGACACCGAGTGCGGCCAGCGACAGTGCCGTGATGACTGCCAGGGCAATCAGCCAGGGCCATCCCGCCTGGATTCGGTCCATCACCGCGAACTGGAGATAGAGGCCCAGCGAGGGGGCGATCATGGCGAGGGTGGGGCCTCCGGAGGCGCCCCACACGTAGAGGGCGCCGATACCCCACATCAACAGCGCCAGGATGGCCACCAGCCCCGACGTCGGGAATACCGGTGCCACCCCGAACCGGATGAGGTTCAGTGTCTGGCCGAGCTCCCCGGCCAGTGCACCGAGGCTGGCGCCGGTGGGGAGGAAGCCGAGGGCGAGTGTGTCGGGGACCGCTATGCGGAGGAAGAGGGCCAGCCCGGCAACGAGAAAGAGTGTCATGGCGAGGCGCTTGTTGGCCAACGTCTGCCTGAGCAGCCACCATATGACTCCACCGAGGAAGGCCGAGGCGATCATGATCAGCTGCCAGTCCGGTGCCTCGGGGCCGGAATCGAGCAGTTGCCCCAGCCGGAGCAGCATCATCACGAAGGCGGCGGCGCCGGCTAGCCGGCCGAGACCGTTGCCCATGAGCTTTTCATTGCGATCATCCAGGCCGGCGCCCACGGCTGATCGGGGGCCACGGAGACGGTGGTCACACCCATGCGATGGAATCCGACCAGCGTCTGTGAGGTCGAGGCCGACGCGGTCATGAGGACGGTGGTGGGGTAGTCGCTCGACAGGAGCTGTTGCACGCCGAGCAGTGGTCGGTCGGCCACCCCGGTGACGATCACCAGGGCGCCACCTCCGCCTTTCTGCCTGATTCGGCCGGCAACGGCCTCTATGTCGATGGCGGCATCGGGTTGGACGAGTGCGAGACGCTCCATGGCCGATGAGTAGCGGGCTGCGTCGATCGACTCGGCTTCGCCGGCCCAGAGGTCGGCGTCGAAACCGGACCCGACCAGATGGGTGACCACCGTCGCCGCTCCCGAGACCGCCCTCTCGAAGGCCTCCTGGGACTCGTAGCTGGGCGCTCGGACATCGAGCAGGACGAGGGCTCGGGATTGCCAGGGCGTCTCCAGCTGTCGGATCATCAACTGATCGGTGCGGGCCGAGGAGGGCCAATGCACTCTGCGAAGGTCGTCCCCTTGCTGATACTCGCGAAGGGTGTAGAAGTCCTCACCACCCCGTCTGGCATGTTCGGGGCGTGACGCCTGCATTGCCGGGTCCTGACCGCGGACGATTGGGAACCCGGTGAGCTCCTCGATCGCCGGATAGACCACGATTCGGTCTGCTGGGCCGGCCTGGCCGCTGGTCTCGGCGAGACCGAGCGGATCGTTGACCTTGAGCAGGGTGGGCCCCACCCGGTACACCCCCCGTGGCCGGCAGGTGACGCGGTAGGTGGCCGTGGCCGACTCCCCTCCCTTGAGCCGGGCCAACTCGAATACCGCCACGCCGAGTCGGTTCACGTCGTCCTCGAGGGTGACGCGGCTCACCGACCGCTTCGAGGCGTTGTCCAGGAGGAGGGTGACCGTGGTCGTCTCTCCGTCGTGGACCGTCGAAGAGGCGAGACGTCGGCTCACCTCCAGGTCGGGTCGCCAACGCGCCACATAGGCGATGGCCACTGCCTGGGCCAGGAGCAGCGCTGCCCCGGTGAGCAGCAGCTCCATCTCCCCCAGGGCATACCACAGGACGATCAGGGCGAGGCCGGCCCCGGACAGGGCCCAGCCTCGCAGCGTGGGCATCAGGTAGCGATCCTGGAGGTTGTTCCCGGCACTCTCAGCCTGGTCATGACTTCGTCGATGAGATCGGGGAGCGTCTCTCCTCGCATCTGCGCCTCGGGGCGCAGACCCATGCGGTGCTCCATCACGGGGTGGGCTAGGGCCTTGATGTCGTCCGGGATGACGTATTCCCGGCCTTGCGAGGCGGCGCGGGCCCGGGAGAGCCGCTGCAGGAAGAGGGCCGACCGCGGCGAAGCTCCGAGCAGCACATCGGGGTGTTGTCTGGTTCCTTCCACGAGGTCGACGATGTAGGTCTTAACCGAGGCCGACACCGTGACCTTCCTTGCGGTGGCGATGAGCTCGTCGATCTCTGGTATCGAGACGACCGGCTGGAGATCGTGGAAGGTGGACCGCACACCGTGAGTGTCGAGGATCTCGAGCTCCTTCTCCCGGCTCGGGTAGCCAATGACAACCCGCATCATGAATCGGTCGAGCTGCGACTCGGGCAGCGGATAGGTCCCTTCGTGCTCCAAGGGGTTCTGCGTCGCCATGACCATGAAGGGGAGAGGGAGCTCCCGGGTGACCCCATCGGAGGTCACCTGGCGCTCTTCCATCGCCTCGAGGAGGGCTGACTGCGTCTTGGGGCTGGCCCGGTTGATCTCGTCACCGACCACGATGTTGGCGAAGATCGGGCCCGGCTTGAACTCGAACTCGTTTCGGTTGCGGTCCCACACCGTCACCCCGGTCACGTCCGAGGGGAGTAGGTCGGGAGTGAACTGGACCCGCTGGAAGAGGCTGTCGATCGAGCGTGCGATCGACTTGGCCAGCTGGGTCTTCCCGACGCCGGGCACGTCCTCGACCAGCACGTGGCCTTCGGCCACCAGTGCGAGGAGGGCCAACTCCACCACGTCCCGCTTCCCCTGGATGACCTTTTCGACGTTGCTCGCGATCACGTCGAATCGTCTGGAGAACGTCTCGATTTGTTGGGGGGATACCTCGGCCAAAACGACCCTCCCTCGTCGCCTTCTGTGGGTCAGGACTCTACCGATAGACGTTTTCTTACGTAGCTAAGGTTCCCCGGGGAGTGTCCGACCGATCCAAGCACCGCGGGCCTGGACTGGGCAGGGGCCTGCTGGCACTGGCGGGCAGGCCGATCCTGATATGGGAGGCGCTCAGAGCCGCGCTCTCCATGCGGCGGCGGGGTGGTCTGCTCCCGTCTGCCGACTACGTCGCCTGGCGCCTGCAAACCGCATACGGGGACGCCTCCACTCAGGCGCGGGCGGAGGATCTGGCCTCATATCTCTCGTGGCGACGGAGAATGCGGGCGAAGACATGAGAGAGAAGCTGGTCGAGAGGCTCCAGGACATCCCCGGAGTGGCGTCGGTGTCACTCGACATCGACGAGATCGAGTCCGGGATCAAGGTCAAGCTCGACGACAACGCCGACGAGGCGGAGGTACTGGAAGCCGTCCGGGCCCTTCTGGTCGCCTATGGGGTCAGGGCCGCAGATCCCTCGAGTCTCGAGATAGGAAACCGTCAGTCGCAGGCGAGAGCCGCTCTCGGGGTCGACGTCCGCATAACGCCGGTTCAGGGTGGGGCCAGAGTCGAGGTCATCGGCACCGCGGTTCGCTCGTTCCGCCTGGTCCCGTCGACGCCCACGGCGATCGCCCAGGGTCTGACCGAAGCCTGGTCGCAGGTGCTGGGCCGGGTACCGCTGGAGATCACGAGGGTCACCCTGTCCGAAGACGGCGATCTGGGCGTCGTGGCCACAGACGGCACCACCGAGACGTCGGGTCACGCCGATATCGTGGACGGCTGGACACTTGCCCTTCCCCTGGCGGTTGGCCGGGCGATCGGGGTGGTCGACACCCCCGCCGACGCCCAGGAGCAGGGAAACTCCCAGGGCGATTGGTAACGTCTCTTCGGAGAATCGCTTCCCATGGCACGGGTCCTCGTCTTGAACGCCAGCTACGAGCCACTGTCGGTGGTGACCACCCGCCGGGCGGTCGTGCTCGTCCTCAACGAGAAGGCGAGCGTCGTGGTCGGCAAGGACGAGGTCTGGGCATCGGAGAGCGAGCTGGTCGAGGTTCCCTCGGTGGTGCGTCTCAACCGCTTCGTCAAAGTCCCCTATCGGAGGGCTGCGCCCGTCACCCGTCGGGCTGTGTTCGGGAGGGATGGTCACCGCTGTCAGTACTGCGGGGCCCCGGCCGAGTCACTCGATCACATCCTGCCCAGGTCACGTGGCGGTGACCACACCTGGGAGAACGTGGTGGCGTGCTGTCGCCCATGCAACATCTCGAAGGGTGACCGACTCCCCACCGAAGCCGGTCTTCGTCTCAACACCACCCCGGGCCCACCCCGTGGCTACGCGTGGATCTATGCCTCCACCGGCTATCAGGTGGATCCGGCCTGGCACCCCTATCTAGAAGTCGCCTGAGCACGCCGTCTCGCTGACGGTCCCTCCCCGGGTGCGCGGTTCCCGTGCGCAACCCACCACCGACCCTGTGGCGCCCTGCTCACGGTTCTGATCCCGACGTCCCTGGTGCAAGCGACTATCTCTGGCCTGGCCGGATGCACACGACATGACTGCTTAGTGGGGGAAAAGGTTGACATGTGGGGTGAAGTGGGTCATAGTGGGTCGAACGGCCCGATGAGAAGCGGGGTCGACGGAATGAGGACGGACGGAGAAACGCAGAAGTGTTCCTCGGCGAGTACTACCACAGTCTCGACGGGAAGGGCCGGGTGGTCATGCCCTCCGGCTTTCGCCGTGATCTCGAAGACGGTTGTGTCGTCACCAAGGGTCAGGACGGCCAGCTCGTCCTCTTCCCGACCAGTGAGTTCGAGGCGAGGGCGGCGGAGGTGAGAGAAGGGCCAAAGAACCGGGGCGGGAGACGCTTCTCGCGAACGGTGTTCTCCGGTGCCGACCTCCAGGAGCTCGACAAGTCGGGGCGTGTGTTGGTCAAGCCGGACCTGAGGACGTTCGCCTCGCTCGAAGCCGGCACCGAGATAGCCGTCATCGGTGTCTACGACCACGTCGAGCTCTGGAACAAGGAGCTCTATATCGAGGACCGCGCTGAGGGCGACCGGCGATACCCGGAGGAGGACGAGTAGCAGAAGTGATCGTTGCTGGTTCATCGCCAGCCCCCCGGAACCAATGGAAGGCCCCTGACTCCGCCCGCTTCCTTTGGTACCAGCGCCCGGGGGGCTGGCCATGAACCAGGACCGGGACAAGCGAGACGGTGATCGAGGAGATTGGGTCTTCCACCGGCCGGTTCTGGAGCATGAGGTGGCCGGGTTGCTGGCCCCAGTGCTGCCAGGTGTCGTGGTCGACGCGACATTCGGGGGCGGGGGACACACCCGCAGATTGCTGCATGAGTTCGGAGAGAGTGTGACGGTTGTAGCGATAGATCGCGATCCTGAGGCGCTGGCCAACGCTTCCGCCCTCGGCGTGGCTGTCGTCCAAGGCAACTTCGCCGACCTTGGGCGGCTGGTCGCCGGCGTGACCGACCAGCCGATAGCAGGAGTCCTGTTCGATTTCGGCGTCTCCTCCCGTCAGCTCGACGAGCCCGGTCGAGGGTTCTCCTATCGGAAGGAGGGCCCACTCGACATGCGGATGGGGCCCGACGCCCCGAACACTGCCGCACAAATCGTCAACGAATGGCCGGCCGATCGGCTCGCCGATGTGATCTACCGCTTCGGCGAGGAGCCGCTGGCACGTCGGATCGCAGCGGCGATCGTGGCCGGTCGTCCCTATGAGTCCACCAGCCAGCTGTCCGCCGTCGTGGCCGCAGTCATCCCTGCGGCACGCCGTCGGGGGGGTCATCCCGCTCGACGGACCTTCCAGGCGCTTCGCATGGCGGTCAACGAAGAGCTCGATGCGGTCAGTGCGGGTCTCGAGCAGGCAATCCAGATCCTTCGCCCGCTGGGGAGGCTCGTGGCCATCTCCTATCACTCGCTCGAAGACCGGATCGTCAAGCAGCGTTTCGCCCGGGGCGCCACCGGTTGCATCTGCCCACCCGATCTCCCGGTGTGCGGGTGTGGCAAGAGTGCCGAGCTTCGCATCTTGACCAGGAAGCCGATCAGGCCGTCGGCTGAGGAGATCGAGGCCAACAACAGAGCCCGCTCGGCGGTGCTCAGAGCGGTCGAGAAGGTGGCGGCATGACGGCGGCTCGCCCGCTCCGACAGCCCGCTTCCCGACAGGGGCTCCGCGTGCTCAGAGGGCGGCAGGCGAAGCTGCGGCCGGCGCTGGCCCCTTGGATGATCATGGTCCTGATCGGCGTGGCCGCCTTTCTCGGGCTTGGTTTTGCCCGGACCTCCCTCGACAAGTCGGCATTCGAGCTCGATCGGTTGAACCGTGCGATCACCGAGCAAGAGGCGATGAACGAGCAGCTTCGGCTCGAGATCGCACGCATGGAGAACCCGGCCCGGATCGCACCTCTGGCGGAGGAGCTTGGGTTGGTCATTCCCCAGGACACGAGGCAGTTGCTGGTGGATCTCGGGGGCCCTGCTCTGGTCTCCAACGATGAAGGGGCGAGACAATGAGGACCCGACCGCGCGCTGGAGCCGGGCTTCCGGAGGGAACAGGCCGTTCCCGACCACCGGAGTCGCGGCCGGGGACTTAGACGGTGGCCGCCACCAAGGCCGCCGCCAAGCCCGACCGCTCGCGGGTGAGGGTCGCAGCAATCGGTCTCGGGTTGGTCCTGGCCCTGCTCGGGCTCGGTTTTCGCCTCTTCCAGGTCCAGGTGGTGCAGGCTGAAGAGCTGGCCGGGCAGGGGCTCGACCAACGGCTGGTCACCCGCGATCTCGCTCCACAAAGGGGCAAGATCTACGACCGAAACGGCGAGCTGCTGGCGATGACGGTCGAGGCACAGAGCATCTGGGCCAACCCGGACCAGGTCGAGGAGCCACTCTGGGTGGCACAGCAGATAGGCGGTCTGCTTGGCGTGGACTCACAGGAGCTCCTCACCCGGCTCGAGTCGGATCGGGACTTCGTGTACCTGAAGCGCCAGGTCGAGCCGGGTGTCGCCGAGGAGATCCTCGGTCTGGGGGTGAGAGGGATCTACACCCATCCCGAGGCCACCAGGATCTACCCGGCAGGCTCGGTGGCAGCCCATGTCACCGGGTTCGTCGACATCGACGGGAACGGGCAGGAGGGCCTGGAGTACATCTACGACGAGTCGTTGCGCGGTGTGCCCGGGAAAGCGGTCTTCGAAAGGGATCTGGAGGGTCGCATCATCCCTCAGGGGATGACCGACATCATGCCTGCCGTCCCGGGGGCCGACCTCAACACGACGATCGACCTCCCTTTGCAGTACCAGACGCAGCAGGCGTGTCTCTCCGCGCTGGAGCGGACCAGCGCCGAGTCCTGCTGGGTGGTGGTGCTCGATGTGGAGACAGGCGGGATCCTGGCGATGTCAGGTGCTCCGGTGTTCGACCCTCAGATGAGACAGACACTGGATGCGAATTGCGACCCGGCCGAAGACCCCACCTGTCATGCCTTCAAGAACTTCATCGTGCGCGGTGTCTATGAGCCGGGCTCGACTCAGAAGCTCATCACGGTCGCAGCCGCCCTGGAGGAAGGTGAGGTGAAGACGGGGACCGTCTTCTCCCAGGTGGCCGACATCCTGGAACTGCGGCCCGATGCCTGTCGTTCAGCAGACGACGAGCTCTTCGGCTGCTACCAGGACTTCGAGGAGCACGAGACGGCCAACATGACCGTGGCCGAGATATTCACGAGGTCGTCCAACGTGGGCACCATCCTGATCGCCGACACACTGGGCCAGGACAGGCTCGTGTCGTACATCGAGCGATTCGGGCTCGGATCACAGACCGGGGTGGACTATTCGGTGGAGGCTCCCGGCATGCTGAACTTCGAGGCCGGGTGCGAGACATGCTGGGCCTCGGCAGCGATCGGGTACTCGGTTGCGGCCACCCCGCTCCAGATGGCGGCCGCGTACGCAGCGATCGGGAACGACGGAGTTTGGACCGCCCCTCACATCGTGGCTTCCACCACCGACGTCGATGGGAACGAGGAGGTTGCCGGGCTGGAGACCAGGAAAGTGGTCTCGGAGGAAACCGCCGTGCTGATGCAGCAGCTTCTCGCCAATGTGGTCGACGAGGGAACCGGTCAGGCGGCGACGGTCGAGGGCTATCGAGTCGGCGGCAAGACCGGGACCGCGAACAAGCTGGGCGAGGACGGCCGTTACACCGAGGTGACCAGGGCGTCGTTCGTCGGGATGGCTCCCATGAGTGACCCGAAGGTGGTGGTAGCGGTGCTCATCGACGCCCCCTCCTACCGCTATCGGACCGGTGGCGCCGCCGCGGCACCGGTTTTCGCGCAGGTCATGGAGCAGGCTCTGCACCGATTGGGAGTGTCACCGGATGCCCCTGTCGGGTAGCACCGTCGGGGAAGTCTCCGAGCTGGTCGGCGGCCGTGTGATCGGCGACGCCCGCATCCGTCTCGACGACGTCACCCATGATTCCCGGATGGCGGGCCCGGCTGTCCTGTTCGTGGCCGTGCGAGGTGCCAGCCACGACGGGCACGATTTCGTCGTCGCCGCCGTGGACGCTGGGTCCCCGGCGGTTGCGGTCGAGAGCGCCCAGGAGACCGCTGCCAGCCAGATCGTGGTCGATGACACCAGGTCGGCGATGGGGCCTATGGCGGCCAGGGTGCACGGTGACCCCTCGACCGATGTGGCTGTGGTGGGCGTGACGGGGACCAACGGCAAGACGACGGTCACTCACTACGTCGAGTCCCTCATGAGCCACGGAGGGCGCGTCACGGGTCTCATCGGGACGGTGCGCACCAGGGTGGGTGACACGCCGTTCCCGTCGGGGCGGACCACACCCGAAGCCACCGACTTCCAGCGTCTCCTCGCCGAGATGAGAGGGCTGGGGGCGGAGGTGGTCGCAGCCGAGGTGTCCTCTCACGCCCTGGACATGAGCCGTGTTGCCGGGACCAGGTTCGAAGTGGCCGCGTTCACCAACCTCTCCCAGGACCACCTCGACTTTCACGGGACCATGGAGGCCTATCGGCGGGCGAAAGAGCGCCTGTTCCAGGACTACGACGTGGGGACGGCCGTCATCAACGTGGCCGATCCGGTCGGTGCCGACATAGCCCGTTGGGCGGCCATGCCCACGATCACGGTGGGTGACGGCGGGTCGGTGCAGGCGCGGTCGGTGAAGACGTCGTTACGGGGCTCTTCGTTCGAGCTCGTGACGGAGCGGGGGTCGGTGCCGGTGCGATCGAGTCTGATCGGAGGTTTCAACGTAGAGAACGCTCTGGTCGCCGCAGGCTGCTGTCTGGCCCTGGGTCTCACGGTCGAGGAGATCGGGGAGGGCCTTGGGCTGCTGGATGGCGTGCCAGGACGCTTCGAGCAGGTCTCTGGCGACGGGCCTGTGCACGTGATCGTCGACTATGCCCATACCCCCGGCGGGATCGAACAAGCGATATCCGCGGCCCGCTCCATTTCGGACCGGTTGGTGATCGCGGTCGTCGGGGCCGGTGGTGACCGCGATCGGGACAAGCGCCCTTTGATGGGGAGTGCTGCCGCCAAGGCCGATT
Source organism: Acidimicrobiia bacterium (assembly GCA_025928935.1). Lineage (GTDB taxonomy): Bacteria > Actinomycetota > Acidimicrobiia > Spongiisociales > ZC4RG35 > JARDZU01. The sequence continues at coordinate 42,203 of JAICNB010000005.1, forward strand.
TCGTCGTGCTCACCAGCGACAACCCACGCTCGGAGGATCCCGGGAAGATCCTGGCCGAAGTGGCGTCCGGGGCCGGTCAGCGGCCGGATGTCATGGTCGAAGTCGATCGGCGGGCGGCAATAGAGAAGGCGATCGCCCTGGCCGTGCCCGGTGACGTCGTCCTGATCCTGGGCAAGGGGCACGAGACCGGTCAGGAGATCGAGGGGGAGGTCCTCCCCTTCGACGACCGCGAGGTCGCACGAGAGGTGCTGGCCTCCCGGGGAGGGTCCACCGGGTTGACACCCGATTCGGGGAGCATGAGCCCGTGATCCCGCTGCTCACCGCCGCCGCCGTCGGTCTCCTCGTCTCGATCTTCGGCACCCCCTACGCCATCCGCTTCTTTCGACGCCGAGAGATCGGCCAGTTCATCCAGGAGGAGATCGCCGGGATGCACGGCCACAAGCAGGGGACTCCCACCATGGGTGGGGTGGTCTTCGTCCTTGCCGCCGTCATCGGGTACCTGGTCTCCCACGTCAGAGTGCTGTCGGCGGGTGGGCTTGCCGTCGAGTTCACACCGCTGAGTGATGGTGGGCTGCTCGCCATGTTCGCGCTGGCGGGGATGGCCCTGGTTGGTTTCCTCGACGATTGGATCAAGTACTCCAACAAGAGGTCCCTTGGCCTCTCCAAGTCGGCCAAGTTCGGTGGTCAGCTCGCCATCGCCGCCCTCTTTGCCTGGGGCGCCACCGAGGCGGGCGTGGTCACGGAGATCTCCTTCGTCAGGCCGCTCGGGATCGATCTCGGCGCCTTCTTCGTGATCTGGGTGCTGCTCATGCTCACGGGTTGGGCCAACGGGGTGAATCTCGCCGATGGGATGGATGGCCTGGCGGGGGGCTCGTCGGCGTTGGTCGTGGCCTCGTACACCGTCATCGCCTTCTGGCAGTTCAGGAACCCCGGTGTGTACGAGTCCGTCGATCCGTTGGAGCTCGCCGTGATATCCGCGGCGATGTTCGGCGCCATCCTCGGGTTCCTGTGGTGGAATGCCCCACCGGCCAAGATCATCATGGGCGACGTCGGCTCCCAGGGGATCGGAGGCCTTCTCGCCGCGCTGGCGCTCCTCACCAACACGAGCTTGCTGCTGGTCGTCCTCGGGGCGATCTTCGTCGCGGAGACCGCGTCGGTGATCCTCCAGGTGGCCAGCTTCAGGCTGTTCGGGAAGCGCATCTTCCGAATGTCACCGATCCACTACCACTTCGACCTGGGGGGATGGCCCGAGACGACGGTCGTCATCCGCTTCTGGATCCTCACCGGGATCGGAGTCGCCCTGGGTCTCGGATTCTTCTATGGAGACTTCATATTCCTCCAGGACCTCCTGTGAGCCGTCTCCTGGTCCTGGGGGCAGGTGTGTCCGGTCTCGCCGCGGCCCGGCTGGCCAGAAGCCGTGGCATGTCGGTGACCATCTACACGGAGGGGGAGCCGGAGCGGGCCTTGGAACATGGCTTTCCGGTGGCGGGCGGAGGTTGGGACCCTGTGCTTCTCAACGGCATCGACGTCGTCGTCACCAGCCCGGGCTTCCCGGAGCGCTCACTGCCCATCGTTGAGGCCATGGAGTGGGGCATCCCGGTCTGGAGTGAGATCGAGTTCGCCTGGCGTCATCTCGACGTCCCGGTGGCGGCGGTGACCGGGACCAACGGGAAGACCACGGTCACCGAGGCGACCTCGGCGATGCTGGAGGCCTCAGGGCTGGATGCTCCTGCGACGGGCAACATCGGCTCGCCGCTGTCCGACCATGTCGATAGTGGCCACGATGCGGTCGTCATCGAGGTGTCGAGTTTCCAACTCCGCTTCTGTGAGACCTTTCACCCGGTCGCGGCGGCCATCACCAATGTCGCCGTCGACCATCTCGACTGGCACGGGTCGGAGCAGTCCTATCGGTCCGCCAAGGCCCGGATCTACATGAATCAATCTCCTGAGGACCTCCTCGTGTACGACGTGGACGACGAAGGCGCCACCGGTCTCGTCAGGATGGCGGACAGCCAGCTGTTCCCGGTGTCGGGCCGTCATCTCCCACCCGGGGGAGGGGGTGTGGACGGCGACCGCCTCCTGATCGGGGAGCTGGCCATCTCCATCGGTGACCTGACATCGGACGACCCGACCCATCTGGTCGACATCGCGGCGGCTTCGGCCCTGGCTCTGCGGATGGGGGCGTCGGCGGAGGGCGTGACCAGGGCGGCCAAGGACTACGCCCCCGGGAAGCACCGTCGGACCGTGGTCGGCCGATTTGGCGGGGTCACGTGGATCAACGACTCGAAGGCGACCAATCCCCATGCCGCGCTCGCTTCGATCAGGGCCGTCAAAGCTGGGGGGCGACCCCCAGACCCCCGCCCCGGCCCGGTCATCCTCATCGCAGGGGGGTTGGCCAAGGGCATGGACGTGACACCCATCGCCAGAGAGCCGAACGTGCGTCATGTGCTCGGTATCGGTGAGGCCGGTCCCGAGCTGGCCCTCGCCGCCGGAGCCAGGGGCGCCGACGCCGGCACGCTGGAGCGGGCGGTGGAGATGGCCGCCGACCGGGCCGACCCGGGTGACACTGTCCTCCTGGCTCCTGGGTGCGCCAGCTTCGATCAGTTCGATTCCTACGCGGAGCGGGGGGACAGGTTCTCGGAGTTGGTGAAGGAGATCACGGAGGAGGCGAGACCCGGATGACCGCGAGTGTGACCTCGATAGCCAAGGTGCGGGCGGCGGCGAGAAGCCGGGCCGAGCGTCTCAAGACCAACAATCGCACGGCCACAGCCCTGCTCGTGCTCGGTGTGGTCCTCATAGTCATTGGCCTGGGTGCGACCCAGTCCGCTTCTTCGGTCGTAGCCATCGACCAGGCCGAGGACCGGTTCTACTTCTTCAAGCGCCAACTCATCGGCGTGGGTATCGGGACGATCGCCCTTCTCGTCACCAGCCGCATCCCATACCGGGTCTACCGCCGTCTCGCTCTGCCCGGCTTTCTCGTGACCGTCGCGTTGCTGGTCGCGGTCCTCGTCCTGGGACCGGTGATCGGAGGCTCGCAACGCTGGCTCCCCGTGGCCGGTTTCAGCTTCCAGCCTTCTGAGCTGGCCAAGGTGGCGGTGGTGATCGTTCTGGCCCACCTGTTGGAGAAGAAGCATCGACTGCTGACCCGGTTCGGCCACTTCGTGGTGCCTGTCGTGTTCACGGTGGGTGTGATCGGGGGCCTGGTGATCCTCCAGCCGGACCTGGGGACCACCATCATCATCGGAGCGGCCGCGATGGCAGTGATCATGGCCAGTGAGAGCCCGCTGCGCTACGTGCTGCTCCTCACGATCCTCGTGGTCGGCGCCGCCTGGCTGCTCGCCTTCAGCGACCAGTACCGGGTCGACCGCATCACCGGCTTCCTCAATCCCTGGGAGAACGCCAGCGGGGAGGGCTATCAATTGATCCAGAGCTATTACGCGCTATCCAACGGAGGGTTGTTCGGCGTCGGCCTCGGGGCGAGCAGGGCGAGGTGGTTCTATCTCCCCAATGCCCATACCGACTTCATCTTCGCCATCATCGGGGAGGAGGCCGGGCTGATCGGGGGCCTGACGGTGATCGGCCTCTACGTGGTACTGGCCCTGGCCGGGTGGGCGGTGGCGGCCCGGGCGCCCGATCGCTTCGGCAGGATGGTGGCCGCAGGTCTCACTGCTTGGCTCACCTTCCAGGCCATTGTCAACATCGGTGGAGTCCTCGGGGTGATGCCGATAACCGGGATCGCCCTGCCGTTCGTCTCGTTCGGTAGCACCGCGCTCATCGTCGCCATGGCCTCGCTGGGCATCCTGGTCAACATCGCCCAAGCCGGGGTACCTCCCAAGACATGACCCTCGCCATAGCTGCGGCAGGCACCGGGGGACACGTGTTCCCCGGACTGGCCGTCGGCGAGGCGCTCCTGAGCCGGGGTGTGCCCAAGGAATCGATCCTCTTCGTCGGCGGAGACCGCATCGAGGCAGAGATCTACCCGAACGCCGGCTTCCCCTTCCTCCGGGTCGAGATTCGCGGGTTTCAGCGCTCGCTGACCACCCGGAATCTGACTCTGCCCCGGGTGATCTTGCGTGCCCGCGACGCAATCGCCTCCTCCATCCAGGAGAGGGCGGTCAGCGTCATTCTGGGGATGGGCGGATATGTCACCATCCCCGCAGCCCTCGCCGCGAGGCGAGCCGGGACTGCCCTTTTCATTGCCGAGCAGAACGCGGGCGCGGGCCTTGCTAATCGGGTCGCCTCACGATGGGCGTCACGTGTCTTCACATCGTTCCCTCACACCCAGGGCCTGGAGCGAGGAGAGTGGGTGGGCAACCCCGTCCGGCAGGCTCTTGCGGGGTTCGATCGCGCCCGGCTGCGGCCCGCCGCGTTGCACCATTTCGGCCTCGACGCAACGGGCCCGGTCCTGGGGGTGATCGGCGGGTCTCTCGGGGCCGGGGTGCTCAACGACGCCACCGCCTCCCTGGTCCGGGGATGGTCGGGCGGCCACATCCAAGTGCTGCATCTGACCGGGAGCTCCGTGCCCGGTGAGAGCATCGACGCTTCCCCGGAGATCTCCTGGGTGCAACGACGTTTCGAGGAGCGGATAGAGCTCTTCTACGCGGCGAGCGACCTCGTCTTGGCCAGGGCCGGCGGCGGGGTGGCCGAGCTGACCGCCACGGGGACGCCCTCGATCCTCGTCCCCGGGGAGTTCGGCTCCTCCGGTCATCAGTCCGCCAACGCTGCGTTCCTCGGCGACAACCGGGCGGCCTTGGTGTTGCCACAGGATCGAATCGCCGAGCTTCCTGGGATGGTCGAAGACCTTCTCTTCTCATCCGACCGTCTGCAGGAGATGCGGGCCAATGCCCTGGACATCGCCAAACCGGGAGCAGCAGCCACAATCGCGGACGCCATGTTGGAACAGTCGTGATGAGACTCGACTTCGAGAGAGTCCACCTGGTGGGTGCCGGAGGGGCGGGCATGTCCGCCATCGCCAAGGTGCTCGCCGGCATGGGGCACGTCGTCTCCGGCTCCGATCAGCGAGGCGGCTCCACCCTGGACCGTCTCGAGGACTTCGGGATAACCACGCACACCGGCCACCAACCCGACTTGGCACGCGCAGCCGACCTGGTGGTCGCCTCCTCTGCAGTGCCCGACACCGACCCCGAGTTGGCGGGCGCGCGCGAAGCGGGCGTCCCGGTGTGGCGCCGCCCTGAGCTCCTCGCCGCTCTGACCCGTGGCACGAGGACCATCGGGGCCACCGGCACCCACGGCAAGACCACGACCACCGCCCTCCTCGTCTCGGCGTTGCGCGCCCTGGATGAGGACCCGAGCTTCATCGTCGGCGGCGACCTGGCCGACTGGAACACCAACGGCCACCACGGGAGCACCCCGTTGCTGGTGATAGAGGCCGACGAGGCCTTCCGAACCTTCGAGATGCTCGACCTCGCCGGTCTCGTGGTCACCAACGTGGAGATAGAGCACGTTGAGCACTTCGGCACCGATGCCGACCTGATGGATGCCTTCGTGGGCGTCGCACGTGGCGTCGATGGCCCGGTGGCTGCATGTCTGGACGACGCGGGGTCGAGGGAGGTCGCGCGACGTTCCGGTGCAGTCACCTATGGCACCGGTGAGGAGGCGGACTGGCGAATCCGCGACCTGACCAATGACAACGGTGGCACCCGATTCGACCTGACCGGGCCCGGGGCCAGAGCCCACGTGAGCCTGGCCCGACCGGGGGCGCACGTCGCCCGGAATGCGGCCGGCGCCCTCGCCCTGCTCGGGACCATGGGCTGGGACATCGAGGCGGCAGCCGCCGGGCTCGCCACCTTTCGCGGGGTGGGCCGACGTTGGGAGCATCGGGGCACCATCTCGGATGTGACCCTCGTGGATGACTATGCCCATCACCCGACGGAGGTGGCGGCCACAGTCGAGGTTGCCCGTGAGCTGGCCAGGGGGAAGTTGTGGGCGGTCTTCCAGCCACATCTATACACCAGGACCGCCCGATTCCACGACGAGTTCGGGGAGGCGTTGAGCGTTGCGGACGAGGTCGTCGTCACCGATGTCTACGGTTCGCGTGAGGAGCCGGTGCCCGGGGTGACGGGGGCAATGGTGGCCGAGGCAGTGGAGCGCCATGGGGGCCGCGCCCACTATGTGCCGCACCGGAGTGATCTGGCCGATTTCCTGGCAGGGCGGGTCTCCTCAGGTGACCTGGTCCTCACGATGGGGGCCGGGGACATAACTCTGGTGCCTACCGAGTTGGCGATGCTCCTCGCGGAGCGGCGATGAGCGCCCTTGCCGCCCTGGTCGCATCCGGAGCCGTGTCAGAACACGTCCCCCTCGGCCCCTACACCACGTACAAGGCGGGGGGCCCGGCCCGTTTCATGACCGAGGTGCAGGACGTCGCTGCGTTGATGGGCCTGGTCGAGGCGGGCGTGGCCACGGACCTACCGATCCTGGTGCTGGGTCGGGGCTCCAACCTCGTGGTGGCCGACGCAGGGTTCAGAGGGCTGGTGATCCGTCTCGGCTCCGAGTTCGCCAGGGTCGAGGTCGAAGGGACACGTGTGCGTGCCGGGGGCGCTGCTCCCTTGGCCCATGTCGCCCGTTCCAGTGTCGACGGAGGCCTGGCCGGCCTCGAGTTCTTCGTGGGCGTCCCGGGCTCGGTCGGCGGGGCGGTGCGCCAAAACGCCGGGTGCTTCGGGACCGAGACCCGGGACCGTCTCATCACAGCGTCGATCATCGACCTGACCGATGGACTGTCCCGGGAGGCCGGTCCGGATGACCTCGACATGTCGTACCGGCACTCCAATGTCGGATCGACCCAGATCGTCGTGGACGCCTTGTTCCAGGCCACCCCCGGTGATGGCCATTCGGGGCGCGCCGAGCTTCGTCGCATCACGAGGTGGCGTCGTGACAACCAGCCGGGCGGAACCTTCAACGCAGGAAGCGTGTTCAAGAACCCACCTGGGGCCACGGCCGGGGAGATCATCGACTCGCTCGGGCTCAAAGGGTTGGCGGTGGGCGACGTCTCCGTATCGCCAAAGCACGCGAACTTCTTCGTCGCCGGGCCAGGGGCCACCTCGGACGACATACGCCGGCTGGTGCACGAGGTGAAAGACCGTGTTCTCGAGAAGACAGGCACCATGCTGGAGCCTGAGATCCAGTTCGTCGGATTCGAAAATGACCATTGACCCACGTCTGGCCGAGCGGAGACGCGAAGTCGCCGAGGACCGGGCACGTCGCAACGTCAGCCGCCTGGTCAAGTTCCTGGTCGCGGCCGGGATCGCTGCCGCAGTGGTCTGGGTGCTGCTCTCGCCATGGCTGAGTGTCGCCTCGGTCACTGCGACCGGGATCGCGGCCAGCACATCTGAAGCCATCCTCACCGAGAACGGGGTGGTGGAGGGAACTCCGATGATCCTGATTCGCACCGGACAGGTCGAGACCGCACTGGCGACCGACCCATGGGTCCGCGAATCCGACGTCGAGCTCGTTTGGCCGCAGAGCGTCGTGGTGAGGGTGGAGGAGAGGGTTCCTTCCGCCTGGGTAGAGACCGACGAGGGCTGGGGGCTCTACGCCGTCGACGGGGTCCGACTGACTACCGCACCCGATCCCGACCCGGCCATGCCTTGGGTCCAGATAGGCGGTGTGAAGGGGACGGCCACCGAGGCCACGCCCGAGTTGCTCGGGGCGCTGGAGTTCGCTTCCAGCTTGGCCGAGGAGCTGAAGGCGGGGGCGAAACTGCGAACCGAGACCGGTGGAGAGCTGTGGGCCGAGGTCGGCGGTCATCAGGTCAGGTTGGGGCGACCGGTGGAGATGAGCGCAAAGGCACTCAGCCTTGCCGCGTTGCTCCGCGAACAACCACCGGTGGGTTCGGTCTTGACCCTCATCGCACCCAGCAACCCGGCCATATCCCCTGGATGAGCCGTGACCTTGAGCAGGTATCAATGTCTAGTAGAGGGTTAGAGATTGTCTCTTTACTAACCATGAGGCGAACGGTAAACCTCTACTTCAGCCCTAAGGAATCACTCGTATATCCACTGGAGGAATCGTGAGCTCTTCGAGCGGCGGCTATCTGGCCGTCATAAAAGTCGTAGGGATCGGCGGCGGCGGCGTCAACGCTGTCAACCGCATGGTCGAAGCGGGCATACGTGGCGTGGAGTTCATCGCGCTCAACACCGACGCCCAGGCACTCCTGATGAGCGATGCCGACGTCAAACTGGACATCGGCCGGGAGGTGACCAGGGGTCTCGGTGCCGGGGCCAATCCCGAGATCGGCCGGGCCGCCGCCGAGGAGCACAAGGCCGAGCTCGAGGACGTGCTCAAGGGCTCGGACATGATCTTCATCACCGCGGGTGAAGGTGGCGGCACGGGGACCGGCGGCGCTCCGGTGGTGGCGGAGGTGGCGCGTTCGGTCGGATCCCTGACCGTGGGCGTCGTGACCCGCCCCTTCGGGTTCGAGGGCAGGCGACGCGCCGTTCACGCCGAGCAGGGCATCGATGACCTCAAAGAGGCGGTAGATACCCTCATCGTCATCCCCAATGACCGGCTACTGGAGGTGGGTGATCCCACCGCCCCGATCGCCGAGACCTTCCGTCTCGCCGACGAGGTGCTCATGAGCGGTGTCGCCGGCATCACCGACCTGATCACCACTCCCGGGTTGATCAACGTCGACTTCGCCGACGTCCGCACGATCATGTCCGACGCCGGGTCGGCTGTGATGGGGATCGGGCGGGCCACGGGTGAGAATCGAGCCAAGCAGGCCGCCGAGCGCGCCATCTCGAGCCCCATGCTGGAGACCTCGATGGAGGGCGCCAAAGGCGTGCTCCTCTCAGTCTCGGGGCCGTCGTCGATGACTCTGCACGAGGCGACCGAGGCGGCACGGGTCGTGGCCGACCACGCCGACACCGAGGCCGACATCATCTTCGGCGCCATCGTCGACGACGATCTCGGTGAGGAGATGAAGGTGACGGTGATCGCCGCTGGGTTCGAGCGAAGACGTCAGGGACGGACCAGCCCCGCCCGGTCTGCGACGAGCCGGTCCTACTCCGGTTTCGACGAGGGCGACGACGTCCTCGACATCCCCACCTTCGTCCAGGGATGAACCGGCCCCCCGGTGTCGACGGGGCGGCCTTCACCGAAGCGGCGGATGGGGACCAGCGGAACGATTTGACCGCCCGCTCCGCCGTTTCGTCGTGGCTCGGGATCTCACGGGACTGGGCCACGGTGCGTCAGGTACATGGCATCGCGCTGGTACGGGCCCTCGGGCCGGGCGAGCTCGGTGAGGCCGACGGCCTCTGGAGCGACGTGCCACGTCTGCCGTTGGCCGTGTTCACCGCTGATTGCTTCGGTGTGGTCCTCCTGGCCGAATCGGCCGTGGGAGTGGCACATGCCGGCTGGCGCGGGGCGGCGGGACGGGTGGTGAGCGCCCTTCGGGCAGAGATGAGCGCTCATGGGCACCCTCCGGTCCGTGCCGCGATCGGCCCCGGCATCGGTCCGTGTTGCTTCGAAGTCGGGGCGGACGTGGCGGAGCGCTTCCCCGACCAGGTCAGGGAGACGCGCTGGGGAGCGAGGTCGGTGGATCTCGCCGCGGCGATCCGACACGAGCTCGAAGGGCTCGATGTCTGGTTGCCGGGCACCTGCACCATGCACGACGAGTCCCTCTACAGCTATCGCAGGACACAGACCGCCCAGCGGATCGCCACCATCGCCTGGGTCGCATGAGTTACGCAGACGTCCTGGAGCGGATGGCCGCTGCGGCCGACCGGGCGGGCCGGGACATTGCCTCGATAAGGCTGGTCGCGGTGTCGAAGGCCAAGAGCGTCACCGACATCGAGCAGGTGTACGCACTCGGGCACCGCGACTTCGGCGAGAACCGAGCCCAGGAGATGGTGGAGAAGGCAGCCCGCCTGCCGGATGACATCAGATGGCACTTCATCGGTGGCCTCCAGACCAACAAGGCTCGGTCCATTCGCCCGATCACCCATCTACTCCACTCGATGGATCGCGAGTCACTCGGGGCAGCCTGGGCCAAGGGCAGCGGCCTGCCACCCCCGGTGCTGCTTCAGGTCAATACCGGTCACGAGGAGCAGAAGTCGGGGGCCGACCCCGAGCGGGCCGGGCAGGTGCTCGATCATCTGACCGGTCTCGGCATCGAGGTGCTCGGTCTGATGGCCATCCCTCCCTACAGCGACGACCCGGAGCAACAACGCCCCCACTTCGTCATGCTCAGGGAGCTGCGCGATCGGCTCGCTGCCGCTCAGCCATCACTTGTCGAGCTCTCGATGGGCATGACCGACGACTTCGAGGTGGCCATCGAGGAAGGCTCCACGGTTATACGGGTGGGGCGGGCTATCTTTGGCGAACGCACTTGACGGAGTGAAATGTCGTCACTGTTCTCCAAAGCCCTGATCTATCTGGGTCTCGTCGACGAGGACGGGGTCGAGTCGGAGGCAGGCGAGCGTCCGCCGACCGGCCCTGCCGAGGATCAGCCGCGTCGGGTCGAGCCCCGCAGGGTCGAGGCCATGCCGCAGAGCCGTCGGGTCGAGCCCCCGCCGACGGCCAGGGCCGCGACCAGGCCTTCGAGTCGCGAAGGACTCGAGACGGTGGGGGTGATCAGGACCGTGGACAGCCAGTCTGACATCATCGTGGTCGAGGAGTTCGGCGATGCCCGCATCCTCGCCGATCAGATCCGGGATCGGGTGCCGGTGGTCCTCGACATGCGCCGGGCCGACCACGACCTGGTTCGTCGCGTGGTTGATTTCTCGTCGGGGCTGATCTATGCCCTCGACGGATCGATGAGGAAGGTTGGCGACGGGCTGGTGATGGTCCTACCCCCGCGGGTCACCTTGAGCCGCGACGAGAAGCGCCGCCTCTCCACACTGGGGGCCTACGAGCTCGACGACGTCGACGATTGACCTGTGGACATCGGCGGCGTCCTGATCCTGATCCTGCAGATCTACTTCTATGCCGTGCTCGCCTGGGTGATCCTGTCCTGGATCCCTACGTCCTCCGACCATCCGTTGGGGCGGGTCAACGTATTCCTGGATCGAGTCATCTACCCGGTGATCCTGCCCCTGCGCCGTGTCATCCCGCCGGTTCGGCTGGGCGGGGGCATGCTCGATCTCTCTCCGATCGTCCTCCTGATCGGCATCCAGCTGTTGATCCGGCTGGTGAGAGGGATCTTCTGATCCTTGGAGCCGGGCCGGTCCGTTCGTATCCTCACAGCACGAGCAAGGGGTAGAAAGACATGGCGATAACACCGGCCGATATCGAGAAGAAGACCTTCTCAACAGCCCTCCGAGGCTACGACCTCGACGAAGTCGACGACTTCCTGGACGAGATGGTGGTGGCGGTGCGGGGGCTCGAGGAGGAGTTGGCTGCGGCCCGGCAGCGTGTGGCCGAGCTCGAGGGCGACCCGCAGGCCGTGGCGGCGGCGGCCGAGGCTGCCCCTCCCGTTGCCGCGGGCCCCGACGAGTCGGCGGTGGGCCGTGCCCTGGTGGCGGCCCAACAAGCCGCGGACCGGATGCTCGAAGACGCACGAGGGGAGGCGGACAAGATCGTGGCCGATGCCCGAACCGAGGCAGACACCTTCGCCGAGGAGCGTGACGCCAAGAAGGCCGAAGTCGACGCAGAGATGACACAGATGACCGAACTGGTAGCCGGGGTGCGGACAAAACTGGCCGTTCTCGCCACCACGGTCGCCGACAAATTGGACGAGATGGATGCGGCAGTGGCCGGGGCCCACCGCCAGGCACCGACGGAGCCAGAGGCAACCACCGGCGCGATCCAGCATTCGGAGTCAGGCGAGAACGAGGTCACTTACGAGGGCGAGGGGACCGTCGAGGGGGAACCTCATGCCGACGGCGGGGGAGCCGGGGTCGATGACGTCGAACCTCTGGACGATGGGGGCGAGGACACCGGGCTGGAGTTGGCCCTGGACGAGTCGAGCGAGGCTGACGACGACGAGAACGCTGGATCAGCGGAGATAGAGGGTGTCGACGATGCCGGGAGGGACGGCGAGGGTCAGGAGATCTGACCAGACCCCTCCGCCCGGCTGATACCGAGAGTCACTGCGGCACCCCCGATCGCGTAGGTCTCTTCCGCGCCATCGACGCCCTCGTCCACCGAGATGGCGAGCACCTCGGCGCCGATGTCCTCGGAGTGTCTCGCCACTGCAGCTCGGATGGTCTCATCGGGGCTCGACCAACCGAGGTGGATTCGATCCGTCACGTCCAGGCCGGCGTCCCGTCTCATCCTCTGCACCCGGCTGATCACCTCGCGGGCGATGCCTTCGAGCACGAGGTCCTCCGAGATGCTGGTGTCGAGGGCGACGGCCAGCCTCGAGCCGGTCTCGACCACGGTCCCCTCCTGTGGGACGCGCTCGACGATGATGTCGCCCGACCCGAGCTGTTCGCCCGCGATGGTGAGCTTGCCCCCACTGAGGACCTTCTCGAGGTCCTCCGGCGCCAGGGCCGCAATCGCAGCCGCGGCCTCGGGCATCCTGGGCCCAAGACGCCGCCCGAGGCTGCGGAAGTCGGCCCGAGCCGACAGCCGGAGCAGACCCGCTTCGTCGGCCGAGGTGACTACGTCTTTGACGTTCAGCTCGTCGGCGATCACCCCGGCATGATCTGTGACGGCCTCGGCCACCGTCGGGTCCCGGGTGAGGACGGTAAGCCGGGGTAGCGGCTGGCGCACTCTGAGTGCCTCCTTCTTCCGAAGGTTGCGCCCTATGCGCACGACTTCCCGCACGACTTCCATCGCCAGCTCCAGATCTGTGTCGATCAGCCCCGGATCAGCCTCCGGGAAGTCGCGGTGATGGACACTGACGACGGCGTCGGTCCGGTGACGGGCGACCAGGTCCTGATAGAGGTGCTCGGTGATGAAGGGCAGCACCGGGGCCAGGACCTCGATGAAGGTGGTGAGCACCTCGTAGAGCGTGGCGAATGCCGCGACCTTGTCCGCGTCGTCTTCGCCGGACTCCCCGCGGGTGCGCCAGAAGCGACGTCGTGATCGTCGCACGTACCAGTTGGTGAGGTGATCGATGAACCCGAGGGTCGGGGGGACCACGTTGTACAGGTAGTAGCCCTCCATCTGTGCGTTGACCTCCGAGATCAGGCTCTGGAGAACGGAGAGGATCCAGCGGTCGAGCTCGGGGCGATCACCTGGGGAGGGAGCCGACTCGAGATCGGCGACCGTGATGCCATCCGCCTCGGCATAGGTGGTGAAGAAGCTGTAGGTGTTCCACATCGGTAGGAGAACGGTGCGCACCACCTCTGCCACACCCTCACTGCTGAAGCGAAGGGGCTCGGCCCGCAACACGGGCGAGTTGATCAGGAAGGCCCGCAGCGCATCAGCTCCCATGTGGTCGAAGATCTCAGAGGGGTCGGGATAGTTCTTCAGGCTCTTGGACATCTTGCGCCCGTCCTCGGCCAGGATCAGCCCGTTGACCACGCAGTTCTCGAATGCCGGCTTGTCGAAGAGGGCAGTGGAGAGGACGATCAGGGTGTAGAACCACCCCCGGGTCTGGTCCAACCCTTCGGCGATGAACTTGGCCGGGAACGCAGCCTCGAAGCGCTCGGCGTTCTCGAAGGGATAATGGAGCATCCCGTAGGGCATCGATCCCGACTCGAACCACCCGTCGAGCACCTCGGGGACCCGGACCATGGATCCACCGCATGACGCGCAAGGCCAACCGATCTCATCGACAACGTGTTTGTGCAGGTCGTTGGGCCGCTGGCCGGAGAGTTCCTCCAACTGGTCGAGGGAGCCCACGGCAACCGCCTCGTCACATCCGGAGCATTCCCACACCGGGATGCACGAGCCCCAGTAGCGATTGCGGCTCACCGCCCAGTCCCGGGCATTGACCAGCCAGTTCCCGAATCGACGTGTGCCCACGTACTCGGGGACCCAGTGGATGGTGTCGTTGATCTCGACCATGCGGCCCCTGAGGTCTTCAACCCTCACGAACCAGGTCGGAATCGCTTTATAGATCAATGGGGTCCCGGTCCGCTCGCAGAAGGGGTAGGAGTGCGTGATCCGGCCGGACCGCACCAGCTTGCCCGATTCGCCGAGCAGGTCGATGAGAGTCGCATCGGCGACCTTCACGTTCTGGCCGGCGACTTCCGGCACTTCCTCTGTGAAGGCTCCCTCGGCGTCCACAGGGTCGACCATGGCGTCGATCCCCGCTCCCTTCAAGGCATAGAAGTCGGCCTCGCCATATGCGGGCGCCATGTGGACCAGTCCAGTCCCCTCGTCCGTCGCCACATCGGGGGAGGAGATGATGCGGAAGGCGCCGGCGTCACGTTGGCTCGAGAAATGATCGAATGGGGGCTGATATTGGATGCCGACCAGTGCGGCGCCCTGGGCGCTGGCGACAGGAGACGGGTCGTCCCCGAAGACCGACGTGACCCTCGACGAGGCCATCCAGTAGTGGTCATCGCCATCAGGGATCCGGACATAGGTGATCTCGTCACCCACGGCCACGGCCAGGTTGCCCGGGAGAGTCCACGGGGTGGTGGTCCAGATCAGCAGGTAGTCACCGGTCTCGACCGGTCCCGCACCGTCGAGCACCTCCAGTCTGACGGTGACCGACGGGTCCTCGACGTCGCGGTAGTCCTTGTTCGCTTCGAAGTTGGAGAGTGGTGTGGAGGCGCCCCAGGAGTAGGGGAGCACCTTGAAGTCCTTGTAGACCAGGCCCTTGTCCCACAGCTGCTTGAAGACCCACCACACGGTCTCCATGAACTCCGGATCCATCGTCTTGTAGTCATCCTCGAAGTCCACCCATCGCCCGATGCGCTCGGTGAGTGCCTCCCAGGTCTCGGTGTTGGCCTGGACCAGGCTGCGGGCCGCCTGATTGAACCTGTCCACCCCGAAATCGGCGATCGCCTTTGGGCCCGAGATGCCCAGGCGCTTCTCGACCTCCATCTCGATGGGGAGGCCATGAGTGTCCCAACCGAATCGTCGCTCGACCCGGTAGCCGCGCATCGTCCAATAACGGGGCACCATGTCCTTGATCACGCCGGCGAGCAGGTTCCCGTAGTGAGGGCTCCCGGTGGGGAACGGGGGACCGTCGTAGAAGATGTACTCGTTGTCGGCCGGCCGGCGGAGGATCGACTCTTCGAAGGCTTTGGTCGCTCGCCATAGCTCCAGGATCTGCCGTTCCATGGCCGGGATGTCCACCGCCGGGTCGACCCGTGTGAAGCCGCTGGCTGGGTTCGGCGTCTCTCTTCCGTTGGATGGCATGGGAGCCCAGAATGGTAGGGGCGCCGTCGGCGCTGGATACCGTGGGACCATGAGCCAACGGGCTTTGAGCAGCCATCCCGACGGGGTGCTCCTCCGGGTCTGGGTGGTGCCTCGGGCCTCTCGAACCGAGGTCAGCGGTTTCCACGGTGGGCGGCTCAAGGTCCGGGTCATGGCCCCACCAGAGTCGGGGCGGGCCAACGAAGAGTTGGAAAAGACCCTCGCCCGGTGTCTCGGGGCACCGGTGACCCTGGTGGCGGGAGCCACGGCGAGGGAAAAAGTGGTTCTGGCCAAAGGGATCGGGATCGAAGAGGCCTTGGCCAAACTCTCCGGATAGCGGTCGGGCGTTGGTAGGGTTGCCGCCCTTTAGCGGGGGATCGCCGTGGCTAGACAGCTCGCCAAGTCAACCGTCGACAAATTCCGGGCCAGGCTCGAGGAGGAACGGGCGCGCCTGCAGGCGCTGATCGACGACTACGAGCAAGAGCTCGAAGAGGCGCGCCTCTCCGAGAGCTCGTCCGATCGAAGCCCCGATCCGGGGAACGCCGAGGCCAGCTCGACCAAGCTCGAATATGCCAAGGAGCTGTCGATCGAGCAGAACACGATCGATCTGCTGGGAAAGGTGGAGCGGGCACTGGCCAAGACCAACGAGGGCACGTACGGGATATGCGAGAGCTGCGGAAAGTCGATACCACTGGCCAGGTTGGACGTCCTTCCCTACGCGACGCACTGCGTCGATTGCGCACGCAAGGCCTGATCCGCCGGTACGCCCTCGGGGCCGGGCTAGCCATCCTGGTGGTCACCATCGACGCGCTCACCAAGCGTTGGGCCTCGATCGAGCTGGCCGACGGCGACATCGTGCTGATCCCGAACTTCCTGGTGCTCACTTTCACGGAGAACCCCGGCGCCGCCTTCTCCATGTTCGAGAACGCGGGCCCCTTCCTGGGCACCACCGCACTCGTGGTCAGCGCAGTCATTCTCTGGTCTCTCCGCCGCGAGCGCCCGGTCTTGGAGACCGTCGCCTACGGGCTGATCGTTGGTGGGGCGTTGGGAAATGTCGTCGACAGGATCTTCCGCGGGCCGGGACTCCTCGACGGCAAGGTGATCGACTGGATCGACCTCTGGTGGATCCCGACCTTCAACGTCGCGGACATGTCGATCACGATCGCGGTCGGGCTGCTACTGATACATGCGTGGCAGACGCGCTGAGACTCGAGGTGCCACAACGCCTCGATGGCGATCGCGTCGACAAGGCGCTGGCCGAGATGTTGGAGTTGAGCCGGGCCCGGGCCAGAGCCCTGATCGACCAGGGAGTCCTGATCGATGGAGCGCCGGCGCGCCCCAGCGACCGGGTGCGGGCCGGTGGGGTGCTAGTGACTCCATTGCCGACGGAATCCGGTGGGCTGGAGCCCGAGGCCATCGAGCTCCGCGTGGTCCACGAGGACCCCGACCTGATCGTGGTGGACAAGCCGGCCGGCCTCGTCGTGCATCCCGGCTCGGGACATCGCGGGTCCACCCTTGCAGCCGGCCTTCTCCATCGCTACCCCGAATTGGAGGGGGTGGGCGACCCGGGGCGATGGGGGCTGGTGCACCGTCTCGACCGTGACACGTCCGGCCTTCTCCTCGTGGGCCGCACCAGGTTCGCCTTCGACAGGCTGAGGGCCGATCTGGCGGCGCGCCGCATCAGTCGTGTCTATACCGCCTTGGTCCATGGCGGCTTCTCCACCCCGACAGGGACGATCGATGCGCCGATCGGGGCGGACCCGTCGAGACCCACTCGACGCGCAGTCGTGGCTGGAGGCAAGCCCGCCGTGACCCATTACGAGGTCCTCGAATATTTCCCCGAGAGCGGTCTCTCCTTTCTCGAGGTCGCGCTCGGCACGGGTCGAACCCATCAGATCAGGGTGCATCTCGCCGCGATCGATCATCCCGTGGTAGGGGACAAGACCTACTCGACGTTGCGGGGTCCGCCCAAGAGCACACGCCTTTTTCTTCACGCCCATCGGCTCGGACTGTCCCACCCGATCAGTGGCAACCTGGTCAGCTTCGTGTCGCCGCTTCCTCCCGACCTCGTCGCGGTCCTGGAATCTGTGCGCGAACCGGAGCACGGGTAGATCGGTGGCAGCGATAGCGTTCCGGTCGTGACCCAGGATCACGCCACAGCTGCCCCGGTCTGTTATCGCCACCCCGACCGGAGCACCCTGCTCAGCTGCAGCCGGTGTGGGCGCCCCATCTGCTCGTCATGCTCGGTCGACGCCGCGGTTGGGCAGAGATGCCCCGACTGCCTGCGGGAGGAAGGCGCACAGCGGGTCGTTCCCACCGGCCCGAGACGACGTCAGTCGGCGCTGGCCGGCGCCCCGGCCACGGCGGTCTTCATCGGTCTGGCGGTGGTCTTCTTCCTGCTGCGATTCACCGATCTGCAGGACGACGTGTTTCAGATGTTCGCCCAGAGCAACGCAGCGATCGAGGATGGGGAGTGGTGGCGGATATTCACCGTCGTCCTGCTGCATGGCTCTCTCACCCACATCATCTTCAACATGTGGGCTCTCTATGTGCTGGGCCCGCAGATAGAGCGTGGGGTGGGCACCTGGCCTTTCGTCACCCTGTTCCTCGCCGCGGCCGGTGTCGGCGGCGCCTTCGCCTACTTTCTGGGCAACCCTGGGGATGTCGCGGTCGGAGCATCGGGCGCCATCTTCGGTCTGTTCGGCATCTGGCTCAGCTGGGCTGTCCATCGGAGGAACACCGCCTACGGTCGTGCCCTGTTGGGTCAGCTCGCCTTCTTGCTGGTCATCAACGCCGGGATCGCGTTCGTCTTCCCGACGATCTCCTGGCAGGCTCACCTCGGCGGTCTGATCGCGGGTTTCGTCATCGGCGAGATCTGGTCCCGGATCCAGGGGCCCAACGCAGATGCGATGAGGGCTTGGGTCGGGCTGGCGGTGGCGGTGTTGGCCGCCCTCTCCGTTGCGGTCTGACGGTTCCTGAGCTCAGAGAGGGCGTCGCCGTGGATCGGGTCCTGTCGTGCCATCCTTGAGCCGAATGACGGTCCCCAGGTCCATCCTCTCCCGGGAGCTCCTCCCCGCTTCGATCGCCATATACACCACGATCGCCATCGTCGCCTTCGAGGGCCTGGCCGTGACCGCGGCGTTGCCCGATCTCACCGCCGAGCTCGGGGATGTCGAGCTCCTGCCATGGGTGATCACGGGCTTCTTGCTCGCCTCAGGGGTGGCCACCGCCATCGCCGGATCGTTCATCGACTCCCTGGGGACCTCCACCGTCTTTCGGTGGGCCACCATCGGGTTCGCCGCCGCGTCCCTTGCTGCTGCTGCCTCCGATTCCATGCCGTTGCTCGTCGCCACCCGGGTGTTGCAGGGGGCGACGGGCGGAGCCCTCATCTCGGTAGGCGTCGGGGCGGTGGCCCTGGTCTACCCCAGCCAGTTGATGGGACGCGCCTTCGCCGCCAACTCCAATGTGTGGGGGGTGATGGGCTTCGCCGGCCCTGCCCTCGCCGCCGCCCTGCTCCAGGTCGGATCGTGGCGTTGGATCTTCCTCGTCATGGTCCCGATCGCGGCGGCCGCCCTCATCGCCGGCTGGCGCACGTTGCCCGGTCCGGTCGAGCCCGCCCCCCTTCGTGTCGATTGGATCGCGGTGGCCTTGCTCGTGATGACCGTCGGCTCCCTGCTCGCCACGGTCTCCTTCCTCTCGTCGGCGGCGCTGCTGCCCGCCATCGTCATGATCGTGAGTGGCTGGTTGCTGTGGCAGCGGATGACCCGCGACCGTTCCAGCCTGCTCGACCGTCGGTTCATCGGCGACTATCCCTATCGGCAGCTGGCCGCGGTGGCGGCCTTGACCCTGGTGGCGATCATGGGGCTCGCCACCTATCTCCCGGTGTACGTGAGAGGTGCACGTGGGGCATCGGTCGCCGCCGCAGCCTGGTCGGTGCTCTGGCTGACGATCGGCTGGACCGTCGCCGCCAACATCGCGGGGAGGGTCACAGATCGGGTCGAGGAGCGGTCGGTGATGAGGGTGGGCGTGCTCGTGGGGATCCCGGCGATCGCTGCCGCGTGGGCGGCAGTCGCCTTCGCCGCCCCGCTCCCGGTGATCTATGCCACCTATTTCGCCATGGGCACCGCCGTTGGGGCGGTGACCAACTCCGCACTGCAAATGGTCCGGCTCGCCGTCGCTCCGAGCCTTGCCGGTCGTGCGACGTCTGCTCATGCCTTCAGCCGCACGGTGGGGATGTCGGTCGGCGCCGGTCTGGCCGGTGGGGTCATCCTGGCCACGGTGGCCAGGACGGTCGGCGATGTCTCCACTGTCAGGGATGCCCTGGCAGGCGACACGTCGGATCTGGCAGGTGCCGCCGTCGATGCCCTGGCCAATGGCGTCTCCATCGCCCATGCCGTGAGCCTCGGGATCATGATCGTGACCCTGGTCCCACTCCACCGGTTGATGACCGGGCCACCCTTGATCGGGGAGCAGGGTATTTGACCCACCTGCTACCTTGAATGACAGCCGTGTCATTCGCCCACCTGCACGTCCACACCGAGTATTCGATGCTCGACGGTGCGGCCCGGATCAAGGACGTCGTGGCGGCGGCCGCGGCGGATGGCCAGCCCGCCCTGGCCATCACAGATCACGGCGTCCTCTACGGCGTGGTCGATTTCGTCAAGGAGGCGAAGACGGCCGGGATCAAGCCCATCATCGGCACGGAGGCGTACCTGACGGAGGGCTCCAGGTTCGATCGACCGGTGGGAAACGCGAACCGCCGATTCCACATGAATCTCATTGCCTGGAACGACGTCGGGTATCGCAACCTGCTCCAACTGTCCTCCCGCGCCTTCCTCGAGGGCTATTACTACAAGCCGAGGATGGACCTCGACCTCCTGGCAGAGCATGCCGAGGGGATCCTCGCCACCTCCGGTTGCCTCGGTGGGATGGTGGCCCAACATCTGGCACCCGACTCCCTGAGCGAGGAGGGCAACAAGGGCCAGGTCAGGGATTTCGATGCCGCGCTCGCCGCCGCGGCTCGTTTCCAGGACATCTTCGGCAAGGACAACTTCTTCATCGAGATCCAGGACCACGGGCTGGCGGCTCAGAGGGCGATCATGCCCGACCTCCTCGAGATCTCGACCAAGGTCGGAGCCCCGCTGCTGGCCACGAACGATGCCCACTACACGGCGCAGACGGAGCACGAGGCTCACGATGTCCTCCTCTGCATCCAGACCGGGTCCCTGCGGGCGGAGACCGGGCGTCTTCGCTTCGACAGCAGCGACTTCTACCTCAAGACCGCCGCCGAAATGCGCCGCCTCTTCCCCGAAGACACCTATCCCGGCGCCTGCGACAACACCCTGGCCATTGCCGAGCGCTGCTCGGTCGACCTCGACTTCGGGCGCATCCTCCTGCCCAGCTTCCCGGTGCCTTCGGGAGAGACCGAAGTCAGCTATCTGCGAAAGCTGGTCGAACAGGGTGCGACCGATCGCTATGGGCCGGCCGCAGGGGCGGAAGTCTGGGACCGGGTGGAGCACGAGCTCAAGATCATCGAAGAGATGGGGTTCCCCGCCTACTTCCTCATCGTCTGGGACCTGATCCGCCATGCCCGGGAGAACGGGATCCGTGTCGGGCCCGGCCGTGGCTCGGCGGCCGGCTCCATCGTTTCCTATTGCCTGCGCATCACCGACATCGACCCGCTGGCGTATGGGCTCATCTTCGAGCGCTTCCTGAACCCGGGACGCCGTCAAATGCCGGACATCGACATGGACTTCGACGAGCGCTATCGGGCGGAGATGATCAGGTACGCGGCGCAGAAGTACGGTGCCGACAGGGTGGCCCAGATCGTCACCTTCTCCACCATCAAGGGCAAGCAGGCCCTGCGGGACGCGGCCCGCGTCCTCGGTCACCCGTACGGGGTGGGGGACCGGGTGGCGAAGGCGATGCCTCCGTCGATCTTGGGTCGGGAGGCGACCCTCGAACAGGTCCTCGAGCCACCGGCGCCCGATGCCGATTCGACGATCAAGGACTGGTACGCCAACGCCCAAGGCCTCCGCGACCTCTATGACGCCGATCCGGCCATCCGCGAGACGGTCGACGCCGCCCGCGGCCTCGAGGGTCTCCGTCGTCAGGACTCCATCCATGCCGCGGCGGTGGTTATCGCACCCGAGCCGCTGATCAACGTCGTCCCGATCCAGCAGAAGGGCGAGGGCGCCGAGGTGGTGACCCAATACGAGATGTACGGGGTGGAGTCACTCGGTCTTCTCAAGATGGACTTCCTCGGGCTTCGCAACCTCTCCATCATCGAGCGCTGCCTCGAACTGGTCGAGGCGAGCACCGGGCAACGGGTGGACATCGACTCCGTCCCGCTCGACGACCCGAAGACCTTCGAGCTGCTCCAGTCGGGCAACACCATCGGCGTGTTCCAGCTCGAGGGCAACGCGATGCGGTCATTGATCCGATCCCTGAAGCCGGACTCGTTCAACGACGTGATCGCGCTCGTGGCCCTGTACCGGCCCGGTCCGATGGGCGCCAACATGCACAACCTCTACGCCGATCGGAAAAATGGCCGCGCGCCGATCGAGGAGCTCCACCCCGCCCTCACCGACAAGCTGGCCGACACCTATCAGATCATGGTGTATCAGGAGCAGGTCATGTCCGTCGCTCAGGAGATGGCCGGCTACTCGATGATCGACGCCGACAACCTGCGCCGGGCGATGGGGAAGAAGATCAAGTCGGTGATGAAAGCCGAGGAGGAGAAGTTCGTCGCCGGTTGTGTCGCCCAGGGTCACACCGAGGAGGTGGGCAAGGAGATCTTCGCACTGATCGAGCATTTCTCAGGTTACGGGTTCAACCGCAGCCACTCCGCGGGTTACGGGCTGGTCGCCTATCAGACCGCCTATCTCAAGGCCCATCATCCCGCCGAGTACATGGCCGCCCTCCTCACCGCGACCAAGAAGGACAAGGATCGGACGGCCCTCTACCTGAACGAGTGCCGACAGATGGGGATCCAGGTGCTGGTCCCGGACGTGAACGAATCCGACTCCGATTTCACCGTCAAAGAGGGGCGCATCCGCTTCGGCCTCTCCGCCGTGCGAAACGTGGGCGAAGGGGTGGTGGAGAGGATCGTCGCGGCGAGGGCCGACAAGCTGTTCGAGTCGTTCCACGACTTCGTCGATCGGGTCGACGTGTCGGCCCTCAACAAGCGGACCGTCGAATCATTGATCAAGGCAGGTGCCTTCGATGCCATGGGGTGCCCGCGCAAAGGGTTGACGGTCGTCCACGAGCAGATCCTCGACGGCACCCTGGAACGCCGCCGCAACGAGGACATGGGCCAGTTCAGCTTGTTCGCCGGAGACCCCGCCGCCGTCTCACAGGGCCGCATCGACGTTCCCGAACTGGTCTGGCCACAGAAGATCGGTCTCGGCTTCGAGAAGGAGATGCTGGGTCTGTACGTGTCAGATCACCCGCTGTTGGCAGTAGGCCAATCGCTGGCGGCCGCCACCACCACCACGATCACCGAGCTGGATGAGATGGCCGACAAGACGAGCGTGACGGTGGGTGGCCTCGTCGCCGGGATCACCAGACGCTGGACACGGAATGGCGACCCGATGATTTTCTTCCAATTGGAAGACATGGAGAGGTCCGTCGAGGTGGTCGCGTTCCCCCGAACCGTCAATGACTACGGGCACGTGGTGGTCGAGGACGCCATCGTCATCGTGGGCGGGAGCCTCGACCACCGGGGCGACGAGGTCAAGGTCATGGCCCGAGAGATCAAGGAGCTCGAGATCCGCGACGACTCCACCGTGCGTCTCAAGGCGCCGGCAGCCACTCTGACACCGGAGATGGTTGCCCGGCTCAAGACGATCCTCTCCAACCACCCTGGCCCGGCTCCGGTCTATCTGAACATGACGAGCGATCAGGGTGTGAAGGTGCTCAAGCTGAGCGACGCCCATCGCGTTGAGCCACGCACCGCCCTATTCGCCGAGTTGAAGGAGTTGCTCGGGCCCAGCGCCATCCTCTGACCCCGTCGAAATTGGGACCGTCAGCTACGGATGTCGCACCTCCCCAACCCGATTACGGAGGCTATGGGAGGTGGGGCCAGATCTCTCTCTGCGCCATCTGTGCCAGGGTGACCGAGCGGCCGTGTTTCCGACCGATGGCGTAGGCGGCGACGGCGGCGGTCACAGCCGCTGTGCTGACGGCACCCACCGCGATCGCCTGCTTGGTCTTGCGGGCGAAGATGACCACGGGCCAGCCACGCTCGTGAGCCAGCGCGTCGAGCTCTGAATCGGGGTTGACCGCCACCGGATGGCCCACCGACTCCATCATGGGAAGGTCGGAGATCGAATCGGAGTACGCATAACTCCGCTCCAGGTCGTAGCCGAGGTCGGCAGCGATCTTCTCGATCGCATCGACTTTGCCTGCCCCGTACACGAATGGGCCGTCCAGCTCACCGGTGTAATGACCGGCCACCACCCGCCCCCGGGTGCCGATGGCACCGGTCATCCCGAGCGAGCGGGCGAGAGGCTCCACGATCTCGTGCGGTGCCGCCGAGACGATCCATGTGTCGCGGCCGGATTCGTGATGCAGATTGATCAATTTCCGCGATTCCGGGCGCACCCTGGACACGAGCTTGGGAAGGACCGACGCCCCGACCATCTCGAGCGCCTGGACCGAGGAGCCGGCGATGCGATTGAGGAAGTCACCTCTCACCTCCTCCGTGGCGTCGCCCGTGTCGCCTCTGAGCCTGAAGCTGAGGGCAGAGACGGTCCATCCTGCGATGTCCGTGTTGG
Organism: Acidimicrobiia bacterium; assembly: GCA_025928935.1. Classification (GTDB taxonomy): domain Bacteria; phylum Actinomycetota; class Acidimicrobiia; order Spongiisociales; family ZC4RG35; genus JARDZU01. The sequence continues at coordinate 66,196 of JAICNB010000005.1, forward strand.
AGGCCAGGCCCTGGCGCCAAGCTTCCACCCCGAGAGGGAAGGCCGAGGCGCCGGAGATCAGGGTCCGGTCTAGATCGAAGAATGCGGCGGAGTTCGCCATGCGATCAGGATATGCCGACCTCCGCCCAAGGCAACCGGCTTGCCTCTTCGACCAGCCCCGCCAATCCGTCGAGATCGGTGGGCGGATGTGGCGACCATGGGATGGTGGCGATGTGCGCCCCATAGCGGGAGGAGAACTCCTCCCGGCTGTCCCGCTGCCGAAGGGTCTCGGCACTCCATCGGGCCAGGTTCGCCTCCAGGGCGGGTGAGGTGCCCGGCGGGGCGACGGCTTCTGCCCACTCGTCGGGCAGGATCCGGTTGAAGATCACCGATGTTGGGCTGCTGGCGAGACCGGGAAGGTCCCGGTAGAACTTGATCGCCTCACGGATCGGAGCCGGGTCGGAGGTGGTGACGACGAAGATCGATGCCGAGGAGAGGACACGTTCTATCTCCCGGCCACGTTGTGCCACGCCGTCGTACGTCGTGCGCAGATCGAGGAGGAACTCGGCTACACGCTCGAGCAGGTCGCTCCCCAACACAGAGTCCGCGATCCGCAGGACAGGACGCGCGGCGAATTTGTAGAGCGCCCTGCGCCCCGGGATGGGGCCGCCGGTCAGCCAGCGGAGGAGACGCCCACCGACGAGATCGGCCATCTGCGCCGGTGCGGCGAAGAAGTCGATCCCCCCGCCCGAGGGTGGGGTGTCGACGATCACCAGGTCCCACGCCATCGCCTGGACGAAGGTGGCCGCCTGATCGGCCGCGGCGTATGCCTGTGAGGCGGGGAAGTGCTCCGAGGCGGCCCGAAAGAACTCGTTGTCGGCCAACCTGGCTGCCACCTCGGGGTCGGCGTGGCGCATCGCAACCGCCCTCCACGACGCTTTGGCGTCGAGCATGGCGGCCCAGAGGTCCGGCTCGTCGGCATGGGGTTGGGGCTCGTTGCCCAGCTCCTCCACCCCGAGTGCGGTCGCCAGCCTCCGCGCCGGGTCAACCGTGACCACCAGGGTCCTCAGACCGCTCCGCGCCACCTTCACCCCCATCGCGGCGGCGACAGTTGTCTTGCCCACCCCGCCTGCGCCGGTTATGAGGATGGTCCTGGTCATGCCGTGCCCTCGAACTCCTCGGCGACCCGGGCGGCGACCTCGCCAGGGGTGAACAGCCCATGCAGATACGGGAGGTTCTGCACAGGGGAGAGTCGCTCCAGCCACTCCTGCTGATCGGCCCAGAGGGAACGATGGAGCGTCGCCGCGTCACCGACGGGTCCCGGCGGGGTGTCGGGATCGGTCAACTCATCCAGCACCCGGTTGGCGATGACCTTGGGAGGGGGGACCAGGTCCTCCTTGGCCAGCCAGGTCAGGGTCTCCTCGGTCTCGGTGACCGGGAGCTCCTCGGGAAGGGAGACCATGATGACCTCGGTGAGGCTCGGGTCGTGCAGGATCTCCCTCATCACCTCAGCCTGGACCCGGATCCGCCCCGCGGGCACGAGCTCGGAGATCGTCACCGGAGCCCGAACGTACGAGCCGATCTGGCCGGTTGGCGGGGCATCGGCGATCACGATGTCCCAGCGGTCCTCACGCACCTCCCAGATGGCCTTCCCGATCGTGATGATCTCGCGAATCCCCGGGGCCGTCGTGGCCAGAGCGTCGAATGCCCGGGCCAGGGGGCCGAATCTGTTCAGGCCCCGCATACCCATTTGTATGGACAGGTACTCGAGGAGGGCATCCGAGCGGACCATCTGCATGGCGTGGAGGCCCGGCCTCAACTCCACAGGCTCGAATTCGAGCGGTCCGGTGCCGAAGTGGGCGGAGAGGCCACCCGGAGCGCCCATCTCCATCGCCAGCACCCTGAGGCCGCGACGTTGGGCGAGAAGTGCCAGGCCGGCGCTCACGGCCGACTTGCCCACACCTCCTTTGCCCGAAACCAGGACCAGGCGCTTCTCCAGCATGAGCGGTGCTCAGCCGCCCAGTGGGATTCGGAGCACGAGCTCGCCCTCCTCGACACTCCAGCGGGCGTTCCCGATGAGGGCGTAGTCGGTGTAATCGGCCTCGGCACGCTCGACGAAGAGACGGCGCTCCTCGCCTGCGACGGGAGGGAGAGGACGTTCCTTGACAGCGCTCGCCCGCTCCTGATAGCGGCGGATCATGGCATCGACGTCGAATTGGGCCATCAGAGGACGTTATACGTTCTGCGTTTTTCGTTCTAGGCGCGGGCGGTCTGGCGGCGCCGTTCCGCCTTGCGCTCCCCTTCGAGACGCTCGAGATCCACGTCGCTGTAGTCGACGTGGATCATTGCGTCGGCCAGCAGTGTGTGCCCGGCCACATCGCGAATGGCGTGGTGCATCTCGTGGGCGACCTTTCGGTATGCGGGGTGGCCGGCAGCCTGGCTGCGGAGCTCGATGAGGTGAAACGCCTGACGGGGGTTCATCTCCATCACGAAACGGACGTTGTAGGCGAAAGGCACCACATATTGGGCGACATCGGGCCCCAGGTCCTGACGCAACGCTTCGTAGAAGCTCGAGGCGTCGTCCATCATGCGGTCCCAATCGTCGGCGAGCCCGAGCTCGTCGATCTCGGGAGGCACGTCGTAGCCGAGCCTGGTGGTGTATCGCTGCCATTCGAGTGTCATCAGCCGGTGACGCTGCAGATCGCGAAATGCACCGACGTCACAGGTCACATCGAAGCGATAGGTGGTCCGCTCCATGGGCCGGCCAGGCTTGTGTCGGCGGTTGGCCCGATCCCCGACCAGAGACGAGATGAGCTCCGCCCGCTCGGCCGCGGACATGGACCGGGCGAAGCCGAGCAGGTCGGCGTCGGGCAGTTCGGAGACCGCGTAGAGGGCGGCGGCGGCGATCTTGAGCTCGGCATCAGGGTCCCAATCGACCAGGGTGACCGATGGGCCTTCATCGCTCGGAGCGGGGAGAGCCGCAGCCTTTTCCTCGAGGTCCCGGCGCACGTCCTCGAGATATCGCGACCAGCGCACCCCGCGGTCCTCGAGATCGACTCTGGTGAGGAAGGAGGGGATGATCTTCCGGAGCTCACCCAGCATCATCTCCCCGTAGTCGCGGACTTCGCGCAGCGGGCTCGCCTGCATCCTCACCAGCGACATCTCATAGGCCTGGCCGGTGCCGTAGATCCCCACGTTCGACAACGTGGACACGGGGAGGAGCCCGCGAACCGTGTCGCAGGCCTTGGCTCGAATGGTCGCATTCCAGACCACGGATGAGTCCGACTCCCGACGCGGGTGAAGGTCTTCGAAGTGGGACACCATCCGAGCCACCATGCTCGAATAGGTGCCAAAGACCCGGTCCATGTGGGACAGGTACCGGCCGGCATGCCCGGACTCCGCCACTTCGGCCGGGACCTGATAGCGGTATCGGCCTCCGAGCAGGGCGTCGTACCGGATGTAGCGGGTCGACTGCTCGAGGTAGGCGGCGAGCCTGCCCCACTCCAGGACCTTGGTGAGCAGATTCGATGCCTGCTCGCAGGCGAGGTGGGCTCCGCCCAGCTGGGCCACCGAATCATCCCCATAGTCGAAGAAGACCCGCTGATAGAGCTGTTCGGCCTTCCTGGTCGCGACGAGTGGGTCCTCGTCGAGGTCCCGTGCCATTACGTCGATCCCTGACTCCGGATCGGTCACGAACTCATCGAGGAAGAGACGACGCAGTGACTTGGCAGACCTCGAATAACGGGCGAACAGGGCGCCCTTGACCACCTCCGGAAGGTTGACGAGGCCGAACACCGGGAGGTCGAGATTGGTGAAGAACCGACTCAGGACGGCCTTCTCCTCGGGGGTGAATTCCTCCTGGTGATACGGGGACACGGGCGGGCGATTGTATGCCGGGAAATCTCCGAAGCCGGGTTACCGTTTCAGGTCGTGGCTGTGTTCCTGGTTCGTCTCGGGGTCTTCCTGCTCTCGGCTACCGCCATCGGGATCGCCCTCGTCCCCATCCTCGTCCTGATCGACCTGCTCGACGGTGGCACGGGTTGGGGGCTCTGCCCGCAGGGGATCGAGGCGTGTCACAACCCGTACACCACGGCTGCTGAGTTCGGGATCCTGCTCACCTTGGGCCTGTTCGTCGCAGTTCTCGGGATACGCGTTCTGATGAAGCTGGCGCGACGTCTGCGGTCTGACGACTACCAGGTCAGTCAGTGAGCCGGCGTCACTGCCTCGGCCTCTAACCACGCCTGATCGGTCTGTTTGGTCACCACCAGGTAGATGGCGATGATGATTGCGCCGGCGCCCGCCCACCCGGCTGGTGTGAGACGTTCGCCGAGGACCACCCAGGCCGTGGCTACCGCAAAGGCGGGCTCCGCGGCCAGCACCACGGCGGCGGTGGTCGCTCCCACCACGGTCTGTGCCCAGATCTGCAGCACGAAGCACCCGGCGCTCGCACCCAACCCGGTGATGAGGAGTGCCCCCCACACCGAGGTGGGGGGCACCATCGGACCCTCGACCAGGAACGCAGTTGGGAAGGCCAGCAAGGCAACGACCGTGAGCTGCGCCACCGTGAAGGGAACCACGGGATGGTGTCTGGCGAAGCGGGCCAGGACAACGATGTGAGCCGAGAACGAAACGGCGCAGGCCAACGACAGCAGGTCACCCCGGCCCAGGCTGATGCCGTCTGCTCCGGTGATGAGGATGATGCCGGCGAAGGCGAGGGCGGCCGCGATCACGCTCCACCATCCCGGTGACCTTCGGGCGAATAAGGCGGCGAGGAACGGTGTGATGACCACATAGAGCCCGGTGATCAGGGCCGAGTTGCTGGCGCTTGTGGTCGTCAAGCCCGCGGTCTGGAACGAGTAGCCCGCGAACAGGGCCAGCCCGGCCATGAACCCGTGCCACCAGATCCGTTTGCCTTTGGGAAGAGCCAAGAGTGAGAGCACGGCGGCTCCCAGCAGGAAGCGCCAGGCGACGAAAGTGAGCGGAGGCACTTGTTCCACGGCCGACTTGACCACCACGAAGGTCGCTCCGAACACGAACGACGCAACGAGGAGGGCCAGGATGGCGCGGCTTCGACCCGAGCTGAACATGAGCCGGGGAAGGGTAGGACCCGGTGGGTACCGGCTCTGGGCATCGTTGTCGGGTCAATACGATGCGAGATCCATGCCACTGCCCCGATCCGATGGAACGATCCCCAGCAGGGGCGAGAAGGGCAAGGCCCGGTCAATCCTCAATCGGCTCCACCTCCGCTACCCCGAGATCGGCACGGCACTCGACTACCAGTCCCCCTTCCAGTTGCTCGTCGTGACCGTCCTGTCGGCGCAGACCACGGACGAGAACGTGAACAAGGTGGCTCCGGTCCTCTTCGAGAGATACTCCTCGGTGGGCGATCTCGCCGAGGCCGACCCTGAGGAGGTCGAGAAGATCGTCTATTCGACGGGTTTCTACCGGCAGAAGACCAAGTCGATCATCAAGCTCGCCCAGGCAATCGAAGAGATGTTCGATGGCGAGGTCCCGATGGCGATGGATGAGCTCGTGAAGCTCCCCGGGGTAGGGCGCAAGACTGCCAGCGTCCTCCTCGCCGAGGCCTGGGATGTGCCGGCCATCGCGGTGGACACTCATGTCCGGCGGGTGACTCGCAGGCTGGGCCTGACTGCCCAAGCCGACCCCGTGAAGATCGAAAAGGACCTGATGGCCGTGTTCCCCAAGAGTGAATGGTCCGGGGTGTCGATGCGGATCATCCAGTTCGGCCGCGATATCTGTGATGCACGGCGACCACTCTGCGGCCGATGTGAGCTGTTCAGTCTCTGTGAGTTCCCGGACCGCTTCATGTTCGCCGGCAAGACACCGCGTCGATCGTGAACGGGGGCCGGTGACAGCCCCCCGGATCACCAACCGGGCCATCCTTCGCCTCGCCATACCCGCGCTGGGGACCCTGGCCATCGATCCCGTGCTCACGCTCATCGACACCGCGTTCGTGGCGCGGGTTGGTGTCGACGATCTCGCCGCACTCGGCGTGGACACGGCCATCCTCGGTTTCGTCTTCTTCGGCTTCAACTTCCTCGCCTACGCGACGACCCCGTTGGTGGCCCAGGCGCTGGGACGGGGCAACCCGGCGGAAGCGAGACGATGGGTCGGCGACGCACTGGTCCTCGCCGCCGGTCTCGGCCTCCTGGCAGCCGCCATCCTCGAGGTGCTGGCTCCGTGGTTCGTGGGCTTGATGGGGGCAGGCGAAGGGGTGGCGGAGCCGGCCGTCGCCTATCTCCGTATCCGGGGCATCGCCACCCCGGCCGTGCTCATCGTCACAGCGGCTCATGGTGCCTTCCGCGGGTACCAGGACACCCGGACCCCACTCCTGGTGGCTGTGGGCCTCAACGTGATCAATCTGGTCTTCGACCCCCTGTTCATCTTCGTTGCCGGGTTAGGTCTGGAGGGTGCCGCGCTGGGGACGATCATCGCCCAATGGGCGGGAGCGGCCTGGTTCCTGATCCTCATCCGACGAAGGCGGATGGCCGATCGCCCCGGGCCCTTGCGTGAGGCGATCCCGACGATTCTGTCCTTGGCCCGCAACGGCGTGTTGGTCGCCATCAGGACCGGGTTTCTCCTGGCCGGGCTGACCATCGCCGCCGCCACCGCAACCCGGCTCGGGCCATCGGAGATAGCGGCCCATCAGGTCGTGATGCAGGTGTGGCTCCTGGCCGCGATGGTTGCCGATGCATTTGCCATTGCAGCCCAGGCGATGGTCGGCGCCGCGGTTGGAAGCGGGGACTCTCTCCGGATCCACCGCCTGTCCTCCCGGTTGCTGGCCTGGGGTGTGG
>JAICNB010000069.1 GCA_025928935.1 Acidimicrobiia bacterium
CTCTGCGGCCGACAAGACTACGCGTCGGCTCTGATGTAGCGGCGGGCAGACTCGAACTGCCGACCTCTCGATTATGAGTCGAGCGCTCTCACCAACTGAGCTACGCCGCCTCGCTGTGACCGGGAGACCCGGCCACGGAGCCCCCTTCCGGATTCGAACCGAAGACCCCTTCCTTACCATGGAAGTGCTCTACCAGCTGAGCTAAGGGGGCATGGGTTGTCAGGCGTCGGGCGCCCGTGCCGGGAGAAGGATTCGAACCTCCGTAGGCGTCAGCCGGCAGATTTACAGTCTGCTCCCTTTGGCCGCTCGGGCATCCCGGCAAGCCGTGACCACACGTCAACAAACGCTGGGTCCGGGATATTCGATGATACCGGGCGGTCACAATCTCTACCAACCTGTACCGCCTGCGGTGCCGGCAACGCCGAATTGGCGATTGCCTGGCTACCGAACTCCCTGTGCCATCTGGGCGAGACGGGCGATGCGCTCTTCGGTTGGCGGATGGGTGCTGAGCAGCTTCATCATCCCGCCGCCGCGGAGGGCCTTCATCGGGTTCTCGATGAAGAGCTGCGCAGTGGCCGGGTTGACGTTCATCGGGATCCTGGAAGCGCCTGCCGAGATCTTCTCCAGCGCGCTGGCCAGCATCATCGGCCGTCCCGTCGTCTCGGCGCCGGTCTCGTCTGCCTGGAACTCGCGGGTGCGGGAGATGGCGAGCCGGATCAGCATTGCCGCGATCGGGGCCACGACGAGGGAGATGATGGCGCCTATCGCGCCGAGAGGGCTCTCCCTGTTGTTGCCGCCACCGAACCAGAAGGCCATGCGGGCCAGCATGGTGAGAGCGGATGCGATCATCGCCGCGATCGAGCTGATCAGGATGTCCCGATTGCTGACGTGGGCCAGCTCGTGGGCCAGCACACCCTCCAGCTCGTCGTCGGTGAGGATCTGAAGGATGCCAGAGGTGACCGCCACGGCAGCGTGCTTGGGCGAGCGGCCCGTGGCGAATGCGTTCGGCTGGGGGGACTCGATCAGATAGATGCGGGGCTCGGGCATGTTCTTCTGCAGGGCCAGGCGACGCACGATGGCGTAGACGTTGGGGAGCTCCGCCTCGGTGACTGGCTTGGCCCTGCTCGTGGCGAGGGCCAGCTTGTCCGAGAAGAAATAGGCGAGGACGTTGAACCCGATGACGAACAGGAACCCGATCATGAATCCGCCGTCCGGGAAGAGTGAAACGGCGACAAGCCAGAGCAGGGTGCTCATGAAGGCGAGCAGGGCGACCGTCTTCAAGTTGTTCATGGACGAAATCGTAATGGCGTGAGTCGATAAGCAGCCCTAAAGCCGGCCAGGGCCTGCCGATGAGAAGACAAACCGATTTTTCGGTGATTTGGGCCTGGCGCGACCGCGCAGAGTGTCCTATGGTCGCGGGCTGTGTGTGGTCCGTCCCTGCTCGGGCGGGCCACTGCAAGCCACACAACCAAGGAGGAGGAAGCACCTTTGAGAAGGAAGCTTCTATTGCTCGTGGCCGTTCTGGCCACGGCATTCGCGGCGGCGGTGCCTGTGGGCGCCGCCCCAGGCCAACAGGTCCCCTTCGAGCCCGGGGAAGTGCTCGATATCGGGGCAGACAACGACAACCCGAGTCATCCGCTCGGCGACGAACAGAGGGCGCTGAAGCTCCAGGGCTTCCAACAGAAGCTCCACGGGAAGGTGGATGGGCCGGTCGCCGAAGTGGCCAAGGGCCAGTTCGTCGAGTTGGAACGGCTCGACGAGGACTCGATCTGGACCGTGCTCGGCGAGTTCGGGCCGACCGATCACCCGGCGCCGATCCTTTTCAGTGGGGTCCCCGGGCCTCTCCACAATGAGATCCCGGAGCCAGATCGGACCGTGGACAACTCCACGATCTGGGCGCCCGACTTCAGCGAGGCGTACTACGAGGACCTCCTGTTCTCGGAGGCGCCCGGCGACGTCTCGATGAGGAACTACTACATCGAGCAATCGTCCAACCGGTACACGGTCAATGGTGATGTCACCGATTGGGCCATGGTCCCTTACAACGCTGCTGCCTATGGGCGCAACTACTGCGGGGACATCGTCTGTGCTCAGACCTGGGTCTTCGTCAACCACTCGATCGACGCCTGGTACAACGCCCAGGTCGCCGCCGGGATGACCGACGCCGACATCAATGCCTATCTGGCCCAGTTCGATGTCTGGGATCGCTACGACATGGACGGGGACGGGAACTTCGACGAGCCCGACGGCTACATCGACCACTTCCAGTCGGTACACGCCGGTGAAGGTGAGGAGACCGGTGGTGGTGCCCAAGGCAGCGACGCCATCTGGAGTCATCGCTGGTACGCCTACTTCTCGGCCAACGGGCCGGACGGTGTCGGGCCCAACGAGTTCGGTGGTGTCAAGATCGGCAACACCAACTACTGGGTGGGCGACTACACCATCGAGCCGGAGAACGGTGGGGTCGGTGTCTTCGCACATGAGTTCGCCCACGACCTCGACCTCCCCGACCTCTACGACACCAGTGGCAACACCGGTGGCGCCGAGAACTCGACCGGGTTCTGGACACTGATGTCGAGCGGGTCCTATGGCAACACCGGGATTCCCGAAGAGGGCATCGGCTCCAAGCCGATCCCGATGAGCGCCTACGAGAAGATCTTCCTCGGCTGGTCCAACTACGAGGTGGTCGGCTTCGGGCAACAGGCGTCGGTGAGGATGGGCCCGTCCAACTTCAACACCAAGCAGGCCCAGGCATTGGTAACCCTGCTCCCCGACAAGTCCGTGGACTTCGAGGTGGGCGCGCCATTCGCCGGTGACTTCATGTACTTCTCCGGCGCGGGGAACAGCCTCGACAACACGATGACCAGGTCGGTGACCTTGCCGGCTGGGGCGGTGTCACTGAGCGCCAAGGTGAGATACGACATCGAGCTGGACTGGGACTACGCCTATCTGACCGTCAACGGGAACGCGGTGGCGACCAACCGGTCGACCAACACCAACCCCAATGGGCAGAACTTCGGCAACGGGATCACCGGGAGCAGCGGCGGGAACTGGGTCGACCTGACCGCCGATCTGTCGGCGTTCGCGGGCCAGACGGTCGAGATCGGCTTCCGCTATTGGACCGACGGCGCAGTGGCCAACCCCGGGTTCTTCGTCGACGACATCGCCATCACCGGACAACCGCTGGACGATGCGGAGACCGATCCGGGATGGGCCTACGACGGGTTCATCCGCACCGGATCGACGGTGACGTTGTCGTTCTTCAACGCGTACTTCGCCGAGTATCGGGCCTACAAGGGGTACGACGACGGTCTGAGGACCGGCCCGTACAACTTCGGGTTCCTCGACGACCCCGACTTGCAGAACTTCGTCGAGCACTTCCCTTATCAGGACGGGCTCTTGGTCTGGTACTACGACGAGTCGTTCGCCGACAACAACGTAGGCGACAACTGCGCCGGCGGTCGTTGCGGCGGTCTGTATCTGCCGGTCGATGCCCATCCCGACCTGTTGCTCCGCCCGGACAACGGTCAGGTCTGGCGTCCGCGGATCCAGAGCTACGACTCGACCTTCGGGAAGGAGGCGACCGACCAGATCTGTCTCCATATGAGCAGCGTCGAGGGTTGCTATGGCGGTCTGCCCGGCAACCCGTTGTTCGACGACACGCAGAGCTACTGGTTCCCGGCGGGGGCAGCCCCCGGCCACCTGGGCTGGGCCAGCGTCCCGCTGCCCGCCACTGGCACGACGATTCGCGTCGTGAATACCTCGGCTCAGGGCAACTTCATGCAGGTCCAGGTGAACAACTAGTCGGAATATGGAGGAAAGGGGGGCGCCCGGATCGGGCGCCCCCCTTTTCTTCATTTGATCGGCGGTGGAATCGATGGCTCCGGCGACCCCGGCCCCTTCGCCCGTCGGGTCAGGCCCTCACACAGCTTGGGAATCGCATCGCTGCCGACATGGAAGTGATACCGGGTCCCTTCGTGCTCGAGTACGACCCGGTAGCCATCGACCGACTCGAGAGAGTAGGGCAGCGCCAGATCGGTGCATCCCAACCTGCCGTCGGGCCACGTCACCGCCTCCGCCACCACCACGGCGATAGCGGACGTGTCCACTCCGAGACGGGCAGCCAGGTCGGCCGACGCCGTTTCGGTGATCGCCGCGATCTCAACCGACGTGCCGTCTGTCGAGCTCACCGTGGTCAAGGTAGATGGGATTCCGGCGGCGGAAGAGCCGGTCGGCTCGGACCCGGTTCTAGGGGCAGATTGCCCGGAGGGATCCGAGCAGGCAAAGAGCCCCACCACGATCAGGGCGAGGAGCCCTACCCGGCTAACTGTTGTAGCCAGGGGGCGGGACCATCTCGTGGCCACCGTCTTTGTCGTCGGAGGCGCAGAGGAAGGGCAGGTCGTCGTCTCCGGCGTGATAGACGAAGACACGATCCTCGTAGCGAAGAACCACCTTGGAGCCATCGACCAGCGCCTGTGTGTACGACGTCCCGGGCTCCGGGCAACCGAGGCTGCCGTCGGGCCAGGTGACTTCCTCGGCGGACACGATCTCTATGTCCGCCGCGGGTGCACCGAGCCGCTCCGCCAGATCCTCGAGGGCAGGGGCGACGATGGGTAGCTGGTCGTTGCTGGGCATGGTGGTGGTATCGCTATCTGTAGCCGGCGGAGCAGTGGAAGGTGTAGTGGTGTCCCCGGGTGCGCCCGAGTCGGTGTCTCCGCCACAGGCGGCGAGGATGACGACCAACGGCGCCAGGAGGATCGTTCGTCGCATGGGGCTCGCCATCAAAGATAGGACGTCGCCGGGCCTGCACCGGTTCCGGCTGCTTGCCCAAGCCCATGACCTGTGTATGGTCTCGCCGGGCCAATAGGGGCCATTCATCGAGGGGGCACACCGTCGGAAGCGGTGCTGGACAATCAGGAGGAGACCCTGGATGAGGCGCAAGCTGCCGACGTCTCTGGCTGTGTTGGCAACAGCCATCGCCACCGCGATCCCGGCTGGAGCCGGGCCGGTGGACCTCGTAGCCCAGACCGCTGACACCGAGGCCCCCTATGTGGTGGTCATGGAAGCCGAGCCAGTGCTCGGGAACGAGGAGTTGGCCCCGGAAGGTGCCGAGCCGCCCGACCCGGCGAGCGCAGCCGTCGAGGAGTACTCGGCCGAGCTCGAGACCGAGAAAGTCGAAGTGCTGGAGAGTGCCGGAATCGATCCCGGTGCCCTCGTCGCCAGTTTCGGCTATGCGATCAACGGGTTCAGTGCCTCCCTGACCCCGGCACAGGCCGAGAGCCTGTCCGCCCAGAAAGGCGTGCTCCTGGTCCAGCGAGACGAGTTGCGCCAACTCCACACCTCCGAATCGCCGGAGTTCTTGGGTCTCGATGACCGTCGGGGCGCCTGGGAAAGCGGGTTCACCGGCGCCGGTGTGGTGGTCGGAGTCATCGACAGTGGGATCTGGCCCGAGCACCCGTCGTTCGCCGCCCGCCCCGATCTGGGTCCGGCCCCGATCACCCTCGCCAATATCCCCGATCTGAACCCCGACCCTGCGGTGACCGTGCCCAGCACGGGATGCGACTTCGGGAACACAACCCACAACCCGAACGACGTCCCGTTCACATGCAACAACAAGCTGATCGGCGCCCGTGACATGCGGGTCCTCTACGAGCAGTTCATCGGTTCCGAGACCTATGCCACCGCCCGTGACTACGACGGGCATGGGACACACACCGCGAGCACCGCGGCCGGCAACGCCGATGTCGAGGCCTCGATCTTCGGCCGGGAGTTCGGTGAAGTCAGCGGGATCGCCCCCGACGCACATGTGGTCGCCTACAGCGCCTGCGGGAACCTGGGTTGCTTCGGTGGCGACCTGGCGCTGGCAATCGACACGGCCGTCGAAGACGGCGTCGATGTGATCAACTACTCCATTGGCAGCTCCACGCCCGGGCTGACCGGGCCGGACGACCTCGCCTTCCTCTTCGCCGCCGACGCGGGGGTGTTCGTGGCGACCTCGGCCGGTAACACCGGGCCCGGCGGTTCGTCGATCGGAAGCCCGGCGACGACCCCCTGGGTCACCACCGTCGGAGCGAGCCTGCAGAATAAGACCTACGTAGCCGAGGTCATCACCGGCGATGGTGCCTCGAACAGCCGGTGGTCACGTTGGTTCAAGAGAGACACGGGAAGATACGAAGGCGCTTCGATCACGCCCGGGACCGGCGGCCAGTTGCCCTTCGTCGATGCAGCCAACCACGGCAACGCTCTGTGCGACCCGGCAGTCGACTTCACGGGTGATGTCGCCGGCAAGGTGGTGCTCTGTCTGCGGGGCGGCCCTGCCCGCGTCGAGAAGAGCCAGGCAGTGGCCGATGCCGGTGGAGCGGGCATGGTCCTCTACAACGTGGACGACGTTCAGGACCTGCTCACCGACAACCACGTCATTCCGTCGGTGAACATCAACTTCACTGACGGCACGGCCCTGAAGCAGTACATCGCCGACAACGGCAACGCAGCCACGGTGGAGATCACGGACGGAGAGCAGGAGCGCCAGCGGGGCAACAGCATGGCCGCCTTCTCATCCAGGGGCCCCGTAGGCAGCCCTGCTTCCGCCGACATCATCAAGCCCGACGTGACGGCGCCCGGGGTGCAGATCCTCGCCGGGAACTCGCTGACGCCGACCCTCGGTGCGCAAGGCGAGCTGTTCCAGTCGATCTCGGGAACCTCGATGTCGTCACCGCACGTCGCCGGGTTGCTGGCACTGCTCAAGCAGGCTCACCCGGACTGGACCGCGGCCAAGGCCAAGTCGGCCCTGATGACCACAGCCCGTCAGGACGTGCGCAAGGAAGACGGGACGACCAGAGCCGACCCATTCGACTTCGGAGCGGGTCATGTCGACCCGGCCGGTCGGGCCTCCCGTAGAGGCTCGGTCTTCAACCCAGGGCTGGTCTATGACGCGGACATCTGGGACTACTTCGGATTCCTCTGCGCCACAGCACCCGAGCTCTTCGCCAACCCGACGTCGACCTGCGCCATGGCGGTTCAGAATGGGGGCTCGACGATCGCCACCGACCTCAACTACCCATCGATCGGGGTTAGCGAGGTGCCTGGGGCGAAGACCGTGATCCGCACGGTGACGAATGTCTCGGACGAGACCGATACCTATCGCGCCCACGTCGACGAGCCGGCTGGTTTCGACGTGACTGTCAGCCCCGACCGCATTCGGCTCGCCCCCGGTGAGTCGGCAACGTTCGAAGTCACGTTCGTGAACGTGAATGCCCCCCTCGATATGTGGCGGTTCGGCTCACTGTCCTGGGTGGATGGCCGCAACCGGGTGAGGAGCCCGATCGCCGTTAAAGCCACCGCCATCGAGATCCCCGACTCCGTGAGTGGCACCGGAGCCGAGGGCACGGTCAGCTTCCCGGTCGCCTTCGGGTACACCGGCCCCTACACCGCTGGGGCCCACGGGCTCGCCGCCGACGCTCCCATCACGGGGAGCGTGACGCAGGATCCGGACCAGACGTTCGTCCGCACCGATCCGGCCGGCACGACGGCCCACACGATCCCGGTCAGTGGTACGGCCCATCTGCGGATCACGCTGGACCTGGCGGACCTGACCGGAGTCCAGCCCGACACGGATCTCGACCTCTACCTGTACCTGGGTGAGACCTTGGTGGCGGAGTCGACGGCAGGAGGCACGAACGAGGCCATCGATCTCGTAGCGCCTGCGAATGGGGATTACACCCTCTATGTCCACGGCTGGGGGATCCTCCCCCCGACAGCGACCGCGGGGTACACGCTGCACAGCTGGCACGTGCCGGCCGCCGCCGGTGGTGGCTCCCTGTCGGTCACCGGTCCGACGGAGGCAGTCCAGGGCACGGTGGCCAATGTCGACGCCAGCTGGGTCGGTCTGCTCCCGGGCACCTACTTGGGCGCCGTCTCCCACTCCGACGGCACCACCCTGTTCGGCTACACCCTGGTCGAGGTGACCGACGGGGGGTAGACCGATCTGCTCGTCATGAAGGGGGCGCCCATGCGGCGACCCCCTCTGTCAACAGCTCGGGCCGAAGACGAACGACCCCAGAAAGCCCACCCACTCATGGGGGACCTTGCCCACCAGCTCCTCCCGGTCCAGGCCCTGGTCGGGAGTGACCACCTGGATCGAGCCGTCGAAGCAGCGGCCAAGCAACGATGTGGCCCGGTGGACGTGATAGGTGGAAGTGACCGCGATGAGGTTGGACCAGCCCTGCTCCTGGGCCAGCACACCGATGGTCTCCGCTTCGCCCACGGTGTCGATCGTCCTGCTGTCGGGGCAGAAGACATGGTAGGGCGCCGAGTCACAGAGATCCTCGCTGCCATCGATCGAGCTGCCGTTGACGAGGACGAGATTCGGGGCCGCCCCCCTCTCCATCAGCTCCACGGCGGTGTCGAGGCGCTCCGAGGTGCCGGCGAACAGGACCACGGCGTCCGCGGGCTGGACCGATTCGATGTCCTGAGTCGACGGGTTGATGAACCAGACAAGGGTGAGGAGCAGTCCAGCGGCGCCGAGGACCGCCATCAACAGGAGGACAATCCACCAATTCTGCCGTGATCCCCGTCTCGGATCGGGCGGCACAGGAGCCTGACTCCCTGGATGTTCCGTTATCTCGCTGCCGGTGCTCACGTCGGAGAAGACGATGCCATATCCGGGGCCCAATGCGGCATCAACGCCTGGCCACCAGCACCCTGAAGTCGCCGAGACCACGGGGGTGAAGGAGGGTCTCGGCTTCGGTCTTCAGGGACCGGAGCCTGAGCCGCTCCATCGCGTCGCCGGATCTCGCCGCGTCCAGTTCGGCATGCCGGAGCTCGGAGAGACGGTCGCCGAGGCCGAGGCCGGTCAGGAAGTCGTCCTGCCGGTGCAGTTCGACCATGGCACCAGCCGACTCGGCGACCGCGGCCAGGGCGGTGAAGTTCACGTCCGCGGTGATGTCGGTCTCTCCCGGCTCGTCGAGGGGGTGCGGCCCGAGGTGATGCGCCCGATAGGTCCGCAGAGTGCCGTCCTGCCGCCGGGGAAGCAGGTTCTCTGCGGTGTCCCCGTAGTCGAACAAGACCAGAGAGCCTGCCTCGAGCCGGCCGAGCACATCCCGGACCCACGAGGCCGCGGCGAGCTGGGCTTCGACCCAGCCGTCGTCGGGGACATCGCCGGCGAATTGGTCGAGCCATGCCACGACTTCGGGGCGGGGCGGGGCATCGACCATTGCCAGCGCATCGTCATCGATGCCGACCCATCTCTCCCGCCAGGACCCGTCCACCCGCTGCGCCAGGGCCATCGGCAGGTTGTCGATCAGCTCGTTCCCGATCACGACACCCCGGATCCGGTCGGGCAGATCGGCCAGCACACGATCCGGGGGGAGCACCTCGACGAGCTTGTCACGAGCGGTGGGGGATGCTTCCACGGCGAACGCCGCCACGTCGACGGCCTCCAGAAGCGGTTTGAGGAGCGAGCCGGAGCCGGCGGCCACCTCGACCATCTCGAAAGGCTGGCCGATCCGCTCTCGCTCCCCGATCACATAGCGGGCCAGGGTCTCCCCGAACAGTGCGCTCACCTCCGGCGAGGTGAGAAAGTCGCCGGCCCGCTCTGAGCGGAGTGTGCCGCTCGTGAAGAATCCCCCATCCGGGTGGTAGAGGGCCAGGTCCATGAACCGCTCGAACGGCATCGGGCCCCCGTTTTCGATCTCGCGCCGGATTCGTTGGTCGAGGTTCATCGCCTAGTGGTCACTAGCTTCGGGAGGATGAAATTCGGAGTGTTCATGTTTCCGACCGATACGGCAATTCGCCCCGACGATCTGGCCCGGGAGGTCGAGGCGAGGGGGTTCGACTCGCTCTGGTTCCCCGAGCACTCCCACATCCCGTCGTCGCGGGCCACTCCCTGGGGTGGCCAAGAAGGGGCGCCCCCACTCCCCGACCACTACTGGCGGTCGCACGACGCCTTCGTCGCCCTGGCCTATGCAGCGGCCGCGACCACCACCTTGCAGTTGGGAACGGGTGTGACCCTGGTCGCCCAGCGAGACCCGATCTGGACGGCGAAGGAGGCGGCATCGCTCGACGTGCTCTCCGGCGGGCGTCTCATCCTCGGGATCGGATACGGGTGGAACAAGGAGGAGATGGCCCAGCATGGTGTCTCCTTCACCCGTCGGCGGGAGTTGCTCCGGGAGAAGGTGCTGCTGATGAAGGCGTTGTGGACCGAGGACGAGGCCTCGTATCGGGGCGACCTGGTGAGCCTCGAGCCCTCCTGGGCCTGGCCCAAGCCCATTCAGGCGCCCCACCCCCCGATCATCATGGGCGCAGCGGCCGGGCCGAGGACCATCGCCGACATGGTGGAGTTCTGTGATGGCTGGATGCCGCTGGCGGGGCGTCACGACATCGCCGGTCAGGTAGCGAAAGTGCGGACTGCGATGGCCGAGGCGGGACGGGACTCGGAGGCGTTCGAAGTGACCGCCTACTCCGCCAGTACACGCAAGGTCGAGGAGCTGGCCAGAGCCGGAGTCGACCGTGTCGTGCTCGGTTTGCCCCCACTCGACGCCGATGCAATCGTTCCAAGATTGGATGCATGGGTGCGGGAACTGGGACTTGTTTGACGTGGAAGCTCCAGGACATAGCCTGACGAGGTCAGGTAGGGAATCGGACAGAGTGGGGGGAGATGCATGAAGCCGGCACGCCGGCCCTGGCGGCCAATCGGGGCTGGACTAGCCCTCCTGGTCCTCGGTCTGGCGGCTTGTGGAGGCTTTCCAGAGATCACCGAGCCCGTCGGCACGCCGTTGCTCCCCGACCTGGTTGCGGAGCCTCCGGTCGATCTCCGAGTCACGAGGCTCGACGATGGGACTCTCGAAGCTCGTTTCAGCTCCACCCTGGTCAACATCGGTGAAGGAGACTTCGCCCTGCGGGCGAGTCGCGAAACGGGCGACTGGGCCGTCACCCAGGAGATCTGGTACTCCGAAAGCGGGGCAGAGCTCCACGAGTCGCGCGCGGACCTCGCCTTCGCCGGGGACGGACATGAGCACTGGCATGTTCGACGCGTGGCCGGATACAGCCTCGTCCCCTTGGATGGCTCGGGAACTCCGGTGGAGAACGCTCCGGTGCGCACCGATGCCAAGATCGGCTTCTGCTTCTACGACCACACTCACAGGATGGGCTTTGGCGACGAGGACCCCCGATTCGACGTACACGAGTGCGGAGAGGAGGACGCCACCGAGGTTCGCATGGGTTTGTCTCCGGGGTGGGCCGACGTCTATGGGTTCAATCTGCCCGGCCAATCCGTCGATATCACCGACCTCCCGGACGGGTCGTACCGGATCTGGGCGGAGGCAGATGCCGAGGGGTGGTTCGAAGAGTCGAACAAGGAGAACAATACGACCTGGATCGACTTCGAGCTCACCACTGACGGCGAGAACCGCTTCGCCAGGGTCACCGAGGTCGGGCCTGAGCCCTGAGATTTTTCTGGTGGAGAGGCCATCACCGCCAATTCATCTTGACCACCCTCAGCGTTCGCGTGTATTGTCGTGCCCAAGCCCACACATCGTGGGGAGGGAGAAAGAAGGGTTGGGGAACCATGAAGAGACGCCTCATTGTGCTCTCGCTTGCGCTGGGACTCTCGGTCGCTCTGATGATCCCGGCAGGTGCCGCGGATCTCCATGAGCCGCACACGAACATGACGTTTGACTGTGATGGAATTGTCAGTCTTCATTTCGTGAACAACCAGACCGGTGGTGCGGCTGCAGCCGACATCACGGTCATGCTCAACGGCGGAGGGACGACGATCACCGAGGGCCCGACAAAGGTCCTCAAGAACGTCCAGCAATACCACATCGATATTGCTGGGAGTGACACTCTCACGGACGCCACCACCGGTGATCTTCCGGGCATGCTCGTGCTCTCGGATTGGGACTGCGCACACGACAAGAAGAAGTAGCAGCGGCTCGGGCAGCAACGCCCGAGACGACAAGTGGGCCCCCGGAGTTCCGGGGGCCCACTTCTCATGAGTCTCCTTGTCTCGCCAGGCGAATTCACGTGGAAGGGGCCCCGCACAGCGGAGCCCCTTCACTCTTCGAACTGTGGTCGTTGGCTAGAAGTCCATGCCTCCGCCGTCGTGGCCGTGGCCGCCACCCGGCATGGCCGGGACGGGCTCCTTCTCCTCGGCCACGAGGGCCTCGGTGGTCAGGAGCAGGGCCGCGATCGAAGCCGCGTTCTGGAGTGTCGAGCGGGTGACCTTGGCCGGGTCGATGACCCCGTCGGCGACCAGGTCGCCGTACTCACCCGTCGCCGCGTTGAAGCCGCTGCTGCCCTCGGCAGCCCGGACTCGCTCCACCACGACGCCGCCTTCGTAGCCGGCGTTGACCGCGATCTGACGGAGGGGCTCCTCCATCGCCTTGCGGACGATGGAACGACCAGCCTTCTCGTCGTCGGTCCCACCACGGACCTTGTCGATAGCGGTCTGGGCACGGAGCAGGGCGACACCCCCACCGGGGACGACGCCTTCCTCGACAGCAGCACGTGCCGCCTGGACCGCGTCCTCGATGCGGTGCTTCTTCTCCTTCAGCTCGACCTCGGTGGCCGCGCCGGCCTTGATCACCACGACGCCACCGGACAGCTTGGCGAGACGCTCCTGGAGCTTCTCCTTGTCCCAGTCGGAGTCGGTGTTCTCGATCTCACGCTCGATCTGCTTGATGCGAGCCTTGACATCGGCCTCGGTGCCGTCCCCGTCGATGATGGTGGTGTTGTCCTTGGCCACCACCACCTTGCGGGCACGGCCCAGCATGTCGAGGGTGACGTTCTCCAGCTTGAGACCGACCTCTTCGGAGATCACGGTGCCACCGGTGAGGATGGCGATGTCCTGGAGCATGGCCTTGCGACGCTCGCCGAAGCCGGGGGCCTTGACGGCCACCGAGGAGAACGTCCCGCGGATCTTGTTGACCACCAGAGTGGCCAGGGCCTCGCCCTCGACGTCCTCGGCGATCACCAGCACGCTCTTGCCGGACTGCATGACCTTCTCCAGCACCGGCACCAGGTCGTTGACCGAGCTGATCTTCTGGTTGGCGATGAGGATGTAGGGATCCTCGAGCACCGCCTCCTGCCGATCGGCATCGGTGATGAAGTAGAAGTTGATGAAGCCCTTGTCGAACTGCATCCCCTCTGTGAACTCGAGCTCGAGACCGAAGGTCTGCCCCTCTTCGACCGTGATCACACCGTCCTTGCCGACCCGGTCCATCGCGTCCGCGATGGTCTGGCCGATCGAAGGGTCGTTGTT
The DNA here is from genome assembly GCA_025928935.1 of Acidimicrobiia bacterium. GTDB lineage: Bacteria > Actinomycetota > Acidimicrobiia > Spongiisociales > ZC4RG35 > JARDZU01. Next base: position 13,259 of record JAICNB010000069.1, read on the forward strand.
GGCCGAGATCGACGCCACGTGAGCGATCTCTTCGCTGGTCTCGATGTCACGGGCCTGGTCGCCGATCGACTTGACCGCAATCTCGACCGCGGACTCGATGCCCCGCTTGAGCTCCATGGGGTTGGCGCCTGCGGCCACCTGACGGAGGCCTTCCTTAACCATCGCCTGGGCCAGCACGGTGGCCGTGGTGGTCCCGTCGCCGGCGACGTTGTCGGTCTTGTTGGCGACCTCGTAGGCGAGCTTGGCGCCCATGTTCTCATAGGGGTCCTCGAGCTCGATCTCCTTGGCGATGGTCACGCCGTCATTGGTGATGGTGGGTGAGCCCCACTTCTTCTCCAGGACGACGTTGCGGCCCTTGGGGCCGAGCGTGACCTTCACCGTGTCGGCGAGCTTGTCTACGCCCGCCTGGAGCCCCTTGCGGGCCTCCTCGTTGAAGCGAAGTTCCTTCGCTGCCATGTGTTATCAGCTCCTCAGTTGACTCAGTTGACGACGGCCAGCAGGTCGCGCTCGGACAAGACGAGATACTCGTCGGAGTCGAGCTTGACCTCGGTTCCTGCGAACTTCGAGTAGAGAACCTTGTCGCCGACGGACACGTCCATCGGGATCCGGTCGCCGTCATCGTCACGGGCGCCGGGCCCTATCGCGATGACCTCGCCGATCTGTGGCTTCTCCTTGGCGGTGTCGGGGATGACGAGACCAGACGGGGTGCGTGCCTCCGCCTCTTCGGTGGGTCTCACCACCACACGATCACCGAGCGGCTGAAGCTTCATCTTCTGGCTCCTCCTTGAACCTCGGTTTGTGCCTGTGCCGGGCATGGCCTCGATGGCTCCACCCAAGCGTTAGCACTCGGGTAAATCGAGTGCCAGAGGAACATTAGCAGTCCCCGTGGCTGAGTGCTAATCGAAAACCTGAGTCGTAGGGACTCAGGCTCAGGTAAGTGGTTGACCCAGGACCAGACCGGGATCGACGTTCTCGGTCCAGTCGGTGATGCGACCGGCGGCCAGCCAGTGGGCGGCGGCGACGCCGATCATGGCAGCGTTGTCGGTGCAGAGGATGGGGTCGGGAATGACCAGGGTCACACCCCTCTTGTCCGCCTCCTCGGCGAATCTATGGCGGAGACGTCGGTTGGCCAGTACCCCGCCACCGCCACCGACTACGGGCGCTTTGGTCTCGTCGACCGCGTTGAAGGTCTTGGCGACCAGCACGTCGACGATCGCCTCCTGCACCGAGGCGGCCACGTCGGCCAGGGAAGGCAGCTCGCCGGCCGCCTGTGCCTTCTCGATGAAGGTCACGACCGAGGTCTTGAGACCCGAGAACGAGAAGTCGAAGGGCCGGTCGGGCAGGGCGCGGGGAAAGACGATCGCGGCCGGATCACCACCGTCCGAGGCCCTGTCGATGGCGGGCCCCCCAGGGAAGCCCAGGCCCATGACCCGGGCCAGCTTGTCGAAGGCCTCGCCGGCTGCGTCGTCGATCGTCGAGCCGAGGGTCTGATACTCACCCCATTCATCGACGTGCACGATCTGGGAGTGGCCCCCGGAGGCGAGGAGCGAGACCATCGGCGGTTCGAAGTCCCCGAATTGGAGCCGGGGCGCCATCAGGTGACCCTCCATGTGGTCGATGCCGACGAAGGGAAGCTGGCGAGCCCAAGCAGTCGCCTTGGCGAAGGAGTGCCCGACCAAAAGGGCCCCGACCAGACCCGGGCCGGCGGTGGCGGCGACACCATCCAGATCGGCCGGGTGTATCCCGGCCTCGTTGAGGGCCTGGTGGGTCAGTGATCGAATCGACTCCACGTGGGCCCGAGCCGCCACCTCGGGCACCACGCCGCCGAACCGGGCGTGGAGCTCGACCTGGGAGCCGAGCACATTGGACAGGGTTTCCGCCCCGCGCACCACCGCCACTGCGGTCTCGTCACACGAAGTCTCGAAGGCGAGGATGAGCGGGTTCATCGCAGACCCTCCAGCCGCTCCCGGTACGCCTCGCCATCGATGTCGTGCACCCAG
>JAICNB010000141.1 GCA_025928935.1 Acidimicrobiia bacterium
CTAGAATTCGGCCGAAGCCGGGAGTCCCTTGACCGCCATTCAGATAACACGTGCCGCCGATGTCCTCCCTGAGGAGGAGGTGGCCGCCCTCCAGCCCACGATCGACGCGATCGACAGGTTGAAGCGTGAGCGAAACGCAATCGTCGCCGCGCACAACTACATGACGCCGGACATCTATCACCTGGCGGCGGACATAACCGGGGACTCTTTGGCCCTCGCCTACCTCGCGCTGGAGACCGAAGCCGAGGTGATCGTTCTCGCTGGGGTCCATTTCATGGCGGAGACAGCGAAGCTCATCGCCCCGGAGAAGACTGTCCTGATACCCGATCTCGAGGCGGGATGCTCTCTCGCGGACGGGATCACCGGCGCCGACATTCGACGCCTCCGCGAGCAGTACCCGGGTGTTCCCGTGGTGAGCTACGTGAACACCTCTGCGGACGTCAAGGCCGAGTCCGACATCACGTGCACCTCGTCGAATGCGGTGGCAGTGGTCGAGTCTCTCGGTGTCAACCGGGTGATCTTCACGCCCGACCAGTTCCTGGGGAGTTGGGTCGCATCCCAAACCGATGTCGACGTCATCCTCTGGGAGGGCTCATGCATGGTGCACGACAAATTCACCGGACAGGAGATCAGGGACTACAAGGCGCAGAGTGGGTCGCTCCCGGTGATCGCTCACCCCGAGTCGCCCCCTGACGTCCTTGCTGAGGCCGACTATGTGGGTTCGACACATGGGATGATCTCATGGGTGACCCGGAATCAGCCCGAGAAGGTGATGATGATCACCGAGTGCTCGATGGCCGACAACGTCGCAGAGGCCACCCCCAACACGACCTACGTCAGACCTTGCAACCTGTGCCCGCACATGAAGCGGATCACGCTCGACAAGATCAGACGGTCCTTGGAGACCATGACCTACCAGGTCGAGATCCCCGAACAGGTGGCCGAGCGTGCCCGTCTCGCAGTGACGAGGATGCTCGAGGTAGGCCGGCAGGACTGATCCGGCAATGACCAAGGTCATCAGGCTCGATGGGCCCATAGTCGTCGGTGCCGGTGTGGCCGGGCTCTCCGTGGCCCTCGGCCTGCCCCGCGCGTTCGTGATAACCGCCAAAGACGTCGGGTCGACGTGGTGGGCGCAGGGAGGCATCGCAGCGGCGCTGGCCGCCGACGACTCTCCCCAGGCCCACGCCGCCGACACCAAAGCTGTCTCCGGCGGGCTGGCAGTCGACGAAGCGGTCGCGGCTTTGACGGGTGGCGGTCCGGAAGCAATCTCGCGCCTCATCACGATGGGGGCGGAGTTCGATCGCGATGACGAGGGCTCGCTGCTCCTGGGACGGGAGGGTGGGCACCAAGCCCGCCGCGTCGTCCACGCGGACGGCGACGCCACAGGTGCCGAGGTGATGCGTGCGCTCAACCAGGCGGTGAACGAGTCCCCAACGGTGGAGTCGATCGAAGGACGTGTCGTCGATCTGGCCCGTGATGGGGACCGGGTCGTTGGCGTCGTAACTGCCGATGGCAAGAAGCGTGTCGTTTACACCGGTTCCGCCGTCGTCATGGCGACCGGCGGAGCCGGTCGGGTGTATTCCCGCACCACGAACCCGCCAGGGGTAACCGGAGAAGGGATCATGATCGCAGCCCGGGCCGGAGCCCGGCTCGCCGATCTGGAGTTCGTCCAATTCCACCCGACAGCACTGAATGCCGGCAAGGACCCGATGCCCCTCCTCACCGAGGCTCTGCGTGGTGAAGGGGCCAAGCTCGTCGACGCGTCGGGACGCCGGTTCATGGATCAGTACCACCCGATGGCCGAACTGGCGCCACGCGACATCGTCGCCAGGGCGATCTTCTGGCAATACGACAGGGGCTCGAGCGCCTATCTCGACGCCAGGTCGATAGTCAACTTCCACGAGCGGTTCCC
>JAICNB010000106.1 GCA_025928935.1 Acidimicrobiia bacterium
AGCTCCCCACCAACGGCTGATCAGATCTCGCCGACCGGGCTGCCCTCGTAACGGTGCTGGGCCGATGCCCCCCGGAAGCTGGCGAACACGACACAGCCCTCCGGGTACTCGAACGGACCATGGGGCCGGGACCCGTCGGCGAACGGGTAGTCGCCGGGGTGGAGCGGTTCCCCCTCGGCGATTTGAACCCCTTCCAGAACGAGGACCGAATGGCTGCTGGCGTGGTTGTGTCTCGGCTCGACGTAGCCGGCCGGGAAGCGGATCAGCATGTCGGTGTGCTGGGCCTCCTCGTCCCGGTAGAGGACCTTGACCTGGACTCCATGGCCCAGGGTGAGGACGTCGACGTCGTCCTGCCATTCGAGCTCCCAGCGGTGGGCGAAGTGGAAGGCGGAGTCCATGCGGATCGACGAGGGTACCGGCGACCGGCCCGATTCGGGCTTCGCCCTCCGGGTATCTTCCCGGGTCTCGGAAAGGACCAATGACCGGAAATGGCTCGCGCCGGGCCAGGATCGCCCGGATCACCCCGCCCAGGCTGCAGACCCTGGAGCAGACCCGTGGCCGCACCGCCACCTGGCTCGAGTTGTTCTACGACCTGGCCTTCGTGGTGGTGGTGGCGGTGCTCGGGGAGAGACTCCACGAAGACGTCTCCTGGGCCGCGGTCGGATCCTTCGCCGGGTACTTCGCCCTGCTCTGGTGGCTGTGGGCGAGCCACACCTTCTATGCGGACCGGTACGACACCGACGACCTCGTCTACCGATTGCTCGCCACCGCCCAGATGATGGCGGTGCTGGTCATCGCCGCGGCGCTGACCCCCGGGCCGGCCGGGTCGACCATGGTCTTTGCCCTCGGCTACGCCTTGGCCCGGCTGGTGCTGTGTGCGATGTACGCCCGGGTCTACCGCCATGTCGCCGAGACCCGCCGCCTGGTTGGCGGCTACCTGCTCGGATTCGGGCTCGCCGCTGTCTTCTGGACGGCGTCGATCTTCATCCCGGAGCCGGGGCGGTTCGCCGTCTGGGCCTTGGCCTTGACCATCGACCTGGCGACGCCGTGGGTCCAGCGCCGCCAGCAGGCGGCCGTGCCCCTCGATGTCTCCCACCTCCCGGAGCGGTTCGGCCTGTTCACCATCCTCGTCCTCGGTGAGTCGCTGGCAGCGGTCATGGCCGGGCTCCGCAGTCTCGACTGGGCCTTGGGCCCGGTGCTTGCCGCCGCCTGTGGCGTCGGGGTGGCCACCGCCTTGTGGTGGATGTACTTCGACAATGCCGAGGGCTCCGTGGTGCGGAGGACCGATGCCGAGAGCCGGACGTGGCGGCCCACCGCCTGGATCTACACCCACCTCCCCCTTGCCGTCGCCCTGGGCGCACTGGGGGTGGCCTTGGGTCTGACCGTGACCGAAGCCGGCATCGGGGTCTTCGACCCGGGTCATCGCTGGCTCCTGGTCGGGGCGGTGATGATCGCATTGAGTGCGATGGCCCTGATCCAGGTCTCCTCCCTGACCCACCCAAAGGGGTCGATCAACCGGGCCGTCGCTTGGAATCGCCTGGCCGCCCTTCCCTTCCTCGGTCTTCTCGGCATGCTCGGTGACCCTCGACCGCTGCTGGTGGTGCTCGGCGTGCTCGGGATATGCGTCGCCGTTCTCATCGCCGACATGACGGCATGGGATCGGGCCGACCGATCCCCATTCCCGTAGGGCCCCGTCGAATCGGCCCGTGTATCGGCCGGCGGGTGAACCCACTCGATCCGGCCGGTCGGTGACCTGACGTCACCCGAAGGTGAGCCATCCGGCGAGGAGTGCCCCGAACAAGGTGATGGGCAGAAAGAACACCCGCTCCCAACGGCTGCCCTTGAACAGGGAGTAGATCGCGGCCACCGCCAGGAAGGCGGTCACCGACCAGCCGGCGGATCTGAGCCATCGCTGTGGCACCGGGGCGAAATCGATCGCCCCGCCGAAGGTAGCCACCACCCACGCCGAGGCCAGGAGGAGAAGGGCGTAGAGGAGGCTGCGCCAGCGCAGCTCCGGGGTGAGTCGGCGTGGATAGCGGCCCGACCAGACCAGCTCACCGCGACGGACCCCGGCCGCCATGAGGAGATGGACGACGGCCACCCAGAAGAACAGCCCGGCGGCGAGAAGGCAGAGAGCGGGGACGCTCACGAAATCGGCGATGTCCTTCTCCTCGTCTCATGCAACAGCAGAGGCTCATCGACGTGACAACGTGGAATCGAACGCGTGTGCAGCACCCATTGCGTCCAGCACATCCTGCCGAAGAGTGTGGCCGATCGACGACACGTGTCAAGGGTCGGGGCAGGGCCGTGCTGCGCATGTCCCACACGACTCGTCCTGCGTCAGGGTGCAGTGCAACGGGTTGGATCACCGTCCCCGTCGTGACGGCCCAACCATCGGGCCTTCTCACCGTGATCTGGTTACGTTTGGTGCATGAGTCCGCCCTCCGCCGGGATTCCCGAAGAGATCACCACGGCCGACCTGGTGGATGCCATGGGTCGGCTTCACCGGCACCGATGTCACATCCTCGATCTGGTTTCACCCACCCCGGGACGCAGGATGTTCGGCTCGGCGGTGACGATCTCCTACTTCCCAACCTGCAATGCCAGACTCGATGCCGAGACGTACAACTTCGCCGACCTGTTCTACCGGGCAGTCGCCGACGACGGTGAGGGCAAGGTGCTGGTGCTCGCCAGCAACGACCACCAGGACACCTCGCTGGCGGGTGGCACCAAGCTGGCCCGCCTGGAGAAGATGGGACTGGCCGGGATCCTGGCCGATGGCCGGCTCCGAGACTTCGACGAGTTGGCCCACCAAGACTTCGCCACGTATTGCCGCGGGGAAGCCACCCGTTGGGGTGGCGATGTCGTCACCCCCTACCAGGCCAATGTGCCTGTCGTTTTCTCCCGGGTGGGAATCCACCCCGGCGATTTTGTATTCGCCGACGCGTCCGGGGCGGTGGTCATTCCCTCCGTGCAGCTCGATCAAGTTGTAGAGGAGGCGATGCGGGTCAATGCGGAAGACCGGGCCTCGATCGACAACATCGCCAACGAGTCCCCCACCAGCCGGAGTGCGAGGTAGCGATCACCCCCGGATGCACTCAGTCACAGGACGGGCTGGCTTCTCTTCGTCGGCGATCGTCCGACGGATCTCCACATCCTCGCCACCGACCTTCTCGGCCGGCATCGATCTGACGAGCGCTTCTGCATGCTCCCCGCCAACCTTTCGGGGGAGCCTTATCAGCGGCCCCGGCCCGGGCCCGGGCTGACTCTTCAGAGCCATCGACACCGGCCACGATCTTGGCCATGAATCTCTCCTTTCTGCCGATCCTCCGCCCGTCGAATCGACCCTCCGGTGCCGGTCAAATGGTGGGTCTTCGACCATGCACGCGACATCTGCTTGTGGATAGTGTGCGGCGGTCAATCTGAGAATCAGGAGCCTTGTGATGAACACGATGGACGCCGTTAGGATTCACAGCTACGGGGGCCCGGAAGTGCTGACCTTCGAGCAGGTGCCCCGTCCTACTCCTGGAGAGGGAGAAGTCTTGATCGCGGTTCACGCGACCTCGATCAATCCGTTCGATGCAGCCGTCCGAGCCGGGTATATGGCCGACTATTTCGGCCACGAGTTGCCTTTGACACTGGGAACCGACGCCGCGGGCATCATCGAAGAGGTCGGTCCCGGAATGCAGGCGTTCTCGCCCGGTGACGAGGTGTATGCCAGAGGTGGCGTCTCGAGGGACGGCTCCTACGCCGAATACGTCGCAGTGGCTGCAGACGACGTGGCCATCAAGCCCAAGACTCTCGACTTCATCCATTCAGCGGCAATCCCCCACGTCGTGCTCACCGCCTGGCAAGCGCTCTACGAAGCCGGCAATCTAAGGGACGGGCAGACCGCCCTCATCCACGCCGCGGCCGGTGGCGTCGGCCACATTGCGGTGCAGCTCGCCAAGCTGCGAGGAGCGAAGGTGATTGGCACCGCCTCGACCAACATCGACTTCCTCGAAGAGCTCGGGGTCGACCAGGCGATCAACTATCGGACCAAGCCTTTCGAAGATGTTGTCGGCCAGGGATCTGTCGACGTCGTCCTGGACACCGTCGGTGATGACACCCTGGACCGATCATGGTCACTGCTGAAGCCGGATGGAATGCTGGTTTCGACGGTCCGACCGCCGTCCGAGGAGACCGCCCAGGCTCACGGAGTCCGTCAACACATGGTGTACGCCCCGCCCCCGATCGGTGCCACCCTCACCGAGGTGGCAGCCCTGGTCGACTCGGGGCAGATCAATCCCGAGGTCTCCAGGGTCATCGAGCTACGTGACGTGAGAACGGGCCATGAGCTGATCGAGACACGACACACGCGCGGGAAGATCGGCGTCCACGTCATGGATTGATGTCGCCCGGCAGGTGCTCGACGTCGCCTGCCGACGATACTGACTGCTATCTCAGCTCTGTCCGGGGGGAGCCGGGGCCACGCCGAGCTGTTGCATCATTGCCATCGAGTCCCAGCTCACCATTTCTGAGATGAGCTGGCCGTCACGAACCTCCCAGACACTCACACCCGGCATCGTGAAGGATCTCCCGGTCGCCGGGATACCCATGAAGTCGCCCTGATGGGTACCGGTCATCGTGACCAGACTGACGACCTTGTCCCCTTCTGCGATCTGCTCGTCAACCGTCGCGGAGAGATCCGGGAACGCCGTGCGCAGGCTGGAGATGAGCCCTTTGGTGGCTTCGAAGCCGCGTGGAGCGGGGTTGGCGACGCCGCGTATCATCTCGAAGTCGGGGTGGCAGACCGCGCATATGGCGTCGAATGAGCTCATGTCACCCTGGGAAACGACATCGTTGAACCAGCGTTGGACAAGAGCCTTGTTCTCATCGGTGCTCGTGGGAGCCTCCTGTTGTGGGTGGCGGCAGGATAGTCGGACCCGCTGACCGGGGACCTGCCGACGGAGACCGGCAGCCCTCCGCCTGAGCCCGGGTTCTGCCCCCTGTCACAGATCGGACCGCTGTCTTGTCGTATCAGGTGAGGCAGTCAACGATGAAGGAGTCGTGATGAGAGTCTTCCTAGCCGGTGCCACAGGAGCAGTGGGAAAGCAATTGGTACCCCTCCTGGTCGCGTCCGGACATGAGGTCCACGGGATGACGCGTCATGAGTCGAAGCGAGCGATGCTGGACGAGATGGGAGCTGTCCCGGTGGTGGCGGACGCCCTCGACCGAGACCAGATCGCCCGGGCAGTGGGTCTGGCGCAACCGGATGTGATCGTCCACCAGCTGACCGCCCTCTCGGGTTGGGGTATGCGTGCCCTCAAGCGCGGTGCCGAACTGACCAACCGTCTGCGGACCGAGGGGACCCATCATCTGCTGTCGGCCGGGCGGGCCGTGGAAGTGCGTCGATTCATTGCGCAGAGCAACTACGCGTTGTATGCGCGGACCGGCGGGCCGGTGAAGACCGAACAGGACCCGCTCGATCCCTCGCCTCCGGGCAAGTTGCGTGAGGGCCTGGCCGCGATGCGACACCTCGAGGAGGCGGTCCTCGGTGCCGAGTGGACCGAGGGCATCGCCCTGCGATACGGCGGCTTCTACGGTCCGGGCACGAACATGGCGCCCGGCGGGGAGCTGTTCGAGATGATCCGCAAACGCAGGTTCCCACTGATCGGCGGCGGCGGCGGCATATGGTCGTTCATCCACATCACCGACGCGGCGACGGCAACGCTGGCAGCCGTCGAGCACGGCAGCCGAGGCGTCTACAACATCGTCGACGATGACCCGGCCCCGGTGGCCGAATGGCTGCCCTACCTTTCACAGATGCTCAGCGGCAAGGAACCGAGGCGAATGCCGAGGTTCGTTCTGCGGTTGGTCGCCGGTGAAGGGGGCGTG
>JAICNB010000080.1 GCA_025928935.1 Acidimicrobiia bacterium
CTCCCCGCTGGACGAGCTCGACCGGGTCCGGTTCGGGTCTACGCGCCGAGCGCATCCCCGTCACCCGGGGGTTAGAGAGCCGGTCAAGCCGGAAGGTCCGCCAGTCGTCGCGATCGAGGTCGAAGGCGACCAGGTACCACCGACGTCCGGTGTGAACCAGGCGCAACGGCTCGGTGTGTCTCTCCGTCGCCTGGCCGTGTGTGTCGACATATCCAAAACGCATCCTCTGCTTGGTGCGTGCCGCCGAGGCAGCCACAGCAAGGGAGCCATGGTCGACGGAGAAGGCGGAGGTGGTCACGGTGGACACAGTGGCTTCGGAGATGTCCTCCAGCTGGGTGCGGAGCCTCGGTGGCAGGACGTGCTCGAGCTTCGACAGGGCAGACAGAGAGGCGACTTCCAAACCGCCGACCGCCGTCGCCGTCGCCACCCTGAGCCCCAGGGCAACCGCCAGCGCCTCCTCGTCGTCGAGGAGCAACGGAGGGAGCTTGCCCCCGGCTCCGAGCCGGTACCCCCCGCCGGGGCCGGCAACGGCCTCCACCGGGTATCCGAGGCTCCGGAGACGGGTGATGTCACGCCGCACCGTCCTCGTGGTCACCGCGAGACGGGTCGCCAGCTCCTCGGCGGTCCAGTCGATACGTCCCTCGAGCAGTGCGAGAAGCTTGAGCAGACGTTCGGCGCTGTCCATGATCCTCGATTCTCCGGGGTTATGCGGACAGATCCTGTCCGCATCATGACCTACGGTGAGGGTAGCCGCAGGAAGGAAGATCTCATGCTGCCCAGTGCCGGTTTCGAGATGATCCGCCATCTCGACGAGGAGTTGCGTCAAGTGTCGTTGCGGAGGTTCTGGTGGAAGTACGTCGCCCAGGATCCCGAGCCGGCGCGCATCACAGAGGCGGAGGTGATCGAGCTGGTCTTCGGCCCTCATTGCGAGGCCGAGGAGCCGCTGGGTGCCTAGGAAGACTTGGTCACATTCGGGCGAGACCGATCTCGGCCCGATGACCTGTCTTCCTCTCACCCCCGACAGATTCCACGACATGGAGGTGGTATTTGGCGATCGTGGAGTCGCCAGGAACTGCTTCTGCATGCACTGGCGCAGACCCGACGGCGGATTCGGGGACGAGCGGGACAACCGCGATCGTTTCGCCGACGTGGCAGCCGAAGGACGACCGCCCGGCTTGATTGGCTACGTCGAGGAGAATCCGGTCGGCTGGGTCCAGGTCGGCCCGCGTCACGAGTTCCCGACGCTCGACCGATCTCGCCTGCTCAAGCGGGTCGACCAAATAGAGCCATGGTCGATCAATTGCTTCGTCGTGCGAACCGGCTATCGCAAGCGGGGCGTCGGAGCCGGGCTCCTGACCGCCGCGATCGCATTCGCCAAGCACGAGGGGGCAGATGTCATCGAGGCCTATCCGGTCGATGGCCCTCGCAGCTCCGCAGTGGACTACTTCACCGGGACGCTGAGCATGTTCGACGAGCACGGCTTCGTCGAGTTGATCCGCCGCAATGACTCACGACCGATCGTTCGCCTCACGGTGTGATCGCCTGTTTGATTTCCGGCGCCAATCGGAGACACTCTCACATCTCGAGCCCGGCCACCGACTCTATGGCCGAGCCCTCTCCACCGCTCCTCTTGTTCAAGGCCCTGAACAAGAGGCCCGCGACCACGATCGCACCGATTGTCACCACCATGAGGATGGTGGCCAGGGCATTGAGGGAAGGTGGCGGAGCGAGCCGCGCCCCCGAGTAGAGCTGGACCGGGATGGTGACGGACTCCGCGCCCCCGATCAGGAATTGGCTGATGACAAAATCGTCGATCGAGATGGCGAAGACGATGGCAAGGCTCGCGAGGAGCGCCGGGGCGAGGAGGGGGAGCAGCACCCGGCGCATCGCCTCGAATTGGGAAGCCCCGAGATCCATGGCGGCTTCCTCGTAGTCCCTGCCAATGGCAAACAGACGCCCCCGAACGATGATCACCACGAACGAGATCGAGAACGTGACGTGTCCCAGGAACTGGGTCCAGGTCCCGAAGGGAACGAAGTCGTAAACCTCGGCAAAGACCAGAAACAGGGCGACCCCCATCACGATCTCGGGGGTAACCAGGGGGATCAGCATCAACAGATTGGACGCCTTGACGCCTCTTCCTCTCCACCTCGCCAGACCGAGTGCGAGGGCGACTCCTATGGGAGTGGCGACGAGCATGGTCAGAATCGCCAATTTGAGGCTTTGATTGAGGGCGAACCGCAGGGAAGGGTCGTACAGCACCGACTCGGCCGCCGCCGGATCACCGACGTACCAGCGAGTGGAAAACCCCTGCCAGGTGCTCCTCGATCTGCCTGAATTGAACGAGAACAGAACAGCGATCCCCACCGGGATGATGGACCAGAGGACGTAGAGCAGGGTCACCAGTGGCAGCATCCGCGATTTGCCCCAGGGGTTGCTGATCGCAGACCGGACCCGCGACGGGCTGGTCGACGTCACTCTCGGGCCTCCTGCGAGGCCCGATTGATCGACCGCAGGTAATACACCATCAGTCCGGCGATGAAGATCATCAGGATGATGGTCAGTGCGGCGCCGACCGCGCCCCCACTGGTGGTCTGATTGATGTATTGGTCGATTGTGTTCCCGTACATGCGGGTGCGAGGCGATCCCGACAAGAGGTTGGGCGTGTAGTAGTCCCCGAACATGGGGAGCATGATGATGACCAGGCCCCCCAGTACTCCGTTTCGAGACAGTGGCCAGGTCACGCGCCAGAAGGTCTGCGCATTGCTGGCCCCGAGGTCACGCGAGGCCTCCAAGGTGGCTTCATCGATCCGGTCCAGCGCGGCAAAAAGGGGGAGGATGAAGAACGGGATGTACCCGTAGACCAATCCCAGGATGACCACCACGTGGTTGCCTGCCAGCCAATCGGGTGGGGTGAATGCGACTGAGAACCATCCTGCGATCGTGGTCAACCAGCGGTTGACCTGGCCGTCCGGGCTGAGCAGATTGACCCAGGACATCATCCGCATCAGGTAGTTGATCCAGAAAGGCGCAAGGATCAACAGCAGCCACAGCCAACGCCAACGCCCTGCCTTTCTCGACACGAAGTACGCGACCGGGTATCCGACAAGGACACAGAAGAGCGATGCGATGAAGACATAGGCCAGGGTTCGAAGGGCGATCACGCCGAGCTGACCGCCGAAGAGCTCGGCGAACGCCTCGCCTATGACGGTCAGGTCCCAGTAGAAGGGGTTCCACTCCGGTGTCGCCCGCTGCAGGATGGGGTCGAGTTGGCCCATCGCGATCGCAAACACCGCGTAGAACGGGACCAAGAAGAGAAGAATCAACCAAAGCACACCGGGCAGGGCGAAGCCAGGCCACACCCATCGTCTCTGGCCGACCGTGGCGTACTCGGCCCCGGAGGCGAGATTGGTGGGCATGGCCCTCTAGGCCGCCGTGTCAGCCACCCGAGTTGGCCCGATTCCATTGCTCGACCCACAACGCCTCGGTGGCTGCGTCGAGGGGGCCCTGGACCCAGGCCGAGTCCAATTCGAAGTCTTCAGGTGCCACCAGGGCTGGTGCCAGGTGGGGAAGAAGCCATTCTTCGCTGATCAGGTACTCGGAAGTGAGGCCGTTCTGTGGAGGCTGGTAGCCGACGTATTCGAAGTTCTTGAGGGCGTTGGCCTCGTCGAGCATGTAATTGAGGAACGCATGGGCCAGCACGGGGCGCTCTGAGCCCTTGAGCACCGTCATCGTGTCACTGGATATCGCCCCCTTGGTGGTCGAACCCTCGCTCTTGGCCGGCCACAGGTATCGCGTGGTGCCCTCATCCACCCCACCAGGCCAGAAGTACTGGGAGTTGACCAGATCGCCCGACCATGCTTGGTGGATCGCATATCTCCCCTCGGGCAGGCCGGCGTAACTGCCATCGATCCGGTATCGGATGTCGACCAGATCGATCAGCTCGACCAGGGCGTCTCCTGCGGCGACCAATTCGTCCTCGGTGGCTTGCGACGGGTCGGCCACCCCATTGTGGAAAAGGGCGACTGGTATCACATCGGTGAACGAATCGAGCATTCCGATCACCCCGGAGTACTTCTCGTTCCAAAAAACATCCCAGGGGTTGGCCTGGCCCTCGATATCGGCGCTGTCGGCGAGGTCGGTTCGCCACCCGATGCCCGTGGTGTACGTCACATAAGGAACCGTGTACCGGGATCCCTGGTCGTAATAGGGATCGACCAGCTGTGGCCAAACGTTGGCTTGGAGGTTGGGCAGATAGTCGTGATTGAGAGGTTGGATGAGAGACGCGGCCACCGCCACCGGAACTCGCTGCGAGGTGGGGAACCAGACGTCGAACTGAACCTCGCCGGACGAGAGACGGGCGAGGGCTTCTTCCTCGTTTACGAAGGTGGTCACCTGGATCTCGACCCCGAGCGCCTCCGCAGCGAGCGGGATGGTCTCCGGGTTCATGTAGTCCTCCCAGTTGTACAAGAGGAGGGGCCCGTCCTCGGGCTCCAACCCGGAGTCGATGGCGGGGTTGTCGTCGAAAAGCGGTTGCTGCGTCGGTTTGGCTGGGGTGCCGATGGCTAGTTCCGCGCCTTCCTGGCCCTCGCGATCGGCGCAGGCGGCGAGCAGGCTAGGAAGGGCCGGCAGCGCAATGCCGAGGAGCGCCGCCCTGTGTAAGAAGTCCCGTCTCGTGTAGACCCTTCGACGGAGTTGGGGACTCCAGTTCTCCCTGGGGTGATATGCCACAGTTACCTCCTCGGAACCGGTCCAGACACTAAACCGCCATTCAGGGTTCGCGTCGCTCAAACATGGGTGTTGAGTGCCATCTCGACAAAGCCGTTCGCCAGCGTCCTCATCCGGGCTGCGTCCACCGTGGGGTCACGGAGCATCACCTCGATGGCGAGGCCATCTAGAAGTGCAGCAAGCTGAATGGCGAAGTCGGCCGAATCGATGTCGTCGAACTCGCCGGCGGCGATCCCCTCGTCGACGATGGCTGAGATCTGATTCCGCCAGGATTCGTCGAGACGGGCCCGGGCCGCCGCCAGGGTCGGATCGTGGCGGGACATCTCCCATGCCGCCGGCCAGAGCACCCATCCGTCGGGCTCCCCATTTCCCCGAGTTGGCTTGGGGCAGCTGGCCTCTATGAGGATCGCCAGCTTGGCAGTTGCCGACCCGGCGCTGTCCAGCTCGCCCTTGACCGCATCGTGGAAGACCTGATCCTGATAGATGAGTGCTTCGGTGAGGAGGGCTGCCTTCGAGGGGAAGTAATAGAGGATGAGGGCGGGGCTGGCTCCGAGGTGATCGGCGATGTCGGCGATGCGAGTCTCGCACAGCCCCCGGTCGGCGATGGTGGCACTGGTGGCGGCGAGGATCTCGGTGCGTCTGGTCTCGGTCAGGCTCGGTCTGGGGCTCACCCGAGCAATCTTTGCACAGGTCCAAGCTCCATTGCAGGGGCGGGACGGCCGCCTCTACCCTGAATGATCGTTCAGGTTCCGGCACGAATGATCTCCCTCGACCCCATGCTCCGCGCCCGATCGGTGGCGATTGTCGGCGCCAGTGAGCGCCCGGGCTCGGTGGGTGACCAGACGGTGCGTCAGCTCGTGTCGGGTGGGTTCGGCGGAGACGTCTATCCGGTGAACCCGCGTTACTCCGAAGTTCACGGCTTCTCCGCGTACCCGTCGGTCGAGGCGATGGGCTCGACACCGGACCTCGTGGTCCTGGCCGTGGCCAACGGCCGGCTCGAGACCGAGATGGAGAGAGCCGTCGAGATCGGGGCCCGCTCGGTGGCCATCTTCGCCAGTTGTCATGGGGAGGCCCGAGAAGGGGGGCCGCTGCGGGATCGTCTGCGGGACCTTGCCGATGAGGCGGGTGTGCCCATCTGCGGCGGGAACGGGATGGGCTTTCTCAACATCGAGGACGGCCTTCGCATCTGCGGCTTCTATCAGCCCGAGGACCTTCACGCCGGTGCCGTCACCTTCCTCAGCCACTCCGGCTCCCTTTTCTCGGCCATGCTCCACAACCGGCGTCGCATTCGCTTCAATCTCGTCGTCTCCACCGGGCTCGAGATCAACACCACGATGGCCGACTACCTGACGTGGGCGCTCGGCTTGGAGAGCACGAGGGTGATCTCGATGTTTCTCGAGACGATCAGGGACCCGGGAGCCTTCCGACGCGCCCTGCTCCTGGCCGAGGAAAGGCATATCCCGGTGGTGGCCTTGAAGGTCGGCGCCAGCAGTGGGGCGCGGGAAGCGGTGGCGACCCACTCCGAGGGCATCGCCGGTGATGACGCGGCGTACGAGGCCCTCTTCGATGCCCACGGTGTGCACCGGGTGTGGACGATGGATGAGATGGCCGACACAATCGAGCTGTTCTCGGCTGGTCGACGGGCGACCATCGCGGGCCTCGGCGCGGTGCACGACTCGGGCGGCGAGCGTGCGCTTCTCATCGACACGGCTCACCGGGTGGGTGTGTCCCTTCCCGATTTGGCCCCCGTCACCAGTGAGCGGATCGCCGCCGTGCTCGACCCCGGCTTGGAGGCGGCCAATCCGGTGGATGCCTGGGGTACGGGACGTGATGCCGAAGAGGTGTTCGTCGAATGTCTCGATGCCATGGCCGGGGATCCGGCGATCGGAGCCCTGGCCTTCTGTGTCGATCTCACTGCCGAGGAGAAGCCGGACTACGCCTACTCCAATGCTGCCTTCATGGTCGCAGGAAGGACGGAGAAGCCGCTGGCGGTGTTGAGCAACCTCTCCAGCACCGTGGACCAGGTCCAGGCCGGGAGGCTCCGCGACGGCGGTGTGCCGGTCCTAGAAGGCACCGAGACCGGTCTTCTCGCCATCAGGCATCTGATCGACCACGGCAGCCGTCGGCGCTCACACCCTTTGGGGGCCCGAATCACCAACCTCGCCGACCCCACTCCCGGGCTGGGCGGAGAGGCGTCGGCGCTGAGCATCCTCGCCGCCTACGGGATCCCGGTCCCGGTCCTGGAGACAGTGTCCGATGAAGACGCCCTTCTCGCCGCCGCGGGCCGGATCGGCTATCCCATCGTCCTCAAGACCTCCGCCCCGGTGAGCCACAAGACCGAGGCCGCTGGGGTGGTGACCGGGATCGTCGACGAGACCGGTCTCCTGGGCGCTTTCAGGGAGATCACGACGAGACTGGGGCCACAGGTGATGGTGGCGGAGCAGGTCGCACCGGGCGTCGAGGTCGCCTTAGGGATGGTGGTCGACCAACAGTTCGGGCCGGTGGTGCTCGTCTCCGCCGGGGGCCGGCTGATCGAGCTGCTGGAAGACAGGGTGGCGTTGCTCCCCCCTGTCGATGGACCGGCTGCGCTCAGGGCTCTCGACGGTCTTCGCATGCGTCCCCTGCTCGAAGGGTTCCGGGGCGGCCCACCAGTGGAGATCGACAAACTGGTAGACGTCGTCGTTCGCTTCTCAGAGCTGGCCATCGACGCCGCTGAGCAGATCGGCGGGATCGACGTCAATCCGGTCATCGCCGGGCCGGAGAGGGCGGTGGCCGTGGACGCCCTGATGACTCCGGCATGAGTGAGCCGGCACTGCTGGTCGATGACGTGGGAGCGGTTCGCCGGCTCACCCTGAATCGGCCCGCCAAGCTGAACGCCCTCGATTCGGGCCTGGTCAGCGGGCTGTCTGCCGCCCTGGCCGAAGCCGCCGAGGCCGACTCGGTTCGAGTTCTCGTGATCGCCGGGTCAGGTCGGTCCTTCTGTGCCGGTTACGACCTCACCGAGGAGACAGATGGAAAGGAGCCCCTGGTCAGCCTCAGCAACGACCTGGAGCGATTGCTCGAGATATTCGATCATCCCAAGCCGGTCATCGCACAAGTCCAGGGTCATTGTCTGGCCGGAGGACGTGACCTGATGATGATGTGCGACAGGATGGCCTCCCTCAGGTGACTGTGCCTGTCACATCAGGGTTCTGTGACGTCGATGCGTCGCCCGTCGTCTCGGCCACCTTCGTCGTGCCGTATCCCTCGGCTTCGGGATGGCCGTGCTCACCTCTGGTTAGGGCGAACTCCTCTTCGGGAGACAGGACCAGCTTGTTCCTTCCCGACAACCCGAAGTAGAGAAGGCCAAGCACGAACCAGATCGCCACCCCATAGACCCCGGGCAGATATGCATCGTTCAAGAACAGCGCGATCAGCGCCACCAGCGCGATGACGCCAGCAACTGCCGCACCCGCGACCCCGACCGGGCTCCGATAAGGGCGCTCGATGTTCGGCATCTTGCTGCGGAGGCGAATGAAAGCCAGCATCTGCATGAAGTATGAGATCACGGCTCCGAAGACGGCCATGCTGAGGAGGGCTGCCCCGGCCGTGCCCTCGTATTGGCTGTCGAGCAGGAACGCCAGCGCGTAGCCCACGACCGCACCCAAGAGGAGCGCAACCCAGGGTGTCTTCCGCTTCCCGTGGGTGACCGACATCCAGTGTGGGAAGTAGCCGGCCCGGGACAGCGAATAGATGTTCCTCCCATAGGCGTAGATGATGGTGTGGAAGCTGGCGATCAACCCGGTGAGGGCGAACAACCCGAGGATCGCCGCACTCTCCGTGCCCAGGATCGCCCTGAAGCCGTCCAGTAGAGGCTCACCGGAGACTCTGATCTCCTCGGCCCCGTTGACACCGGTGTTGAGGAACAGGACCCCCATACCGGTGATGACCAGCGTCCACAGGCCCCACATGGTCCCCCTTGGCACGTCCCGCTTCGGGTCCATCGACTCTTCGGCGGCAAGGGGTAGCTCCTCGATGGCCAGGTAGAACCAGATGGCGAAGGGCAAGGCGGCGAAGATCCCTCCGATTCCGAAGGGGAGGAACGAGGTCCCACCCGCCTCCGCATCGATGTTGGTCAGGTTGGCGGCGTCGAAGTTGGGGATGGCCAGGACGAAGAACACCGCCAGCACCGCCAACGAGATGAGGCAGATGGCGACAGAGAAGCGCATCGTGGCTTCGATCCCGATGATGTTGAGCCCAACGAAGACGGCATAGAAGATGAGCCACCACCAGGGGAGGCCAAGCTCGATCCCGAATAGGTCGTTGAACACGCTCTGTGCGTAGATCGAGGCGAAGTAGACCACCACCACCGGGGTGACGACGTATTCGATGTTCTCGGCGAGACCGGTGATGAACCCTCCCCACGGCCCCATCGCGGAGCGTGAGAAGGAGTACGCCCCCCCGGTGTGGGGGAGTGCCGGTGACATCTCCGCGATCGAGTAGCACAACCCGATGTACATGATCGTGATGACGATCGTGGCGATGAAGAGGCCACCGAAGCCGCCGACGTCGAGACCGAAGTTCCAACCGGAGAAGTCGCCCGAGATGACTGCGGCCACACCGAGGGCCCAGAGCATCCACACCCCGGCGTGACGTTTCAGACCTCTCTGCTCGAAGTACTGCTGGTCGACGTCCCGGTAGGTGACCGAGCCGACCTTGCGTTCGTTCGACATAGACGTGCCTCCCTCGGTGAGATTGGCGTCGAGATTAGGAATAAGGGAGGGTCCCATGCCGCCCGCGTCGGCCCTTTTTTGATCGGCTGTTCAGCGGCAAGAGCGGTGGTTCGCGGCCTAGCCTCCACACAGCCGAGACAGACCGAGGAGGGCGCCAGATGGCCGGATTGCGGGGCATGATCAGCCTGGACGAGCTGGAGGCGATGGTCGGCGACGACGAGATCGAGACCGTCGTGACAGCATTCACCGACCACTACGGCCGGGTGCACGGGAAGAGATTCGAAGCGCGGCACTTCCTGGAGGAGATCTCGGAGCTCGGGACGCATGGTTGTGACTACCTGCTCACCGTCGACATGGAGATGGAGCCGGTGCCCGGATACACCTACGCCAGCTGGGACCTGGGCTATGGCGACTTCCACATGGTCCCCGACCTGAGCACGCTGAGGGTGGCAACCTGGCTCGACCGATCTGCGTTCGTCCTCTGCGATCTGGAGGACCCCCGGACCCACGATCTGGTGACGGTGGCGCCACGCACGATCCTCCGTCGCCAGCTCGAAGCGGCCGGAGAGTCCGGCTACACCGCAAAGGGGGCCTCGGAGCTCGAGTTCTTCCTGTTCGAGGACTCCTACCGGGAAGCGGCCGAGAAGAAGTACTCGGACATGAGGCCGGCCGGCTGGTACATCGAGGACTACCACCTCCTCCAGGGCGCCAGGGAGGAGTTCTACAACGCTCAGGTTCGTCGTCACCTCACCGCCTCGGGCATCCCGGTGGAGAACTCGAAGGGTGAGTGGGGCAAGGGCCAGCACGAGATGAATATTCGTTATGCAGAGCTCCTCGACATGGCCGACCGCCACACGATCATGAAGCAGGCGATGAAGGAGATCGCCGAGCACACCGGCGTCTCCGTCACGTTCATGGCCAAGCCCGACATGACGGAGGCCGGATCCTCGTGCCATCTCCACGTCAGCCTGTGGTCGGACGATGAGAACGCCTTCCCCGGTGAACTCGAGTTCGGGCCGGTCCACGGCACCGACGAGTTCCGCTGGTTCCTCGGCGGCTGGATGGCGCACGTTCCCGAGCTGATGGTGTTCTATGCCCCGACCATCAACTCCTACAAGCGATACCAGGACGGGTCGTGGGCCCCGACCCGGTTGGGATGGAGCTACGACAATCGCACCGCCGGTTTCCGTGTGGTGGGCCATGACCAGAGCCTGCGCATCGAGTGCAGGATCCCCGGGGCCGATGCCAATCCCTATCTCGCCTATGCCGCGGTGCTCGCCGCCGGTCTCGACGGGATCGCCAACAAGATCGAGGCACCCGAGATCTTCCTGGGCGACGTCTATCAGGCCCAGGAGCTGCCCCGGGTGCCCTACACCCTCCGGGAGGCGACCGAGCTGTTCGCCTCGTCGGAGTTCGTCAAGCAAGCGTTCGGGTCCGAAGTCCAGGAGCACTACACCCATTTCTTCGAGACCGAGCAGAAGGCATTCGACAACTCGGTCACGGACTGGGAGCGCTGGCGCTACTTCGAGCGAATATGAGCGGCCGACTCCAGGACAAGGTCGCGCTGATCACCGGCGCCGGTTCCGGGATTGGACGTGAGGCATCCCTTTTGTTCGCAGCCGAGGGGGCAAGCGTGCTGGCCGTCGATGTCAACAGTGACTCGGTCGAGGAGACCGCCGAGAAGGTGAAGGCGGCGGGCGGCGACGCCACCCCACATGTCGCCGATGTCTCCTCGGCGGAGGGCGCCGAGGCGATGGTGAAGACGGCGGAGAGTGCCTATGGGCGTCTCGACGTCATGTTCAACAACGCCGGGATCATGCACTCGGATGACGATGACGCCATCTCGACCGAAATCGAGATCTGGGATCTCACCATGGACATCAACGCCAGGGGCGTGTTTCTCGGCTGCAAGTACGGGATCCCCGCCCTGCGCCGAGCCGGAGGTGGATCGATCATCAACACGGCCTCGTTCGTCGCACTGCTCGGGGCGGCGACACCACAGGTCGCCTACACCGCCTCCAAGGGGGCGGTCCTGGCCATGACCCGCGAGCTGGCGGTGGTGCATGCCCGGGAGAACATCAGGGTCAATGCTCTCTGCCC
>JAICNB010000113.1 GCA_025928935.1 Acidimicrobiia bacterium
AGAGATACCCCGCACCCGATTTCTCGTTGGGTGTATTGAACACCAGATCGACGTGCTTGGCTACCGCTAATTCGAGAGCTTCCTCGGTTAGCCGGCGGAAGATCCCCCGCCGCTGGTACTCGGGATGGGTCGCCGTGTCGACCGCGCGCACACAGTGGATGGTCGATCCCCGCGTCGTGAGCAGGTCCCATCGCATCAAAGCGCGCAGACCGACGATGCGGTCGTCGGCCTCGGCCAGGACGGCGATGGATCGGCCGAATGGGTTGTCGTAGTGCTTCCAGGCGAACAGCTCCGGTGTGCGGCGAAGCAGTGGCGGCTCGCCCAATGAGGCGCGCAGCAGGTCGAGCACCGGAACGACGTCACCCTCTTCGAGCTCACGGGTGGTGATGGTGTCAGGCACGGATCACCCTCCGGTACACGTCCTCGGTGGCCCTGACCATCGGCTCGAGGCCGTACTCCTTCTTCACCATGTCCTGTGCCGCCTGGCCGAGCCGCTCGGCGAGGTAAGGGTCGTTGAGCATCTTCTCGATGCCGCCCGCCAATGCCTCGGGCTCGTTGGGCTCGACGAGGATCCCTGTCACACCGTCCTTGACGATGCCGGGCACGCCTCCGGCGGCGGCGGCGACCACCGGCCGGCCCAACGCCATCGCTTCGAGTATGGCGACGGGGAGCCCTTCGACACTCGAGGGGTTGACGAACAGGTCGGCGGCGGCGACGAAGTTGAGGGCGTCCGGCCGGCGGCCCATGAATCTGAGCACGTCCTCCAGCCCGGCCTCGATGGCCCGGCCCCGAACCCGCTCGAGATCCCCGGGGTACTTCTCGCCGCCGATGGACACGAACCGGACCGAGGGCAAGCGCTCATGGAGACGGGCCACCGCATCGATGAGCACGTCGTGACCCTTGCCCGGGCGAATGTTGCCCACATGCGCCACCAACAGGTCTGACTCCGCGAGCCGAAGCTCCTGTCGGGCGGCAGCGACGCCATCGGGATCGACGTGCACCGCCACCCCGTTCGGGATCACCATTGCCGGGTCACCGGGCCAGCCGGCGATCGAACCGGCCACCGCCCCCGATACTGCGGTCGCGGCTGCGTTGCGGCCATAGGTCATCCGGTTGAGGGTCCGGGTCAGCGGCCGGTAGGAATCGGCCATGTTGTGCTCCGTGTAGACCACCGGCACCGGCGAGGCGACGCGGGCCACGATGCCCATCGTGGGCAGGTGAGCGTGGATCAGGTCGATGTGCTCGTCCCGAACCAGGCGGCGCAGGCGGCTGAGGGTAGGTGGGGTCAGACCACGCTCGCCTCCGATCATCTGCACTTCGATCCCCTGGCTCTCGAGATCGCCGACGAGCTGGTCCTTCCAGGGGAGGACATAGGCGACGCTGTAGTCGAAGGACTCTCGGTCCCAGAATCGGGCCCCCTCTGAGATCAGCTTCTCGGCCCCGCCGATCCCCAGCCCCTTGATCAGGACCAGGACCCGGATCTTGTCCGAGCCCACTTAGTGGCCCCTCCACACGCGCACACTATTCATGTGAGGGACCACTAGCCCCGGTCGGCGGAGAGCAACTCCTCCATGCCCTCTTCGAACGAGACCTCGGCCTTCCAGCCCAGGACCTCCTCGATGCGGGATGCCGACACGTACGACGGAGTCACGTCTCCCGGCCGCGGCTGCCCGTAGGTCACCTCGGTTGGGAAGCGCTCGGTCACGAGCTCGGCAAGCTGCTTTATGGAGATCATCTCGGGTGAGACGACATTGAGAGGCATGCCCCGGGCCTCGCTCTTCGCCGCGGCGACGAAGGCACGGGCGATGTCGCGCGCGTGTGTGAACTGTCGGCCCTGGGAACCGTCGCCCTGGATCGTGATGGGCTCACCGGCGAGGGCCTTGGCTATGAAGATCTCGAAGACCGAGTTGGGCCGCATGCCGAGCCCGTAGGCCGTGCCCAGACGAAGGGCGATCACCGGCACGTCCCGAAGCCGGTTGGCGGCGAGCAGCATGCGCTCGCCGGCCAGCTTGGTGATGTTGTAGGGGTGGTCGGGCTCACAGGGATGGTTCTCGTCGACCGGCTCGTAGACCGGGTCGCCGTAGACCTCCCAGGTCGACGCGTACACGACCCGGGCCCCGGCCGCCTCGGCGGCGAGGGCGATGTTGGTGCTCCCGGTCACGTTCACCGCGGCGGCCAATTCGGGGTTGGTGGCGGCGAGATAGACATCGCCGATGGCGCCGATGTGGACGATGACGTCATGGCCGCGCACTGCTGTGGTGAGAGACTCGAGGTCGAGAAAGTTCCCGATGACCGACTCCACCCCCGGCTCGTCGGTGTCCTTCTGGTCGTACCCGGTCACGTCGAAACCGTCGGCCAGCATCGCCCTCGAGACGTGCGTGCCGATGAATCCGGCGGAACCCGTCACCAATGCCTTCATGGTGAGTCCTCCCTCTGATGCCCCCACTGAGGGGCCGCAGAATAACACGGAGCGTGATCATCACTCAAGGGTCGACACCCTTCCCCCCTTCCCAGGGCAGACCCGATCTGGAGAATTCGCGTTCTCGGAAAAAACTAAGTTACGCGCTGGTAAGCAGCACGCAGAGTGGTTAAGGTGTCGAACGGGTCGGGGCGTCTAACGACGATTCGGCGGGGTTTGGGGGGAGATCGCATCAGCGGTAGCGATCCTCGAATCAGGGTCAGGGAGGCATTACGGGTGCTGCCAGTGGTGTGAGAGCCGCTGCGCAGACCCGACTGGGATGAAGAGGGCGGATCCGTGATAAGACGGTTCACCGGGCGTATTGGGGCTATGTCGATCGGGACACGGGTGGCGACACTGCTGGCGCAGGTCCGTGCCGACATCTCGTTCGCGTTCGTCGACGCGATGGTCATCGCCGTCGCCTATCTGTCGGCTCTCGGGGTCTTGTCCCTGGACAGGGAGCTCGCCGGTGTCTGGTGGGGCCGGGTGGCGCTAGCACTACCTGTCATCATCGGGGTCCATCTCGTGGCCAACGTCCTGATGGGTGCCTACGGCCACGTCTGGGAGTACGCCAGCATCGGGGAGGCGCGCCGGGTCATCGCCGCCACCTTCTGGGCGTCGGCGGTCCTCTTCCTCATCACTTTCGCCCTCGGCGACACCGAGCTGATCGAAGGACCGGGCAATCGGCCTGTGCCGCTGTCGGTGCTCGTCCTCGGATCGCTGATCAGCCTGGGCTTCCTAGGGGCGGTTCGGTTCCGCTCCCGTCTCTTCTCCTTCCACCGCGGGCTCAAGCTCGATGCCCGTGAGCGCGTTCTGATCCTGGGGACCAGCAAACGGGCGGCTGATCTGGCCCGTAACACCGGGCCCTACGAGGTGGACGTGATCGGGTTCGTCAGCTCCGGGCCCACGCCCAAGGGCAAGCGTCTCGCCAACCTGCCCATCGTCGGTGAGCTGGAGGACATCGCCGAGATCGTGACCAGGCTCAACGTGCAGCAGGTGATCGTCGCTTCGGAAGGCGCCAGTGTCCTGGCCCGGAGGTTGGTCGACCTCTGTGTCGACGTGGACGTCCGGCTCCGGATCGTACCCGACCTCGACGAGCTGCTCACCGGCTACGACGGCGGGCCGGACATCAGGGACCTCCAGATCGAGGACCTTCTACTCCGCCCAACCGTCAGCACCGACCTCGACTCGGTCGAGTCGATCCTCTACGGCAAGACGGTGCTGGTCACCGGGGCCGGCGGATCGATCGGCTCCGAGATCGTCAGCCAGGTGCTTCGCTTCATGCCCGAGAAGGTCGTCGCGATGGACAACGACGAGACCCATCTCCACGACAACATGGTCAAGTGGGACGACCCGGCGGGTACCCAGCTCCTCCCCGTGCTGTGTGACATCAGGGACAAGAGGAAGCTCAGGGCCCTCATCAAGAAGTACCGGCCGCAGGTCATCTATCACGCCGCCGCTCACAAGCACGTGCCCATCCTCGAGGAGTGGCCCGAGGAGGCGGTCAAGACCAACATCGTCGGCACCAACAACCTGCTCAAGGTGACCAAGCGCATCGGCGCCGTGGAGCGGTTCGTCCTCATCTCGACCGACAAGACTGTAGAGCCCAAGGGCGTCATGGGCGCCTCGAAGCGCCTGGCGGAGATGCTGGTCCAATCGGCGTCCGACACCGAGATCGGAGGCTGCATCTACTCGTCGGTCCGGTTCGGGAACGTCCTGGGCAGCCGGGGAAGCGTGGTCCCAACGTTCATGGAGCAGATCCGTAGCGGCGGCCCCGTGACGATCACAGACGAGCGAATGACGCGTTACTTCATGACCATCGCCGAGGCGGTCCAGCTCGTCCTCCAAGCCTCGGCGTTGGCCGACCACGGTGAGGTGTTCGTGCTCGACATGGGTCAGCCTGTGCGGATCATCGACCTCGCCCATCGCATGATCCGTCTGGGCGGCCTCGTGCCCGGCCGTGACATCGAGGTGAAGATGGTGGGGGCCAGGGCCGGAGAGAAACTGGTCGAGGAACTGGCCACCGGCCCGCTCTTGAGCAGCTCACATCCCCAGATCAACATCGCCGAGACGGATGTGCCACGCCCCGACGTGCTCCAGGAAAGCGTCAAGCAGCTGAAGAAGATGTCCACTTTCGGTGGAAGAGAGGAGCTCAAAGAGCTCCTATTGGCCCTCGCCAATCGCGTGTGGCCGGGGGAGGAGACGATCGATTTGAGGGAAGAGAACGAAGAGGTGAAGCAGTGGATATGAC